>PWXG01000202.1 GCA_003561215.1 Thermotogales bacterium
GACGTACTGCAAATCCTCTATTTTCGCGGTGAGAAGCGGATGAGTGATATCAGCAGTGTTCTGGGTATCACAAAGAGCACCACGACCGGACTCGTGCGGAGACTTATGGACAGTGACTTTGTTCGAAAGCAGCGTTCTCCAAAGGATAGAAGATCTTTCATGATAAAGCTGTCTCCGTCGGGTGAGGTCCTGGTCGAAAGTGTTATCAAACGAAGGGTGGGGTTCCTTCAGAAGGTGCTGAAGCAAACCGGTACATCAAAACCACAAGACTACGAGAAGCTTCTCCGCGAACTGCTGGAAGCCATGCAGGAGAACTTCGATGATTCAAATCTGATAGGAGGAAGAAGATGAAAAGAGCTATTCTTGTTCTGTTTTTGATTGTCGTAAGCCTGGCTGTTTTCGGCTCAACAACGTTGAGAATCCGTGCAGATAACATCAAGGGATCCAGTGAGCTGATCAATCTTGAAGGCAACGTTTACATCGAAAGAGAAGGCGATATGACTGTCGTGACCGAAAAGGCTGAGCTTTCTGCGGTGGGCAACCGCTGGGAAAGGTTCATAGCAACAGGAGTGACGAACGCGATATTCTCGACGGGCACTGCTGATTCACTATTTCTGGACTATAATATGGAGACATCTACCGGGATCATGCGTCATGAAGTCTCAGCAGAGTTCGTTGAAACCGGTCGTGAAGGCAAAATCATAATAAACGATGCCGACAGCCTGGAATTTGACCTGAATAAGGAATCTTACCTCGGTACAGCCCTTCCTGAAGACAGTCCTGATTTCAAACCGCTGTTTATCCTTTACAGGGACGAAATGGAGATAACGGCTCTGAGGTTTGAGTATTACAGTGAGGATTCTCTGATGGTCCTGATAGGACAAGTACTGGTGATAGATCACAAGAACAACAGGACTATACGAGCCTCGGAACTGATATACAACACTGATGATGACAGCTTCGAAGGAAAAACGGTTGAAATGGAGATAATCCTTGAGGATGATTGATCTTGTTTGATATCAAGGCTTTGAGAGAGAATCCCGACATAGTGCGAAGGGCGCTGAAAGAGCGTCAAGTTTCTGATACCCTGATCAATGAGACTTTGCAGCTGGACGAGTCCCTGAGGGACCATCTTACGCAGATGAATCGCCTGAAAGCTGAGCGGAATTCTCTTTCATCGGATATTGCACGAGCAAAAGCCTCCGGGCAGCAAGACAGGGTCTTGGAACTTCTCGAGAGAGCAAAAGAGGTTTCTGATCTTGTGAAAAAAGGAGATGCAAGAGCTCGAGAGTTTGAAGAAGAATTGCGTCTAAACCTTCTGCAGATTCCCAACATCCCCGATGATTCTGTTCCCCTCGGGGACGATGAATCCGACAATGTCGAGTTGCGGAAGTGGGGAGAAGTTCCCGTCTTCAATTTTGAACCACTACCTCATTGGGAACTAGGTCCGAAAACCGGGATGATGGATTTTGAACGAGCAGCCAAGCTCAGTGGTGCCAGGTTTGGCCTTTTGAGAGGACAGATTGCAACACTTTCCAGAGCATTGATTAATTTCATGCTTGATTTACATGTTAAAGAACACCACTATCAGGAAGTCTCACTTCCTCACCTCGTAAAGCGTGAAACAATGCTGGCTTCAGGACAGCTGCCCAAGTTTGAGGAGGAACTGTATAACACACAGCCCGACGACCTCTTTCTAATCCCGACCGCAGAAGTCCCTCTTGTCGCTCAGCATGCAGACGAGATAATCGAAAAGACGAGTTTACCACTCAAGTACGCTTCATATACTCCCTGTTACCGGCGCGAGGCCGGTAGCTACGGAAAAGATGTCAGAGGAATGATAAGGGTACACCAGTTTGACAAGGTAGAGCTCGTTTGGTTTACACTCCCTGAAGATTCTCAGGACGCGCTGGAAAAGCTTACTGCTGATGCAGAAGAGGTCTTGCGCAGACTGGAACTTCCTTACAGAGTTGTGCAGCTCTGTACAGCTGATCTGGGATTTGCGTCTTCGAAGACATACGATCTGGAAGTCTGGTTGCCTTCTTACAACGCATACAAAGAAATCTCCTCTTGCAGTAATACGACTGACTTCCAGGCAAGGAGATCAAACATACGTTATCGCGATGGAGGCAGCAAACCCAGATTTGTTCATGCACTGAACGGCTCTGGAATCGCTGTTGGGAGGGCCCTGGTTGCGATTGTGGAAAGCTTCCAGAGAAAGGACGGGAGTATCAGGATTCCGGATGCACTCGTTCCTCTGGTGGGTGCAGAGGTAATCGGCTAGTTGCCCAACGCATTCTTCGTTGAACTACAAAACGACACGGTCATTCTCGATGAATACGAGACAAGACATCTCAGAGTCACTCGGGTACGATCAGGAAACCGTCTGCTAGGATTGGACGGACAAGGCAATCTCGTAGATTTCGTGCTGGAAGAGATAGGAGATACTCGGAGCAAGGGTATAGTACTATCAAAAAGACACGTTGATCGCGATGAGTACCACCTGACCATATGGGTAGGGGCAACCAGGTGGAAGCGACTCAGGTTGATCCTCGAAAAGTCAACTGAACTCGGAGTAGACAAGATTGTCGTTTTTCAAGCTGACAATTCAGCTGTGAAGAAGACGGAAAACTCTCTTGACAAGTGCATGAAAGTCCTTAGAGATGCGGCAAAACAGTCTCTGAACCCATATGTCCCCGCACTGGAATGGATTTTCACTTTCACAAGGGACCTTGCTGCTGATTCCCTGGTCCTTCTTCTGGACATAGAAGGAGTATCCTTGAAATCAATCAGTGATAGGGTGTCCAGAAGCAGCACGATCAGTATCGTTGTCGGACCGGAAGGTGGCTTCTCCCAGAAAGAGAAGAGGTTGCTAGGAGCTTCTGCAGTTCCCGTATCGATGGGATCGAGGATTCTCAGAGTCGAGACTGCTGTGATCTCTGCGTTGAGCCTTGTAAACAGTTATGTAAAAAGATTCTAGGAGGTGTCTCATGGGTAGAGAAGACAAGATCTCTCATATTAAGGAATTCAAGAAGATCGAATCCGAGTACAGGGAGAAACTCAGCATTGCGAAGACGCCCACTGAAGTTGGAGATACATTCATCGATTTCACACATACTTTTTTGAAGACCGTGGTCCCAGAGATAACTCAGCGGGATATAGAGTACATAGAATTCTGCCCCGAGACTGATCCGCCCTTCAGATTTGAAAGACCACTTGGAAACAAGCTGATATCTGAGCTAGAACATAGCGACCTTGAGAGCATTCTTTTTCGCATGGCAGAACCTGCCAAACACAGGTATATGAGGTTCGTGAAGGATGAGGACCGCACTGACCTGTTCAGGAGACGTGAATAAGCTGTCAGACATTCATCGCGTAGCCTGAAGACTTGATTTCTTCAAGTCTCTCGGCAATGTCGGCTTCCGTCAGTCTCATTACAAGCTCGTCAAGGAATCCTTCGAACACTTCGGGCAGACGGTAGGTTGTAAAGTTTATTCTGTGGTCGGTTACCCTGTTCTGAGGGAAATTGTACGTCCTTATCTTCTCGCTTCTTTCGGCTGTACCAATCTGTGACCTCCTTTTCTCGCGTGTCTTCTGCTGTTTCTCGTCTTCATAGATCTTGTTGAGTTTGGCCCGAAGTATCTGGAGAGCCCTGGCCTTGTTTTGGTGTTGGGAACGGTCTTTCTGGACAACTACTGTAAGCCCGGTCGGGATATGTGTAACCCTGACAGCAGATTCAGTCTTGTTGACATGTTGCCCACCCGCTCCAGAGGATCTGAAAGTATCGATTCTTAGTTCGGCCGGATCAAGCTTCACATCAACTTCTGAAGCTTCGGTGAGAATCGCTACCGATACAGTGGAGGTGTGGATTCTTCCTCCTGATTCAGTTGAAGGTACTCTCTGGACCCTGTGAACACCACTCTCGTATTTCATCTTGCTATAGACGTCCTGGCCTCTTACGGAGAAGACTACTTCCCTTATGCCTCCAAGATCTGTCTCGCTCATCTCGATTAAGTCAAACTTCCAGCTGTTTCGCTCGGCAAATCTCATGTACAGCTTGAACAAGTCCATGGCGAAAAGGGCTGCTTCTTCTCCCCCCGTGCCAGGACGAATTTCACCGATTATGTTTTTCCGTGACGATGCTTCGGGTAAAAGCCTAAGCAGCAATTCCATTTCAAGTCTGCGAATCTGATCCTTGAGATCGTTCACCGATTGCTCGATGAAGCTTTTCTCATCATCCTCTGATTCGGTAAGCAGTTCTTCCCAACCGGTCAGTTCTTTTTTCTTTGCTTCTATAGACTCGAAGAGCTCAATAACCTGTGTCATATGAGCGTGTTTTTTCCCCAGTTCAGCCAGCTTTTCAGGGTCGTCTTTCGTTCGAGGATCTGATAGCTGCTTCTCAATGCTTTTCTGGTTAACGCGAAAGACTTCGATGATTCCGTCCAGTTCCATCAAAAGAGCCTCCTGGAGATTGAATTGGGGTCTCTGGAGAAGTCTTTCACCTGGGTTTCGGAAATCTGTCCCTGCTTGAATGCCCTGATCAACGCATCGTCGAATGTAACCATTCCCTGTTTTCCTCCCGCTTGCATCATGGACTCGATCTGATGGAACTTTTGCTCTCGAATCAGGTTTCTTATGCCCTGTGTCAGTATCATTATCTCGAGAATCGGTATTCTGCCAGGACCGCTCTTCTTTCTAAGAAGCCTCTGGTAGATGACGGCAATAAGGGTGCTTGAAAGCTGCATTGCAATTTGATTCTGATGATGAGGAGGAAAAGAGCCTACTACTCTTTCTGGAGTGGTTGCTGCTGAATTGGTATGGATCGTTGAAAACACGAGGTGCCCCGTCTCTGCAGCAGTCATAGCAAGCTCCATTGTTTCGGGATCTCTCATTTCTCCAACCAGTATTACGTCAGGATCCTGTCTCATCGAATATTTCAGTCCATTTGCGAACGATGCTGTATCCCTTCCCAGCTGTCTCTGGTGAATGAGCGTGTTCCTCGGCTCAAACACGTATTCTACTGGATCCTCGATAGTTATAAGATGAACCTTCCTCGTGATGTTTATGTGTTCAAGGAGCGCAGCGAGTGTGGTAGACTTCCCGCTTCCCGTGGGACCAGCCACAAGAACAAGCCCCTTATCAGGTGTGCAGAATTCTTTGAAGAGCTCCGGGAGTGCCAGCTCTTCTACACCCTTGATCTTCCTGGGAATCATTCTGAGTGCAAAAGATGGTGTCTTCGACGAGAAGAAGAAGTTGCCTCTTATTCGGGAAATTCCTGAGCTGAAGGCGAAGTCGACTTCTTTCCTGTTACCGTCTTTGAAGGATACGCTGCTGAGCTCCTCGAGTTCGCTGATGATGTGGTTGAAATCTGCTGAATCGATCAAGCGATCATTTTGAATGGCGAGTTCGCCATCTATCCTGTAGACCACGGGATTGCCCGAAGTAATATGAATATCGCTGGCGTTTCTTCTTTCTCCTTCTGCAACCAGTTCTTCGATGAACAAAGGAACACCTCCCAAACGTCTGGATTTTAACACATTCGCTTAACGTCAACCTGACCGAAACAAAGTAATATTGATTAAGACTGGAGGAGATACTATGTTCTATGAGCTATTCTTGCGTTCCTTTGCCGACGGCAACGGGGACGGAATAGGTGACCTGAAAGGAGCCACAGCCAAACTTGATTATCTGAAGGAGCTTGGAATGGAAGGCATCTGGTTGCTCCCGATAATGTCGTCCCCCTCATATCATGGCTACACAGTAACAGACTTCTATGATGTTAACTCCGTCTACGGTGATATAAAAGAACTACGGCACTTTCTGGCAGAAGCTCACAAGCGCAATCTCAAGGTTATTCTGGATCTTCCGCTGAATCATACATCGACAAACCATGAATGGTTCCTCAGGGCACTGAACGGAGAAAAACCATATTTGCATTGGTACCTGTGGCTGGAGAATAAATCTTGGTTGCAGGCTCGGCGTCCATGGGACAAGCAGAAAGTATGGACGCCTATCAATGACACTTTTTACTACAGCCTTTTTGGGCCAGGAAGTCCCGATCTCAACTACGAATCGGATTCCTTGTGGCAAGAGGGGCGCAGGATTCTTACATTCTGGCTTTCGCTTGGATTCGATGGCTTCAGATTTGATGCGGCAAAACACATCTTCGACTTCTCCAGGGAATCAGGCAACTGTGAATACCTGCATGACAAAAACATAGAGTTCTGGGCAGATATGGTAACTCACTCGAAGAAGATCAACCCTGGTGCAGTATTCGTCAGCGAAGTCTGGGACGATTGGGAAACAGTCGAGAACTACTCGTCAACATTCGGAATAGGGTTCAATTTCCCTCTCTCATATGTGGTCAAGGAAGCAATCGAAGAAAAGTCTGCAACAAAGTTTGTGAAGGGTTTCAGGGGAACGATGCCTCACTATTTTGATGATGCAAGAAGCTTCGAGTCCGGCATCTTCCTGACCAACCACGACATGACGAGGCTGGTAACATCTGTTGGCGGGAATCACAGCTTGGCCTTGTTCGCGATGAGCGTTTTGGTGGGGGTTCCGGGACTACCGTTTCTTTTCTACGGGGAAGAACTCGGGATGGAAGGAACCTATAACGAGTTATTCAACGAGGAACAGCTGGAGCCTTTCCCCTGGTATGAGTCCGGATTCGGACCCGGCCAGACCGAATGGAAGGCCGTTGACAAGAACAGACCAAACACGGGACGATCCTATGAAACACAGAAGTCCAGGAAGGATTCGTTTTTTTCCAACTACAAGAGGATCGTAGCTTTCAGAAGAGACCATCCGTGGATCAGGTGTGCAAGGGTTGAGACACTGTATGAAGAGTCTGGCTGTGTACATATGACGCTCAAGAGTGAAACCCGTCAAATGACGCTGGTTTACAATTTCAGCGATGCTCCTGTATGGGCCGAGTGTCGCGGCAAGATTGTTAATCTCGTAGGTTCGGCTCATGGTTCAGACAATAGAGTATTGCTCGAACCTTGGACTTCAGTAGCCCTCAAATAAAAAGATACGGGCCGTGGCCCGTATCAACTAGGAAAAAAGGGGGGTAAGGTACATTTATGACTTTACTCGACAAGGAGTGGTTCATGTACGTCTACCAGTTCGAATCACTCTTCGAGGACCTCATGAACAAGCGCTCCAGGAGGATCGATTTTGACAGATCGTAAGCACATTGCTTTCAGAGCTTCGGCTATCAGCCTGATCGCCAACGGGGTTCTTTCTGTTGTCAAGATCACCGTTGGGTTTCTGTCAGGCAGCATGGCGGTCCTTGCGGATGGTGTGGATTCTTCTTTCGATGCCACCACTTCAGTAGTGACCTACGTATCGTCAGCCATTGCAAGCAAACCACCGGATCGTGATCATCCTTATGGACACGAAAGAGCAGAGACCGTTGCTGCGAAAGTCATCGCAATGATCATCTTCCTTGCCGGTGCCCAACTGGCTTTGTCCTCCGTCGGCAAGCTCTTTCGTGATACTTACCAGATCGAGAGGATAACACTTGCCTTAACAGTTACCGGGATATCGGCTGCGACGAAGTTCGCCTTATATCGCTACAAACTACATATCGCAAGGAAAATAAACAGTTCAGTTTTCAAAGCGTATGCTTTGAACATGCGATCAGATATCCTGATCTCCGGTTCAGTTTTTGGTGGCCTTCTCCTGGTTAGATTCACAGGCATTGTTTTATTCGACACGGTTTTGGGGATATTTGTATCTGTCATGATAATTAGAACAGCACTGGGAGTCTTTTTTGAAACAAGCCATGAGTTGATGGATGGGATTTCTGCCAAAAATCCCATCTACAGTGATGTTTTCAGACGTCTTGCCGAAGTTCCCGGGGTCATCAACCCTCACAAGATGAGGATCCGCAAGATGGGAGGAAAGTACCTTGTAGACCTCGATATAGAGGTCCACCCTGAGTTGTCGGTCAGAGAGGCGCACGCTGTCTCGAGACGCGCAGAGAAAGCCATCAAGGATGCATATGAAGGAATCTATGATGTTCACGTTCACATAGAGCCCGCCGGAAACGTCGAGAGAGAGAATTATGGC
>PWXG01000231.1 GCA_003561215.1 Thermotogales bacterium
ACTAAATCTATCGGGTTGTCAATCCTTGACGTCCAAAGACCTTGTTTGTCAACCAAAAAGGCGCGTGGACCACCTACAGTGGGTTGCTTTTGCCTCACACCTCGACGCATGCTGTCCTTCGCTCTTCGGCACTCCCTGAACTCGAAACCATTTAACTGCACCATAAACCTGATCTAGCTCTCTATGCCCTCCTCCGGAGGGCACTATCTCTGGGAAAATCTCTTTGCTTTGAATCAGGACTCAAGGTTGCCCGCGCAGCGGATCTGGCCCCAAAGTGTACTGGCCAGCCTCTTCCTGGCAGAAATAACTCGTGAGCGGAATTGGCGTTCTTCCTTGGGGGTCTTCAAGGGCGTAGTAGAGGTTTCAAAGGATCACACCTTCTTCATATACGTTTTCGGCTTTTTTCGCACTTTGAACTCTCGTCTCATGCTTGCTCACATACGGACTGCTTTTTAGCTCGTTCTTCTCTTGCCGTGTACTTTGTCTTTTGTCATTCTTCCATTGAGTTGACGCGTTGCTACTCGTCGAAATAGTGATTTAGGTGTAGTTAATTTGCGGTGACCATAGCTGACTATGCCTGTCGCTTGCTGAATGGGGGTGTTCGAGTTTTGCTTTCGTAGTTCAGATTGGCTATAATGTAATCGATTACACAGCAATCGATTACACCTTTTCTGGAGGTAGGTTGTGTGGAGACCAATATAGCCGAAATCGCAAGGATTGCTCGAGTATCGACAGCCACTGTATCACGCGTAATAAACAGTCCGGAGAAAGTTGCCCAGGAGACGAGGGGAAAAGTCGAGAAGATCATAAAGCAGCTGAATTATGTGCCGAACCAGCAAGCGAGGAGTCTCAGAAGTCGGCGAACTAGGATGATTGCAATAATCGTTCCCCATAGCGCAGACTACCTTTTCAGCTATCCATACTTCTCGATCCTTGTAAAGGAAGTCTCTCTTGAACTCAGCCGCTTTGATTATCACCTGATCCTCACAACAGATGAACCGCAAGAAGCTGTTACGGAAAGGTACAGAGTATTCATAGACAAGAAAATGGTCGATGGTTTTGTTGTTCTTGACCTGAAGAATGATGATGAGAGAGTTCATTTTCTCAGAGAACGCGGACTCCCTTTCGTGACAGTTGGAAGAAACGATAGGGATACTGATATCTCCTTTGTCGACACAGATAACGATCTGGGCGCTTATCTTGCAGGGAAACACCTGTCAGAGAAATCCTGTAAAAGGATCCTGTTCATCAATGGGCTGGCAGATCAAAGCGTATCTGTCTGGAGAGAGCGAGGCTTGGTTAGAGCTTCTCGAGATTTTGGTTTTGATTATGAAGTTTTCAACGGAGACTTTATTGAAGAAAGTGGTGCAGCGATTACTAGGAGTAATCTTGGCAAGTTTGACGCGATTTTTGCAGCTTCCGACCTTATGGCGATTGGCGCTCTGAAGGTGCTAAAAGAGGAAGGTGTTTCCTTGCCCGTGATTGGGTTCGACGATATTCCGCTTTCTTCTGAGTTTTCACCTTCCGTGACGACTGTGCATCAGCCTATTGATGAAGTTGGCAGAGAAGCTGCAAGAATTCTTGTAAGGCAGATTAGCCAGGGGCAGGTCACCAAAACAATTCTCCCGGTGAGTCTCGTAATAAGGGAGTCGTCAGAGGTTAGTGCATGAAAGTCTTGAAGAATGGCAATCTGATGTGTCTTACGGACGACAACGGCATGATCGGCGGAGTCAACAACGGGAATCTTGGGATCTATCTTGAGGACACTCGATTCATTTCGAGACTGATATTGAACCTTCAAAGACCGTCAAAGCTCGTAAATGTAGAGTTTTTCGATCATTCTGTTAAGAGATGGCTGCTGGTGAGATCAGAGCCCTCTAAGATTCACTATGACGTGCTTGTGATTGAACAGTTTACCCCGGAAGGAAACTCGATCTTTTCAGAACTCACCATCTGGAATTATAGCGAAAAAGAGATCATCTTCCCTTTGAGTTACGACATAGAGTATGTCTTTGAGGACATCTTCGCAGTAAGAAACAGGAATGAGTGGTTGACTGAAGATTGTCCCAAGACGATCAGCAATCCCGGCAGTCGCTCAATCACCCACGAGAAGCCTCTTCATAAGCTCACTGTACAGGATGATCTGCCTGAGGTGGAACTACGGGTTGCTTCGAAAGGAGCGAAAAAGATCACAGGATCCTTAACGCTCGCAAATCAACTGAAGAAAGAATCTCTTCTCAAGGCAGTACTGCTGGATTCTCCTCCTAATAAGTACAGCACAAGGAAACCCCCTGAGACCATAAGCATTGTGGAGACCGCTCTTGAAGATCTGGAAAGCTTGATGATGCCAACGAAATTCGGCGACTTTCCCGTTGCTGGTCTTCCCTGGTATGCGAATCCCTTCGGAAGAGACAGTCTGGTTTTTGGACTTCAAACGCTTCACATTTTTCCCGATATCTCCTGCACGATTCTTAAGCTTCTAGCCCATCTGCAAGCAAAAGAAGCTGATCCCTACAAGGATAGCGAACCTGGGAAGATAATCCACGAGGCCAGGCTTGATGAACTCTCACTAGAAGGCAAGCTGCCTTTCGAAGCTTACTATGGAACGGTTGATGCAACCCCGCTATTCATAGTCCTTGCAGGCGAGTATCTTGCCCACACTCATGATGTAGAAACCATATTTGGGATAAGCGACAATCTGCGCAAGGCAGGAGAATGGCTTCTAGAATTCGGAGATAAAGACGAAGACGGATATATCGATTATCAAGCTTCACTTGAATCTGGACATCACTCACAGGGCTGGAAAGACTCGTCAGATTCGGTAAGTTTTGGCACTGGTGAATTGGCAAGACCTCCAATAGCCCTGGTAGAAGCGCAGGGCTATCTCTATCATGCGTTTTCGTGTCTGTCTCAAATCAGCAGAGCTCTTGGGAATGACAAGGAAGCAATCTGCTGGGGTTCAAGAGCCGATGATCTGAAATCACGTTTCAACATGGATTACTGGATGGAGAACGAGCAATTCTATGCAATTGCACTTGATGGCGATAGGAGAAAGGTCGATTCTGTTTGCTCTAATCCCGGCCACTGTCTTTACTCAGGCATTGTTGATGAATCAAGAGCCTCACTGGTAGTGGAGAGGTTGTTTGCAGAGGACATGTTCACTGGCTGGGGAATCAGGACAATGAGTAGCAAGATGGAAAAATACAATCCCTTCTCTTACCATAACGGCAGCGTATGGCCTCACGACAATTCAATCATCCTGAAAGGCTTGCTGAATTACGGATTCAACGAAGAAGCAGAGAAATTGGCAGCAGCACTTCTCAAAGCGCTCAGGTTGACACCCGGCAACAGATTGCCAGAGTTGTTCAGCGGACTATCGGAGGAAGAAACCGAGGGTAAGCTCGTCGAGTATCCTGTGAGCTGCTCTCCTCAACTCTGGAGCGTTGGAACAGTATTCGAAGTGTTGGAGACCCTCGAACTGCTACCCGGTAATATCTCGTTTGCCGCACAGCAGGAGGAGAGAGAATTCTAAGGAGGTAATGGCATGAAGAGAACTGTTATGTACATTCTGTTGAGTGTTATGATCATCCTGATTCCGCTGACCACGGCAGTAGCCGCTCAGGAGGTCAGAGAGATCAGAATGTCGATTGAGGCGACAGGAAGAATTGCCGACGAAATCCAGTTGCAGATCGCTAGATTCAATGCAATGCACGAAGACATCAATGTTACGGTTCACACGATCAGTGGAGGCGACGCCTATAACCAGGCGCTGCTGGGGCAAATAGCAGCAGGCGTTGCGCCTGACCTCTTCCTGTTGGACGGTGGAACGCGCCTGAGGATGTTTGTTCGATACAGGGCACTACTTCCTCTTGACGATCTCGTGGAGTTAGCGGGAATCGATATCGACAATTTCGAGGAATCACTCCTTGGTGCGTTCAGGGTAGACGGCAAACTGTACGGAGTGCCCAAGGATTACAACACCACGGCACTCTTCTACCACAAAGAGCTTCTCGAAGAAAAAGGTATAGAACCACCAACGACATGGGAAGAGCTCAGAGAAGCCGCGACAGCCCTAACCACTGATGAGCGCTACGGTTTCGGTATGAACCCTCAGATTAACTACATGCTGCCCTTTGTAGAATCTGCCGGAGTGAGGTTCGTACATGAAGATGGCATCGACCTGCTTGCTTTTGGATCAGAAGAGCACGAAAAAGCACTCCGGTTTCTTGTAGATATGTTTGTGGAGGACGAGTCTGCGGTTGCTCCTCCGATGATCGGCGCAGGATGGGATGGCGAGATGTTTGCCAATAAGCAGGTTGCGATGCTCTATGGTGGGAGCTGGATTCCTGGTGTCATTGAAGAACAGGAGACTATCGGGGCAGTTCCTTTGCCAGTTTACGAAGATGCAGCGAGTATGCTCTACACAGCTGGCTGGGTTATCTACGGAAGATCAGAACACCCAGAAGCTGCTGCTACCCTGATCGAGTTCCTCACGTGTGATGAAGAACTGGTAGAAGGCAACAAGGTTGGGCTGATCGGTCTTCCTCCCACCAGAACAGCAATGGAGAAACTGATAAGAGAAATGGACGATGATCCGCTCCTCGCGACATACTCCGAGGTCGTAGCTTACGGCACGCCCTTTGGATGGATGGACCCGCGTTTCGTTGACCAGTACAACAGGATGATGGAGGTTCTGATCTATCGCCCCGGAACGAAGACTGAAAGACAGGCTATCGACGATCTCGTTCTGGAGCTTCAGTGAGTGATTAGAGTTGTTTGAGACAGTATCTCCGAAGAACTGGTCGCTCAGCACTCCCGGCGAGGAAGGTAAAGGGCGCGTAAAAAACTTACTTGGACTGAATTATGATGAGATTGCAAAACGCGCGAGAAACGCGGTTTACGAGTTTCTGGAAAGATTGTACGATCTCAAAGAAGAAGCTCTTTATCACTATTACCGAGCTGATAACAAGCGCCTGTCCGAGAAGGATAGTGGAAACTTCCTTATGGCTGTTAACTTCCTTGTAATGTTTGATTTGCTTGGCGACGAGGAGATGCTGAACAAAGCCCGGAGTTGCTACAACTGGGCTTACAAGAACTGCACAGAGATACACCCCATGTTCACCTGGCAAGGTGGCGTGAGAGACGGGTTCAAATCGAACGAACTCTATGTCAAATACACGGGAGACGCGTTTCTCAGCTGCCTTTCTCTTTATGCGAGAACAGGGGAAGAAGAATACCTGCGTCATATTCGACAGTACCATTCATTCATAAAGCAGGCCAGGAAAGCGGGGTTCAGGTACAAATTCGACACAAACACATACCGCTGGATTGAAAAGGGCTTTTGCTGGCAGAGCTTTGGGTACCCCATATGCGCCTATCTTCAGTTTTATGAGATGAATAAGGAAACCAGATACCTTGAAGAAGCTATAGCTTGGGGGGAGCACGCTCTGTCACTTCAGCGGGAGAATGGAGCCTTCTATCTTATCGACGGGGAATTTTGGAACTCAGACCTGGCACCTGTCGAGCTGCGTGCCCTGACATTTCTTTATGAAGCTACGGGCAGGGTAGAGTTCCTTGACGCAGCAAGATGCTACGCTGACTGGTTGGTTGAAAAGCAGAACAACGATGGTTCATGGCCTATAGGTATAGACCGAGACGACGAAATCTGTGCACCGATAATCGGTCCTGGAGACGTGCCGAACACTGCACTTAGTCTTATACGCCTGCACATGAACATAGCGACGGAAGCCTACCTGGAAGCGGCTATCAAAGCCATCAGGTACTCCATTTCAATGCAAGCTCTTGAAGGAGGAAAGTATTCGGTCTATCTGGATGATCCGCACGTGAAGTGGGGATTCTGGTCTTGGGACCCGCTACATGATTGTTCACTTTCGGGAGACCAAAGTGTCCATCACATACGCTGCATGCTTTTCACTGCGAATTACATTGGCTCCCTGGGATCGGAGGGCAAGCATTGCGTGCCATCAGCTCAGAAAAGCCGTTGAGATCTTCTCTGAAGAAAAGCAGGAGAAGGGAAATCGCGACAGGTTACATACTGCTTGCACCTTTTCTTGCTATTGCAGGGATGTTCATCCTCTATCCCATTCTCTACTCTTTCACCATCAGTTTCAGGGAGTTCAGTTTTCTTGATCCAGCCGGGGCACGTTGGATCGGTCTGTCGAATTATACAGATCTCTTGAGAGATGAGAGATTTCTTACGGCGATGAAGAACACAGTTATGCTTGTATTGATAGCTGTGCCGTGTCAAACCGTCATCGCCTTATTACTCGCAAATGTTCTGAACTCTCCGAGGCTCAGATTCAAGGGTTTCTTCCGCACCTTGTACTTCCTCCCGTATGTGACGTCACCAATCGCTGTCGGCGCGGTTATGGTAAACCTCTTTCGGCGTGATGGCCCCGTAACAAGTATCCTGAGCACCTTTGGCTTTCCGAACGTGTCGTGGCATTCGAGCGGGGATTATGCATTCTGGCTTGTGGTCTTCATTATCGTATGGACACAGATAGGTTTTTATACGGTGATTTACCTTGGAGGACTCCAGAGCATATCTCGGGACATCTACGAAGCCGCTGCCATCGACGGGGCAAACAAGTTTCAGATACTGCTCAGGATAACCGTCCCATTGCTGAAACCCACGTCATTTCTTGTTCTGGTGATGGGGATTCTTGCAACACTCCAGATTTTCGAGCAACCTTTCGTTGTTTCCACGACCGGTGGTGCTTTACCCGGAAGCCCGGGAGACAGCACACTAACAATGGTTATGTATCTTTACACGCTTGCGTTCAGGTACTTCGAGATGGGTTATGCGTCTGCAGCAGCCTTCATAATATTCGCGATCATCTTCACCATGACGTTAATACAATTTGCGTTCTTCAGAAACAAGTAGGCAGGAGGTGGTGGTCTAGATGAAAAGGTTCATCTTCTATATGATTCTTCTCGCAGTGGCCCTAGCCATGATCCTGCCATTCTTCTGGACTCTTTATGCGTCGTTTGTGAGGCACGACCTCGATGTGTCTAGATACCCGACCAGCATAGACCGTTATGGAGTTGAGAACTATGCTTTCATACTCACCAGGGAAAACCTTGGCTACTGGTACAGAAACAGCGTCATAGTCACACTCTGCATAACAATAAGCAATCTCTTACTGAACACTATGGCCGGATATTCGCTGGCAAGGATCAAATTCCCCGGGCGACATCTCTTCTTCATACTAACACTGGGCATCATGATGGTGCCTGTTCAGATTTTGCTTATACCGATATTCATAATGATGGCGAATTTCGGATGGATCAACACCTATTTGGCACTGATTGTCCCATTCATGGTCAACCCTTTCGGGGCATTCCTGATGAGGCAATACTTCGTCGACTTCCCTACCGAGCTCGAAGACGCAGCCAAGATAGATGGTCTATCGAGGATCGGCACATTCTTCAGGATAGCATTTCCCCTGTGCACCCCTGCACTAATCGCACAGGCGATATTCATATTCGTCTGGAACTGGAACAGTTTCATGTTTCCGAGCATTCTCGTGACACGGCCGGAGATGTTCACTCTGCCCGTCGGGATATACCAGATTACAAACACCGCTTATACTGCTTCTATAACAAGATCTATGGCGGGCGTGGTGCTGATGACAATTCCCACAATTGTCTTCTTCGTTGTTTTCCAGCGTTATTTTGTCACAGGCGTTGCAAGGACAGGGATTAAAGGATAATCTGTGCTCTACTGATTACATATTCCAGCTTGTGGTGCATTCTGGCATATCCTCCCAGCATCCAAACAAGCTACTACGCATAGAAGAAGTTCTGCCCTGATAGTCGATTAAGAAGTTGTATAGATGCTGAACATTGCTCAGCCCCAAATATACGAATGGTGTTAAAAGAAGGGCATAATGTATTACGTTCCCAGGAAGGAGCAAACCAGCTTCCAAAGTTCCGAGGGGCAGAAAGTTCTGCCATGGGCTGCAGTCTGATGTTGCTCTAGCAAGGTAGTGTGCTCTTGAACACTGTTTTTTAGTGTCGTAAGTCGGAGTTCTCG
>PWXG01000068.1 GCA_003561215.1 Thermotogales bacterium
CATAATGTTTGAAGATGTTGCCATGGAGGATTTTCAACTAACAGTCGGGAATGGAAGAGCTGTCCTTGAATGGGTAATTGTTGGCAGATTCGTGACAGACTTTGCAGGGATACCTGCAACTGGTGAGATAGTCCGTGTCCCTATGATCGGTGTATACGAGCTTCAATCTGAATGGCCTTACAAGATCAGGTATGCTCGCATTTACATGCTTACTGATGCGCTTTCGAGTAGCGAATAGAATTCGTCCCACATCTGGTCAACGTTGCTAGCGCTGTATACTGAAGAGTTCTACGCTTTAACGAAAGAGTAACTGGCAACACTGAAGAGGATGGACTCCTTTATCTGAGAATCTTGTAATCAGCAAGGAGATTCTAGTGTTCTTCCAAGAAGCAGGACCATACTTCCTGAGTCCTTCTCTCAAGTAACCAAGACAATAAGAGTCCAAGTCCTCGACAGAATCTCCCAGACTCGCTGGTTGTCAGCGCAAATTGCCGGTGATTGCATCATAAATGCTGTTTCTCTGTCGTTGACGGATGTACTGAGTTATCTTGTTTGTGAGAGTCTGGGAGATAGCGAACAGTAAATTCTGTCTATCGGTTTTGGTGGAAACAGGGGGTCCATCTTCTACCCTGAGGAGGGGGATGAGTGATGGGCATCAGAAAGAAAGCTGTTTTGTTTGTTCTGGCAGTGCTTATGATCTTCAGTGTTTCGAGTTTGTCTTCCATGGAATACCTGGACAAAGATGCTCTTCCAGGAATTGAGACAACAAGGACTGTAGTCGAAGGATTCCTTACTCCCGTTAATCCAGGTGAGCACTTTAACTTAGACTATGTTGCTGACGATGTTGTGTTTATGTGTATGGCTTTGGGAGTCCCTGTAGCAAACAACAAGGAAGAGGCCAGGGAGATATTCGGCTGGGTGTTTAATATCGCCTTCGAAGACGCTTCTGTAGAAGATGTGAAAATCACCATAGGCAATGGCAGAGCAGTCGTTGAATGGGCACTGGTTGGAGTACACGCTCAGGATTTCTTTGACATACCGCCATCAGGAGAGGTCGAGCGAGTTCCATGGACCTTTGTATTCGAGCTTGAAAAAGAGTGGCCATACAGGATTCAGTTATCAAGGGGATATGCGCTTATCAGCGTTCTCATGTAGCAGTCAGATCGCAGGAGAATGGAGTTCGTCCCACACCTGGTCAACGTTGCTAGCGCCGTAGCGTGAAGAGTTCTACGCTTTAGCGAAAGAGTAACTGGCAACACTGAAGAGGATGGACCCCTTTGTTGAAAACCATTTGGGTATCATGGCAGAACGGCTTTCTGCATCTGCAGAAGGCAGTTTGGGTGTTCTATTAAAGGTCATGTCAGCTCTATGGTCTACTGCCAAAGTGTGGTCTTCCCAAAAGGATGAATGTTTGCAACCCATTATTCTGAGTGAGTGTCCGCCTCTTCTGCTGTAGAAACAATACCGTTGTTATCAACCTTGAAGCTGCCGCATATTACCTTATCCTTCTGAACTGCTCCTCTATCGTTACACAAATAGCTTACAGTATGTTTTTTGGAGAATCAGGTATAATACTGATTAGTAAAACGTGATCGCTCCAGAAGTACTGAACATATTCTTTATAGTCTTTAGAGTTTGCTTTGCTTGCTTCATATACCACTTCCACAAATAATGCTCTGAACGTAAACAAGGAGGTAGAAATAGTGAAAACTCTGGCAAGGAAATCCAGGATCTGTGAAGAGTGTGAATCCCATTGAAGAAGAGTTTTGAAAGAAGTCTCAGAGAGATCTTCTTAGCACTGCTGATTCTGATGATTATCCTCGTAACTCCATCTTCTTCACTTGCGTCTGGAGAAATTTCCGGAGAAGTTAAGATCACGGGTGATTTAACCTACACTGGTCCAGTTAGTGTTCGACACGGTACTATTTTCGACGTCTATGGAATGCCACAGATTTTCTTCGCATTCGGTGAAGATGAAGCCTTCACTCCATTAGTTTCTTTTTATCTCACAGAGAGGGCTTCAGTTGAACCAGAAGAAGACACGATCAGTTTTTTCACTGATCGCGGAGTTTCGAGACAGGATGTCATAATCATGCTGAATCTTGAACCTGAGGTACGTGTCATGCTTTTTGGAGTCTGGGGCATAAATCCTGAAGATATCCCGGATGAAGTTACTCAGGACATCGAGAGACTTGATCGCCACAGGAAAAAGACGACGACAGTATTTGTGGCAGAACTGACGATGGTTGAAGTCACGCCTGATGGAGCTGTTCTGGAAAGTAAGGGAACCGGCTTTGTGGAGTTTCAAGCCATGGACGAGAAACAGGAAATCGAAGCTCCTGATGCTTTCGAAGGGCGGTTATTCGGAAGCTTTGAAGGAGATCATGGAAAAGGTTCTGTTGAAGCCGTATTTGAGCGGGTGAGGCATGACAGAATCACATACTCTTACAGCGAGTTCTCCGAATTCCGACCCGAAGAAGGAGAAGAAGAAACAGCCTGGTTTGAAGATAAGTGGGAAAGGTATTTTCCGATTGAGAGCATTACCATCTCTCCATGGATGGGAGCGGACTCTGTTTTGAAGCTTGACAACCTTCTTTCCATGCAACTCCTGCTTGAAGGCAACACATGGATTACAGTGTTGGAGCTTCCTTTAGGTCGTGCACGTGGAGGAGTGATTGATAAGCATGTCTTACAGGATTCGACCCTGGACTTCTTTGCCGATAACAACATCTTAAAGGAAGAGTTGGAAGGTGTTCTCAGGATGTCTCCTCAACTGCAAGCTGTCTTCTTTGCTATAAAGGGCTTGAACATTGCTGATTTACCTCCTGAAGTCGATGAAGATCTCAAAGGTCTGTTGTATGTTCCCGACACCGGATGGGTTAGTGAAGCTGGCTTGTACAAGTATATATGGAAACCAGATTATGAGATTATCGCAGGAGGCATTCGTTTTGAACTGGAAGGTGAAAGCATTCCCGGGGAAGCGTGGAGGCATATTGTGAGGAGTGAAGAGATTGAGTGGCTTGGAGGAGACGCATATCATGAGTGGAGGTATACCCATGGCTGGTAAAGATTCAGGACTGCTGAGAATGCTTCGGATTTCCGCCTTGGTCATATTTGTCTTTTCGGGTCTCTTCCTGAATGCCCAGGTAATAAGGGAACCCGGTGTCTACAGTGTTGGGGAGTTTACGGCACCTGGATGGTATGTTGTCATTCCACCAGATGCACTTGGTTATTCTATAGGCAAACCTCTGCGAAATATTGCACCCAATGAGATGGGACAGCTCATAACACTGGTAACTTCGGTCTATGAAATTGAAGATGGCAAAAGAGTAAGAATGCTTATTCTGGAATGTCTTGGTGGACCGTGGCCTTCGGGCGGACTTTTTCAACGGCCCGGAACATATGAGTTTGTTTTGCGTCATACAGTCATGACCTGGCAGTGGAAGATCGTGCCCGAGTTGAGTAACTGGCGCGCTGTGCCGCCACAACTATACCTGAGAAAGACTCATCTCCAGTTCCTGGAAAGAGATACTGTCTTCAGGATAGAGGTCATTGGACCAGGCGACCCGACAAGAGATAGGTATGTCCATGATCCGGAAACTGACACGGATGAGGCTATCGAAGAAGGTTATGTCATGTCCAGAAGGTCTCCGCTACATGTTTCGCCTCACCCGACATCCCGGCAAGTTGCGGAAGTCTTCTACGGGGATCATTTCGTTGTTAACGGCCGCTATGTTTGCAGCAGTGGTTATTTCTGGTTGCTGATCGAAACTGACGACGGTCGTGCCGGATGGTATCGCACTGTGGGTGAAGAAGGGTGAGGAAGAAGGTGGGGGAATTGCAAGGCCAGGTTTGAGGAGCAGTTAAAGGTTTCCAAGAGCAGTTGAAGTTAAAGATCCAAGTGCGGGTGAAGAAGATCAGGTTTGAGGAGCAGTTTAAGGTTGAAGGTTAAAGCAAGAGAACAAATGCAGGTTAGTAGATCGGTTGGATAGACCCGGTTGAACAAGTGCGGGTACTGTAAGAACAAGGGTATAGGGTTGAAGAGCAGGTAGAGGGTAGAGTAAAAGAATAAGACACGAAAGTTCCGCTGTGCGACTTGCGAAGTGTGGAACTTTCAATTGAAGCAGGGTTTAACGGTGTTAAACCCCTACGATACTGTGGATGCAGGTTTTATCACTTTGGGTAGGGGCATAATACCATTATGCCCTTCATTTGACATCGTTCGTATGTCAGGGTAGAACAATCTTCTGCACTACCCTACGAAACTAGGTTCAGTTATCATATTTGCGTTGTTGATTGCTCAGTTCCGCTTCGTTCGCTTGATCTACACACCACGCTTCGGACCTGAACCTGGTCCTCCGCTTCTCCAGCGGTCTTTGCTGGACTAGCTTCGCAGCATGTTACTCCGCTGCTATAGATCACCCACCCCGGCGCTTCGCGCCACCCCTCCGAAGGATGGGATTCAGACAGAAACCAGGTTTGAGGATCAGTTTAAGGTTGAAGGTTAAAGCAAGAGAACAAATGCAGGTTAGTAGATCGGTTGGATAGACCCGGTTGAACAAGTGCGGGTATGGCGAGAAAGGCCAAGACACGAAAGTGCCTTTGTGATCGTTCCCAGTTCCTGGTTCTCGGTTCTTAGCTTCACCACAGGTCTTGTGGCTCCGCCTCTTGAGCGTTCTTTGATCAGCTCGCTTCACAGCCTGTTCGTGGCTGTTTCGCCTCAGCCCCTTTCCTGGGAATACTCGCGGCGTCTTCTTCCTTCTGCATCCGCTGCTTTGAGAGCAGCAAATACCATGTAAGGAGTAATGGGAACCGGCTCGTTGTGGATTGTCTCCTCTTCTGCGCATGAAGCATCTGCTACTTTCATGAGTTCATCATCGCTTACCTCAGCCAAGCCAAGATCAGCAAGAGTGGTAGGTAATCCAACTGATTCACAGAAGCTGAAGACTTCATCAATGATTTCGCCTGGCTTATCTGTCAGAAACAACGAAGCAAGCGTCCCGAACGCAACTTTTTCCCCATGATACCGATGATGTGCTTGAGGAAGAACGGTGAGACCATTGTGAATCGCGTGGGCTGTTGCCAGTCCTCCGCTTTCGAAACCCAATCCGCTAAGAAGCGTATTCGCTTCAACAATCCGTTCAAGGGCAGGCGTAACGACGCCGTTTTCGCATGCTGTCCTGGCAGAAATCCCATATCTGAGCAGGATATCGTAGCAAAGCTCGGCCAGTGAATGAGCAGTTAGTGATCCCAAATCCCCGCTCATGTTGGCAGCATAGCTGTTCATACATGATTCGGCTTCAAACCAGGTAGCAAGAGCATCACCCATTCCAGATACCAGCAGTTCAACAGGAGCATCGGCAACTATCTGTGTATCAACAAGCACAAGGTCCGGGTTCTTTCGAAGGAACAAGAAGCGGCTAAACTCACCTTTTTCAGTATATATGACTGACAGTGCGCTGCACGGTGCATCAGTCGCTGCAATAGTAGGAACAACAGCAACGGGCAAGTTAGTTTCGTGTGCTACTGCTTTTGCCGTGTCGATTGTTTTGCCCCCTCCAAGACCAACTATGAAATCAGGGTCTGTCTTCTTGACAAGGTCAACAAGCCGCCTGATTTCATCATCTGAGCATTCACCGCCAAACTTCTCTATGCTAACCTGGATAACATCACGCATGTACGGCTCAAAATCCGGAAGCAGATTTTCAGTGACAAATGTGTCGCATATAGCAAACCCCTTTTCTCCATATCTCTCCAGCTCTTTGCCCAGTCGTTTTCTTGCATCTTTTCCTTGAACGTATCTTCCAGGGAATATGGTTGTTCTTATCATGATCAAGCCTCCTTAGCCTACAACAACAGTAACATAAGCATATCGAGGAATGTGAAATACTGGCGCTAATCGGGGAACTTGACAAGAATAGGAGTGTTCTTTCTGTTTTCGGAGCCTGATGTTCCATCACCGAGCTGGCCATAGGTGTTACTTCCCCACGCCCACACTTTGCCTTGTTCGTCAATGGCAACTGTATGATAGCTTCCTCCGTCAATGGCTTCTATACCTGACAGATAACCCTCACCTTCAGGTCCTTTAGTTTGGACAGGTGTAAGCTTAGAAGAATTGCCTCCGTAACCGAGCTGTCCTGAACCTCCTCTTCCCCATGCCCAAACACTACCGATTTGATCAAACGCAAGGCTATGAAAACCTCCAGCATTAACAGCATTAATTTCAGCCAATAGCCCATCTCCGTCAAGGCCTTTGACAGGATTAGGTACACCATAGTGGAAGTCTGATCCTATACCTAGTTGACCATATGAGTTGTTACCCCAAGCATACACATTCCCGCTCCCGTCCAGGGCAATGGAATGCCATTCCCCGGCAGATAGCGTTGTTATGTCGGAGAGGTATCCTTCACCACTGAGCCCCTTCACCTTCACGGGTTTGGTTTCTTTGTCCCCCAAAGCGAAAGGACCAATGCCCAACTGCCCGTGATCGTTTGAACCCCAAGCCCAAACGTTTCCATTGATTCCTGCTGCGATTACATGAACAGCACCTGCAGCAACCGCTATGATACCAGATAAGCTTCCTTTTCCGTCGCTACTTACCACCTGAACAGGAGTATTTCTATTGTCGGTAGTATTGTCGCCTAGCTGGCCCCATGCGTTGTTTCCCCATGTCCAGACGTTTCCGTTTACATCAAGCGCCACTGAGTACTCATAGCCGGCATCTATCGCAACAATGCCGCTGAGCAAGTCCAAGCCTCCAGGTCCCCTCACCCTAACAGCCCTGCTCTTATCTGGTTCCAATCCGTGAGCACCATCGCCCAGTTGACCAGAATTATTCCTTCCCCATGCCCAGACATTGCCATAAATGTCGAGTGCGATTGTGTGATTGTTACGAGCTGCAACTTCAGTGATCTCGGATAGATACTCCTCTTCTTCAGTGTCAATCTTGACTCTTACGGGGACACTCTTGCTGATATTAGTGCCGTCACCAAGCTGCCCGTAGTAGTTTCTTCCCCATGCCCAGACATTGCCATCTGAGTCAACTGCAACAGTGTGATCACGTCCTGCTGAAATCGAAACGAACGTGAGTTCTTGAGCTGGTTTGTCAAAGAGAGACGCGCAACCAGCAAGGAAGATCGTAGTTAAGAACAGTAAGCAGAGTCTCACCCTTCTCACTTTTCACACCTCCCCTTGCCAGAAGCGCTTTCTGCAGCGGCAAGGATTATTTTGCTCTGCTTCTGGTTATCGTTTCTTGATCTGCGCCATAGGCGTGTCTAATGAAGGGCCAATGAAGCTGCTCTGGGTCAGAGACTTGATAGTACTGGATTGTGTTTTGACGCTACAGAACAATCTTACCAGAAATCATACTGGCATCAGCAAGCAAAAGGCGAGTGAAAGAACAGGGTTGAAGTGCAGTTAAAGGTTTCCAGGGGCAGTTGAAGCTAAAGATCCAAATGCGGGTGAAGAAGATCAGGTTTGAGGAGCAGTTAAAGGTTGAAGGTTAGAGTAAGAGAAACAAACACGAAAGTTCCAGAAGCCTTATTAATAGTAGTTTAGGGGCATCAGCATTCTGTGCCCTTCGGATGAAATCCGACGAGACACTCAATATCGACAGGTTTATGGTGTAGTTGTAGGTTCAGAAATCCGTTTCTCGTCGCAAAGCGACGATCTAATTCGCCACTGTTCTTGTGGTTCCGCTTCGTGCCCCGATCCTGGGCACTCGCTTCTCTGGCGAATTATGCCAGATTTGCTTCTCAGTCTGATTCTGACTGACTTCCTGTGTCCTTGTTTTTACACTATCTGGATGTCTTCTCTTCAGAGACCGATTTGGGCGATATCAAATAGCCGGACTTATTTGTGCTTCTGTTGATATAAATCTTAAGGCTCTTTTCACCTAAAATAGTGAAATACCTCATTGGATGAAAGAAAGCTGCTTATTGTCTACGTAGTTGCACCGGGAATTCCTTCTTCAGTACATCCTTCACCAATACCCTTTTCCCTCTTGACGATACCATGGATTTCAATGCTTTCACCTTCTCTGCAAGCGTTTTACC
>PWXG01000111.1 GCA_003561215.1 Thermotogales bacterium
CTCCTGACTGTTTGGCACATTTGATGGCAGACCGTCTGAGATCAGGAATGCAGAGATTATGGCGCTGCTGAAATCATTACTATGGGAGACGTAACAGCCATTTCTAGCGATCAGAGCAGAAAAGTCACGTCAGAATCTGATAGACAGAGTCTTCAGTCTATACAAGCAACAGATGTCCAGAACATTACTGGGAAAGATTTAGAGGTCATTCTTTGTGGTCAAAGCGGGAATAGTACATTTCAATCGTGATCAAACTCTCTGGATCAGTCATCGTATGTTCGGAGCACCTGATCGAAGAATGGGCCCTCCTCTGCAGCAGAGATTTCGGGCTGAGTCTGTTTTGAGGCAACAAGTGAGAGTCGAGAAGCCCTTCTTGTGAGGCATGATGTCTGAGCTTCTGTTCTGGTAACTGCGTTGAAAGCGGTCTTTCCTGATGTTATAATCTCCCTGAATTTGCCCCTGTAGTTCAACGGACAGAACGGCGGATTCCTAATCCGCAAATGAAGGTTCGATTCCTTCCGGGGGTACCACTGGCGGGGACTTCCCCGCCTCTTTCTTTGAACGGTAATCAATACGCAGTAACAACCATGCATAAACGACTACAACCACGCTAATTGACGCTAAACATTGCTCTTTGCAGTTTCGTGCGGTTGTTCACAAGCCTTTCTGCCATTACAATCTGTATGGAAGGAATCTATGCAGAGGAGGAATAGAAGTGGCCGAAGTGAGTCTGTACGAAAATGCATTGAAGCAGTTTGGCAAGGCTGCGGACATAATGAAACTGGACCCCAACCTTCGTGAAGTGCTTTCGTATCCGAAGAGAGAGTTGACAGTCAATTTTCCCGTGCGTATGGACGACGGATCGATCAAGGTCTTTACAGGGCACAGGGTTCAACACAACGTGGCTCGTGGACCGGCAAAGGGGGGTATCAGGTACCATCCCAACGTTACTCTTGATGAAGTAAAGGCACTCGCCTTCTGGATGACCTGGAAAGCTGCCGTTGTAGGCATTCCATACGGCGGCGGTAAGGGTGGCGTCAAAGTGGATCCCTCGCCTTTATCAATCGGAGAAATCGAGCGTCTTTCGAGAAGGTTCTTCTCCGAGATCCAGATGATTGTTGGTGAAGACAAGGACATCCCCGCTCCCGACGTCAACACGAACGCCCAGATAATGGCATGGTACATGGACACTTACTCGATGAATATGGGGCACTCCGTGCTCGGCGTTGTGACCGGAAAGCCACTGGACGTGGGTGGTTCCGCGGGAAGAACCGAGGCAACGGGAAGAGGCGTTCGCATAGCAGCAGAAGAGGGCCTCAAGTTCATGGGCGACAATCCTGCAGATGCTACGGTTGCAGTCCAGGGATTCGGCAATGTCGGTTCCTTCGCTTCAAAGCTGCTGAAGGACGAAGTCGGCTGCAGAATCATCGGTGTCAGTGATGTTTCTGGTGGTCTCTACAATCCCGATGGCTTCGACATTGACGACCTCATCCGTTACCGAGACGAAAACAAAGCCCTCATCAAGGGATACCCGAAGGGTGAAGCGATCACGAACGACGACCTTCTAGCCATGGATGCAGATGTTCTCATCCCCGCAGCTCTTGAAAACGCTATCGACGAGAACAACGCGAAGGATGTCAGGGCAAGGATCATCGTCGAAGGTGCAAACGGCCCAATGACACCGGAGGCGGAAGACATCATCGCTGAGAAGGATATCTTCGTCGTTCCCGACTTCCTTGCCAACGCCGGAGGAGTAGTGGTCTCTTACTTCGAATGGGTCCAGGGACTGCAGTGGTACTTCTGGGATCTTGAAGATATCAGGAAGGCACTACACAAGATCATGAAGGAGTCCTTCAGCTCAGTAGTTAACACAGCAAGGAAGTACGACACGGATATGAGAACCGCTGCTTACCTGGTTTCGATCGAAAGGGTGGCAACTGCTACCAGACTAAGGGGTATCTACCCCTGATCGGTGAAAAGGTGAAAAAGGACCGGCCCACGGGCCGGTCCTTTTATTGTATGCAGTCTCAGCAACCCTGATGATATAGCTTCATGTCGTCCATTCTGAGTGCGGTGAGTTTGCCCCCATAGACACATCCCGTATCGATTCCTATCTTGCTGTCGTGAATGAGCGGACCGGTGAAGAAAGGGGTATGTCCGAAAACGACCGTCTTGTTTTTCAACGGTTCAGGAGAGTAGATGAACTCTTCGCGTATCCAGATCAGGTCGTCGTTGTTCTGGCCTTTCAGGTTCACGCCCGGCCTTACTCCGGCATGAACAAATACCCACTTGTTGAACTCGTAGACGAATTGTGTCGACTTGAAGAAGTCGAGATGGTAGTCCGGCAGATTGCTTAGTCCTCCGTAGCTGTCAACAGTTTGTCTCATACCGTTGAAGACCCAGAGTTTGCCGTCGTCATTGCCCGCAAGGTAGTCCAGGAGCATCTGTTCATGGTTTCCTCTGATAAAGATGCAGTTGTGGTTCGCCGAGAGTGCAATCAGAAAATCGATCACATCACGGGAGTCAGGACCCCTGTCTATGTAATCTCCGATGAATACGATCCTGTCTTCATGGTCCAGGGGGAGTTTGTCGATGAGCTTCTTTAGCGACCTTGAACACCCGTGTACGTCGCCCACAGCATAGAGCAATCAGAACAATCCTCTCATTATCATCAGCCACAGCAGCGAAACGAGTACCCCTGCAGCCGGACTTGCTATCCATTCTGACTTTGGCGACTTTGAGAAGACCAGTCTGTACAAGAGCCCTCCCAGGACGGAAATGGCAACCCATTCATAGCGTCCCGGAATAAGGAAGATGAAGATCACAAGCCGTTCCGTTATTCCTATCGAATCGGCAGATAGCTTGCTGATAATAGTTCTTCTGAAGAAGTAGGTAACACCCACTGTGACTACCAGCATTCCGCAGAGGTACCATGAAAAGACCGGCGTAATATAGGAATCCGCAAAGCGCGCATAGGTAATAGTCGAAAGAGATACGAAAACGATGACCGCAACAGTTTCGACAAGGAAATTTGGAATCTTCTTATCGAGAACTCTCAGACCGAAGTTTATTACGACCGCAAGCCCAAGTATGGCGATACCACCCGCTGTAGCAAGCAAAACGTCAAACGTCAGGGCAAGAAAAACCAGAGTCACCCAGATGAAGTGCCTGATCAACCTCTTCTCGTCATAAGTCCTGAGTCTCACGTTATTGACAAAAGCATGATTGGCAATTAAGTAAGCAGAGAGAAAATGCACAGGCATGTCTCAATCCCCGTCCTTTCTTTTTTCACTCCATGGTAGCACAGGAACAAGAAAGCTTGCAACAATCAAGGAGACAAACACTCCCGACGCCAGGCCCAATCCGAACTGCCTGAGCAGTCTTCCCTGGGCAAAAACAAAGCTGAAGAATGCAAACATCGTGGTTAAGGAAGACATCGAGACCGATTTGAGTGTTCTGGCAGCTTCGACCGGGTTCTTCTTCTCAGAACCGTGCACCATATGAACCAGACTGTCCACCCCAATTCCGATTATCAGCGGGGCGGAGACGATGGTGATGAAGGACGTCTCGATGCCCAGGATTTCCATCAGACCAAACATCGAGAAGAGAATGACCATGATCATTATGGCGACCTTCGCACTGTCAAGGATATTCCTCCTCTCAAGAAACACGACACCGAAAACGGCGACCATTGCAAAGAGCGAGATCGGAACCGCACTCTTTCTGACCACGTCGTTGATGTGGTAGAAGACCCGGGGGAAGCCTCCCGCCTTTTCGCTCTTATCACCGATGTCATCGAATAGCAGTTTTAAGAGATTGTTCTGGAAGATGTTCGCCACGGGTTCAACGGAAAGGATGAAGAACCGCTCTCCTTCACTGTCTTCGTAGATGAACTGCTCCCTCAGGGGCTCCGGAATCACTTCCACAACTAGTTCCATGAGCTGCTCACTGTTCTGGACCGTTTCGGCCCTGTCAAGAAACTCAATAGCAAAATCATAGTAGTTCGCCTTCTTGAGGACCGCTTCGATGAGCGGCGAGGCTCGAAACTTGCCGACTTCTGCCATGAGCACACCGAATTGCTCGAAATTGTCCAGCTCCCCGCCTTCGAGAAGATCGAGCACAGACAGGGTGTTCTTGACGTAGGCATTCTGAGCGAAGGTGTTCCTGTAGGTCCTGACCTCTTCCAGCTCTGTCAACATGAAAGGAACGGTATTGATGATGCTTCCGCCAAACGCGATTTCCAGTTCCCGCGTGGTGCTGAGAGTCTCAGAATCGTATGCCATAAGCCCGACAGGTGTATACGTGAATTTGGTCAGGTTTACGTAACCGAGGTAGAAGAGGATGACAAGAGCACCCACAACGACGGCAGCATAGGCTGGTCCTCTCTTCCGTGTCGACTTGGTGAATCTGTAGAAGAACCTGTCTAGCGAATGAATCTTTGCATCTTTTGCCTTCTTCATGATTGTGGGAATGGACAGTGCCGGCAAGAAGACGTACATTGTGCTGAAGAAGACGATTATACCTATCGCAGTGATAATACCGAGTTCCCGGATAGCAGGAGCATCTATGAAAGCGATCACAGTGAAAACGATCAGCGTGGTACTCATACTTGCCAGGAGTGGTCTTGTTATCTTCGAATATGCATTGAAGAGAATCTTGTGACCTTTCTTCTCCTTTCTAGCCTCGTCCGACATTCTGGTGATCATGTGAATTCCGTAGTCTATACCGAGCCCAAGCGTTATCGCGTTGACAAAGGTAGTGACGATGTTCAGGGAATCGAACATGAGGTAGGCCAGACCGAGTGTGATAAACATGGATATCGCAAGCGAAAGGAAGATGTAGATCGTGATGATCGCGCTGGAATAAGCTGCAAAGAAAATCAGGGCTATGCCCGCCAGTGATAGAATCGAGGTGACCAGGAAGTCCCTGTTCGCCTGTTTATGCGATTCGTAAGCGCCCATGTGGTTGCCTGTCAAGCTGAAAGTGACGTTGTGTAGCTGAGTATGCTGTTCCAGCCATTTTTGTATTTCGGGTATGGCCTTTGCGACGTAGTGGAGTTCTGACGATGGGCCGCTCATGCTCATACCCATCACGAGCAGCATCGGTTCGCCTTCGAGAGGCTTGTCGGGCTCTCTTGTGTAACTGAGAAAGGCATCGTCTGTAGAAGGTCCTCCGATAATATCTCTGAGCCCGGTGAATCCGTATACAGTCATTCCGAGGCTGTGTATTGCGGAAAAATCATGGCTGATAAGACGCTGAAGATCCCTGGTCAAGTCCTGTCCACTCGGAGCGAGTTTTGAGAGCTCCGAGGGATTGATCATCATCAGTCCGATCGGACCGAGTTCAGACAGAATGTCAAATCTCACCAGGCCGGTTACATAGGGGAAATCTTCCACTGCATCGTATAATGAAGCAGCAGCGTTTCTGAGGTTTTCCTGGGGATTTTCGTTATCAAGCTGGCTTTTCAGAACAACATACGTCACGTCCTGCGACATTGTTCGATCGATGAAGGCCTGGTTTTCCACGACAATGGGATCGTCTTCAGGCAAGATTTTTAGCCAGTCTGAATCAACTACCAGTCTTGTCGAAAGATATGCTCCAAGGACACCCATTATCACGAAGAAAGATATAATGGGGAGCCTCAACCTCACCACCGTTTCGCTGAACTTCTTCATGAACTCCACCAGCCGCTCGTTAGCCAGATAAAAACCGCTACTCTGGCTGCCTTAAAGACTCCTGCCATGGTCACGGTTCTAACAAACTCCTTCGCGGTGTTCTTACAAATCGCCAGTAGCTCGATCAGGGCGGACCAGGCAGCAAGTAAGATTATGACAAGAATAGCATAATCACCTGCAAACAGCGAGAAGACGACAAACACATACGGCAAGAAGGAAAGGACGACGGAATATTGCAGAGTGTTTGAACCCCCCAAAAGCAGGCGATAAAGACTCGCCACCGAGACTACATAAGCGAAAATGAAGATCAGAGCGATAACAGAAAGCCTCGTAAAAGATATCCTGATACCGATTTCTGATAGCTCCTGCGAGGCCCTGAAAAGCAATGGCAAAATGACCAGCCATATAATTGGTGCTGTAAAAAGCGAATACTTGTTTGAGCTCTCCACTGCCCTGGAAGGCCGGAAGAGCGTATCAAAGAACTGCTCCATCACATATTTGCGTTCGGAAACCTTCAAGAATCAGATCAATTGCGGCTCTTAGCTGAAGATCACCTTCGATGTCGATCCTCGCTTCTGCAAGGGTGATCTCCCTCGACTCGGCCACGGCCACTTCTGTTGCCTCAACAGTGATATCAGGGTTGATCCCTTTCAGATGAATGTCCGTACCGCTCGGTGTAAAATACCTGGCAGTCGGTAGCCAGATCTCCCCGTAATTGGAGAGTTCGTAAACAGACTGGACGGTCGCTTTGCCGAAAGTCTTTTCTCCGACGATCTTGGCAATGTTGTTGTCTTTCAGTGCACCTGCAATGATTTCGGATGCGGAAGCACTACCCTCGTTAACAAGCAAGACTATCGGTTTGTCCTCAAGCCACGAAGCCATGAGGCTTCCTCTTGACCTGTAGACGTCTTCCCTGCCATCGCGATCCCGGATCGTGACAACTATCTGGCCGCGGGGCACAAGCATGTTGGATATGTTCAGGGCACTGGTAAGTAATCCGCCAGTGTTGTTTCTAAGGTCGATGATGTAAGCATCCACATCGGGCAACACCGTGAGTGCTTCGAGGAATTCCTCGTGTGTCGGGCGGCTAAATGTGGTTATCTGGATATAGCCGATCTGCTTGTCCTCGTGGGAGAAATCCCCGTACTTCACCGTCTTTATTTCTATTTCTCTTCGGGTTATGGTGAAGTAAAGATAATCCTCCTCGCCCTCTCTCATAACTTTGACTTCGACGTCTGTGTCGGGGACTCCCCGAAGCAGTTCCACGGACTCGTAGTACCCGGTTTCGGAGACCAGGTGACCATCAATTTCAACGATCAGGTCTCCTGATAGCAAACCAACCTCTTCAGCGGGACTACCTGCCATCGGGGCGACAATGAGTAGGCAGTCGTGCTCGACGTTGTACTGAACGGTCGCACCGATGCCTCCATACTTGGATTCGGTATCCAGATCGATCTCACGAGACTGGATCTTGTCGAAATACCATGCGTATGGATCGTTAAGTCCTTTCATAAGTCCCTTCAGGGTTTCGTCAAGGAGCTTGTCGGTATCTACTTCATCGATATCGTAGTAGCTTCTGTTGATGTATGTCAGTACCTCAAAGACGGGATCGAACTTCTGAAAGAGCTCATCCAGAGTCAGTGTCTTAAACGCGCTGAACAGAATCACAGAAGATAAGAGCAGAACAATCGCAATCGTCTTGATCACACGATTTCTTCTCATAATCAACTCTCCTTCCTGATAATCCGCGTTCCGAAGACGAGATACGCCGTGTGTCCGACCATTTTGTCTTCAGGCCTGAAGCGATCAGGATTCGTCTTCATCTCGCGGATAAATGTCTCCCAGACATTTATTCTCATACAAGGTTCTTCTCTCAGTTCTTGCAGGACGTCCTGTACCTGGTTCGATGTGGGACAGATCACACAGAACCTTCCACCGCCCCTGAGCGCATCCATCATGATGGGCAGAACAGGAACAGGTTCAGGAACATCAAGGAAAAAGGCGTCTGCTTCTTTCTCCTCGATACCATCGGTGATATCTTCGTTTCTGAAAACCACGCTTTCAAGCAAGCCAAAGAGTCTGACGTTTTCTTCGGCGTTTCTGAGAAAGCTTGCGTTTTTCTCGTAGGAGTAAACCCTGCCGGTTCTTCCTACCAGTCTTGCCAGTGCTAGCGTCATTGCTCCACTACCGGTACCACATTCAACTACTCTGTCACCCTGCTTCACATCGAGCATCAGCAGTATGTACCCCATGTCCTTGGGATA
>PWXG01000242.1 GCA_003561215.1 Thermotogales bacterium
CAGCATCGATGTAGTAGGAATAGCCGCTTCCAGCTTGTGAAATGACTGTCCCGTATCTTCCGTTAGTAAGGATCTGCGTCCAGGGCATCGGTGTTTTGGGATCGGTTATAATGAAGTCTCCGTCTTCATCAAAATATCCATATCTGCCACCAAGTTCGGTCATTTGACACAGTCTCCCTTCATAGGTTTTCGCGCATGAGAAACCGGTTTCACTTGCTGCGTGCTGATTAATGCATGTCAGATCGTGAACTCAATCAACAGCCACAGGATCTTCTTACTACAAGGTGTGTATTGAGCGTAAGCCTTACTGAATCAGCATTTTTCCCTGCGATAGTCTCCGTTATGGTATGACCTGCAAGCCTGCCAAGCTGATACATAGGTTGTCTGATAGTCGTTAGAGGGGGTTCGATGAATTGTGACCAAATCGCGTCATCATAACCCACTACAGGAAGAAAGCGATTCAGTGATGACTCATCATGGGCGGATTCGATAATACCCAGCGCCATCTCATCATTTGATGCAAATACAACATCGGCATCAGTCTTGATGATCTGGTTGTACAAACGCTGTGCTCCCTGTCGCGTAAAGTCGCCGCGAGAAACGAGTTCATCATCAAAACCTATTCCGACGGTTTCGAGCGAATGCTTGTAGCCCCTAAACCTTTCGAGACTGTCCTGACTGTCGGAGGGACCAGTAATAAAGGCTATTCTTCGATAATTGTGGTGGCGCATCAGGTGTTCCATCATGAGGACAGCTCCGCGGAAGTTGTCTACGCAAATGCTGTGTAAAGGAAGATCTGGAAAGTCCTTGCCGAGAAAAACGACTGGAATCCCTAATGCTGATGCCTCTCGTGCTGTGGTTATTTCGAGCTCGGGATCAAAAATGATCATACCGTCAACGCGCTTCTGTCTCATTATTGATAGGTACCTTTGGCGCACTCTATGAGGCTTATCATTTCCGAAGGTCATAATGAGAGTGAAATGCTCATGATCACGTAGCGATTCCTCTACTCCACTCAAAAGTTCAGCATAGAAGGGACCAGATGTTTCTGGAATTACCAGGCCAATCGTCTCTGTTCGAGTCTTGCTGAGCGAGATGGCTCTGGAGTCAGGAACATAACCGTACTTGTCAATAATCGCAGTAATCTTAGAACGATTTGTTGAAGAGACATAGCCACTGTTGTTCAGCACTCTTGAGACTGTGGTCTTTGATACTCCTGTCATCTCCGCAATCTTTGCAATGGTCAGCTTCAAGATAACACCTCACTATATGCAACCGGTTACACACAAACAATTATCTGTCAGGGTGATTGCATATTCCAAGTCTGACGGTACGTTCTGGCAAGGGTTAAGAATGAGTTTGTGAGGGTTATCAGCAGGAGACTCAACCTTTCGCATAGAATCGAAGTAATCAGGCTAACACGCACCTTGTTCGAAGATGGAGAACACCACAAGACATCTTGAGCACAGCATACATGTTTCCTTACGGCCCTTTCAGAGTGACCGCCTCACAAACACTCAGAATAGCATGCACTGAAATGAATATGTGCAACAAAGCAGATCCAGTGTTCACAAAAGAGCAGTTTGATTCGTAGAAATGGAACTCAGCTCTCCTACTCTTCTGTCACCGTGAATATCTCTTTCACTACAGAAACCGCCTGTTCATAGGACCTGGTTCTTGGATCGCGCAGAAGAATCTCAACGATCAAGGAAGGATCCTTCTTGAGAAAGGCTTCAAGTGCCCATTCCATCCTCATGATCCTGGGAAGAAGATACCACTTGACTATTCTGTCCGGCAAGGGAGGGTCAATCTCTTCTGGATGGATTCCATCACTGTCCACGAGAGCAGGAACCTCAACAGCAATATCCTCAGGCAGCTGAGGGATGATCCCAGTATTTGGGGTGTTCACAACAAGCCGAGTAGCTTCGTCGTTCACTATCGCATTAATAAAGGGAATGTGTTGCTCTCCGCTCAGGGCGTCTGGATCGAAGAACTTTCGCGCATCTTCTCTCAGGCCTCCGGGAAGGCTTGAATAAGCATGCGAATAGACCTGTTTGAGCGAAGTCGCCGAATCAGCTTCCAGAAGAAGTGCCAATTCTTTCAGCATCTTAACCACAGAAGCCAGCATATCAGTGTACCATTTCCAACCCTCTGGCGAATCAACTCCACCCCACGGTTCGCCATACCACTTCTTCTTCGTTTCTTCATCGTAATGGAATGCCCACGTGCTGTTGCGAGCCGTATCGCCAACAGGCATGAGTCCGTAGAAGTCCAGCATGGTTTTAGCCGCTGGAGAAAACGTGTCGTCAAAAGGGTTGGTCGGCTTGAAGGAGTCGGATTCGGAAAAACCTTCAAGGATCTTGTTGTGCGCGCTATGACCATTCAAACGAAACTTGTTGAGCCACACTCCATGATTGACACCTGCAATCTGCCAGTCAACACGCTCAATATCAAATCCGATTGTTTTGCATATCTCGTCAACGAGCATATGCCCATGACAAAAACCGACGACTCTTGCACAGGTCTGTCGAGTAAGAAGCGTCGTTCCCTCAAACACGGGATTTGCGGCAATAAGAAGCCAAGTTCTGGGTGAAGAGGCTTCGATCATCCTTGCGAGTTGGAGCATGAAACCCAGTTGATTCCAGTTTGTTAGTGTGTAGTAATCAGAAACCATATTGAATTCCTGCGAATCAATTCCTCTGTAATAGCCATGCTTCTCACCAATTTTCCTCATTTCATCCAGAAAGGCATGTCCACCAACAAGAGCGGTGTTGATGACAAAATCAGCCCCTTTGACTGCTTCTGTGAGATTTGTTGTTGTAGAAAATTCCAGAGGAAACTTCAATTCTGAGGCAAGCTTCCTCGCCAAAACGGATACAGTGTGCAATCTTTCCTCATCCTTGTCCATCAGAGTGATGTGGCTTCCCGAAAGACCCGGAGACTTGCAAATGTCGCTCACCAATCTCATGGAAAATACTGCACTGCCTGCTCCTACAACGGATATATTTACTGAACTCATAACATACCTCCTGTAGATATTGGGGTTCTTCTTAGGGTTCTTCATAAACGTTCGTGATTGCTTCAGTCATCAAGTTCCTATGATCTACTGAAAGCTGGCCCGATTCAAGATTCAAGGAGCTGAAGAATCTTTTGAGCGGCTTTTTCTACTTCAACAGGCTTGTTGAGGGTCGAACTCGGAAGACAGAGACACCTCTGGTAAAGCATATTAGCTACGGGAAAATCACGAGTCTTGAATGGCCTATATGGTGGAAAGTCAGTTACAGGACAAAACAGTCTTCTAGTAGGAATACCCAATGAAGCTATGTTCTTCCTCAGTTCGTCAAGATCAAGATTGTCGAGGTCGATGCTGATACAGCTCAACCACCATGAGCTCTTTGAACATGCGTGTTCTGACTGCAACGATATAGCCTTGCTTGCTTTGAAGGCGTCTTCATATATGGATCTAAAAAGCCTCTTCTTTTGGATAAATGTCGAAAGCCTGGAGAACTGAGCAAGTCCAAGTGACGCTTCGAGGTTTGTCATTCTGTAATTGAATCCTATTTCCGGGTGGTAGTACCCTCTTCTCTCATCTCTTGCCTGGTTTGCCAGAAATTTCACGTGATCTGCTGCCTTCTCGGAGTTTGTCACAATCATCCCACCGCCGCCCGTGGTTATGACCTTGTTGCCGTTGAAGCTGAAGCATCCAAAGTGGCCAAAGGAGCCTGTCTGACGCGAATCAAACGTTGCCCCCAGACTTTCTGTTGCGTCCTCAATAACAGAAATGCCAAATTCGCGGCTGATCTGCATTAACACTTCCATGTCACAGGGGTTTCCGTAAAGATGAACGGGGATGATTGCCTTTGTTCTCGAAGTTATCGCGTCACGGACTTCTTCTGGATCTATGTTCCAGGTACGCGAGTCTACATCGACAAAGACGGGTGTTGCGTTGACATAAAGAATGGGATTCACCGTGGCAACGAACGTGGTAACTGGAACAATAACTTCGTCCCCAGGGCCTATGCCGAGCTCGTATAAAGCAAGGTGGATAGCTGCTGTTCCGCTTTGCGAAGACACAGCACAATTCGTGCCCACGAATTGCGCAAAGACCTCTTCGAATTCCCGAACAAATGGTCCGACTGTCGAAACAAAACCTGAGTCCAGACAAGCTTTCAAAGCTTCCTGTTCAATTTCTCCAAGGTTGGGCGCATCTAGCTGAAGGTTCATGCGTTTGTACTAAACACTGTATTCATCAGTGTGCTCTCCAGCCAAGCGTTGAGAAAACCATCTGATTGTCATCTCCAGGCCACTCTCAAGGCCGGTTAAAGGACTCCATCCGATGAGTCGGCTAGCCTTTGAAGCATCGCAAAGAAGCCTGTCCACTTCACTCTTTTCAGGGCGAACGCGTTCCTTGTCAAGCATCACTGTTGCATCAACGTTCATTAGTTCACATATACGTTTGGCTAAGTCTTTTATCGAGATATCAATGCCAGTCCCAAGATTTATGGTCTCACCGATAGCATCGTTGCTGAGAGCAGCGGCAAGAAAGCCTTTGACAGTGTCTGTAACATACGAAAGGTCGCGAGTAGGATGCAGGCTACCCAACTTGATTTGTTCTGCGCCGCTTGACAACTGAGTGATAATGGTGGGAATCACTGCACGGGGAGACTGCCTGGGACCATATGTGTTGAAAGGTCTGACGATGGTCACGGGAATGTCGAATGCCCTGTAGAAAGCAACAGCAAAATGATCTGCAGAAGCTTTACTTGCGGCATATGGTGATTGTGGGTTAACTGGGTGGAGCTCATCTATCGGAACGTACTGCGCAGTACCGTAGATTTCGCTTGTTGAGGTGTGTACTAAACGCTGAACTCTGTGTTCTCTGGATGCCTGGAGAACGTTAAATGAGCCCGAAACATTTGTATGCAGGTAAGCTTCAGGAGAGGCATACGAATACGGTATACCGACAAGAGCCGCCAGATGAAACACGATGTCCACGCCTTCTACAGCCGCGCTTACAATGTCAAAGTCTCTGATGTCTCCTCTTGTGATCTCCAGAGCGGCACTGTTCTGAATGTCCTCAAGCCAACCAAGATTACCCTGTGAATTGTAGTGAACAAACGCCCTGACTGACATTCCTTCATTGATAAGGAGTTCAGTTAAATGTGAGCCAATAAACCCTGTTGCACCGGTTACAAGTACCTTCATTTCTGGCTATCCCCTGTATTGGTCAGAGACATGTAATCTTCCATCCTTCCGACATCAGTCCATTTGCCTTCATGCAACAATACGCCAACTTTGAGCGATCCTTGGAGCAGAGAACTCCATAAATCAGGCATATCGACACGAGAGCCCTTGCCGAAACCGTAACGCACTTCTTTGAGAACTGCCGATCCCACGGCGTAAATCCCTGCATTGATTGTTACGGACAGTTGAGGTTTCTCCTGCCAAGAGCTCAATGTTCCATCTTCATTCAGGTCCAGAACTCCGTAAGGAACCGGTAAGCTCTTCCTAACTGCTGTAAGAACCATATCATATCTTTTCGATTCTCTGAAGAGTGTTTCAAGATCTACATCGCATACTATGTCAGCATTCGTAACCAGCACAGGGGCACTGATCGTCTTTGGAAGAAGTGACAGAGAACCAGCTGTGCCCGTCGCACTGTCTTCCTCAAGATATGTAATCTCAACACCAAACCTTGAACCGTCTCTAAGGAAGCTCTTGATCAGTTCCTTCTTGTAGTTTACTGACATGTAGATATCTGTGATGCCGTATGAAGCGAGGTGCTCGAGAATGAGCTGGACAATGGGCTTGTCCCCTACGGGCAGTAATGGTTTTGGAATAGCGCTAGTGAGGGGTCTTAGGCGCCTTCCTTCTCCACCAGCAATGACCAGAGCGTTGTTAAACACCGTTTCGTCGCCTTCCCAACACCCATTGATAAGTCAACGATAAGCCCCTGGTAAGGTCGACAGAAGGCTTCCAATCGAGAGCTTCGTTAACCAGGGTTGTATCCGCGACAACATAGTCGTAATCGTGCTCTGGCCTTATCTTTTCAGCGTCAAAAATAACCTCACAGGTTTCTCCAGTAACTTCCCGAGCAGTCTCAACGAGACTGTCAATAGTTGTCGGAATACCGGAACCGGCGTTGAAAACCCTGAATCCTTTCCGCTCATCTTCCAGTACTAGATACACCAGATCTACCAGGTCAGAAACATAGAGAAAATCTCTTGTCTTCTGCAGGTCCCCAATTCTCAGTTTCTTGCGGGCTGCAATTCCCTCAAGGACTGAAGCAACAACATACGGTGAACTCATAAACGGGCCATAGGGATTAAACATTCTGAGAATAGTAACATCCAGCTCAAAACTAGCATAGAGATATCTGAGTACATTTTCCACAAAAGCCGCCCGAATTCCCGCGAAATTACACGGCGCAACTGCATCGTCCTCCCTATAAGGAGAGTTCTTTGGAGAATAGACCGTGTAAGAGGACAGAAGCACAACTTTGCCCAAGCTGTTCGTCGCCGCCGCGAGCCTGAGAAGATCCATCGATCTCGCGAGAACGGATAGATCGCCGGCGTATTCAAAACCAAGTATCAAGGGTCTTTGCCTTTCAAGCTCAGGGAAATCAAGGGTTTCTAGCTGCTCAATGTATTCGAGCTTGACTTTCTTTTCGAGGTGAGGAACAATCCACCTGTCAACATGTGTAACCAAGCATTCCTTCATCCCGCTCGCCCCTTTCCGAAGACCATTGTCTCCAGGGTCTTGAGAATAGTGGAAAGGTATAGGGTAATCGTGTAGTTCTTGACATAGTAAAGATCATATGAGAGCCTTTCTCCGAAAGCATCCCTATCGAGTTCATCGAGGTGGAGAAACTGGACCTGGGCATGCCCGGTTAGCCCCGGCATTATCTTGGTTCTGTAGTGGTAGTAAGGTAATTCCCTTGTGCAGAACTCGTAAGTTGACCGGATATCCGGCCTTGGTCCGACTATACTCATATCCCCCTTGATGACATTGAAGAATTGCGGCAGCTCGTTGAACCTCAAGGTCCGAAGCAAACGCCCGCTCTTGGTGATGACCAGTTCTGGGTCTTCCTCTGACAAACTTGTCTTCTGCGTCATAGAGCGGAACTTGTAGAGACTGAACTCAGCTCCGTTCAGTCCGTGTCTGGTCTGACTGTAGAAAAGAGGTCGTCCGTCTCTCGTCAGAATGTATATGATCGAGAACACAATCGCCGGAGAGAGAACAATAGACGCCAAGGAAGCAAGCAATACGTCAAGAACACGTAGTGACTGAGAATATCTCGAGTGACTGAACAGAACAGAGTAATAATCTGAAAACCTCTGGATTGCTTCGATCGGGATTCTACTAAGGTTCTCCTCTACGAGTTCTGGTAGGAACTGAATCGTCACACCTTTCGTATGAGCCTTCTCCGCTTCATGTCGAACGGGTCTCATCAGTTCCTGGTCGACAACGAGCAATGCGTCAAAAGCTGCTCCACCATTATTCAGCACATCACTGATTCCTTTTTCATCAGAGACATAGCCGACAATCTCAATCTTGTTGAGAGATTTCTTGACTATGTCTTCCATGATATGGGAGATGCTTTCACTCTCTCCCACAACAAGAAATCGTTGCGGCGGGGTTCTTCTGACTGCTATTCGCATTACGACAAATGTGATCAGTGGGAAAGCAAATACCACAAGAATCAGAGTCCAAATATAAGCCAGCCTTCCGATTCTTCTCTCAATGAAGAAGAGAATAGGTATGAGCGCTACCACGCCACCGCTAAGGCCCCCAACAGCGGTGGCGATAAACGAGGAGTTCAGTGAAAGCGCGGTTCTGGTTTCAAATCCCCTGAAGGCGTATATTCCGAGGATTATTGCTGTATTCAAGATGATCGCCTGGATGAGAACTCCGGCCGTCCATTCCCTTATCAAGAAACCCTGTATTAAGAAAAGAACTACAAAGTATATCAAAGCCAGAAACGTCTTGACAAGACTGAACCTGTTCATCTGCAACAACTCCAATTGTTCAGGAGAACCTTAGTCTTGATAATACGAAACAGCATACACTGTCTCAGACGCATTCTTGATTCGCCAGCGTGTCCGCAATTTGAGGAATGGAGAATTCTACACAATTATTGTTCAGTTTCAGACGGTTCCTCGGGAACTCCTCGAGTTCTGCCAGAGAACACAAAAATTGATTCAAGAGCTCTAAGAAGTGTATACAGATAATAGACAACAGACTGATTCTTAACATAAAAGAGATCAAATTCCTGCCGAATCTCCTTCATTTCTTGATCTGCATAAAGAGCACTCATTTTGAAAACTTGAGAATAGCCAGCCAAGCCGGGTCTGACAAACCTTCGATAGTTATACATGAACACGGTTTCGAAACAGGCTTCTGCTTCTTCTCTCGTATCCGGTTTCGGTCCTACAATGCTCATGTCACCAAGGAAGACATTGAATAATCTGGGTAGCTCGCTGAATCGAAGCATGAGTACAATCCTGCCGCTCTTGGTCAGTTGGACTGAAGACGTTCCTGTGTCATCTTCAACAGGTCTTGAGGTGTTGAATCTTATCATCCTGAAAGCTCTTCCGTTGGCTCCGATTCTCTCCTTTTTGTCGAGAACTGGGCCTTTGTCCCGGAAATAGATGTACAACCACGAAAATATCATAAACGGCGAGGTGGCAACAATGAAAAGCGAAGCAAAAACAATGTCAAGAATTCTCAACACCTTGTTGTCACATTTGGAAGCTACCGCATTCGTGTAGAACGCCTTGAAAGACTCTGCGGCAGTTTCAGGGACTCTTCTCAGTACAGTCTCTACAAGCCTCGGCAGGAACACCACGGGTATATCAAGATCTCTCGATGCCTGCATCAGCTGCTCCGCATCAGGAATCAACTGCTCTTCAGAAATCAGAACCGCATCAAAATCCCTGTCTTGTTCCGAGAGCCTGGGAATAAGATCCTTGGCTGAAGAGTAAAATTCTGCAAAGGAGATCCGTCCATTTGTAGTAGCCTCGATACCTGACAAGAGATCCCTGGAGGCTTCATTACTCAGCAACACTGCAAAGCGTTTGGAGTAGGAACGCCTCAGAGCAATCCGTGAGACTATGAAGGTGACGAGTGGGAAGACCAGGACAACCAGAAGGAAACTCAGGATGAACGGCACCCGCCCGTAACGGTAAATCGTGAAGAGCAATAGAATCGGAACGATCGAAAGCGCCGCACCAAGAAGTGCGCCAACAAAATGTGTTGCATACGAAAGGTTCACAGAAGAAGCCTTGTGAATATCAAAGCCTCCAACACAGTAGATTCCGACCAGCATTAACACGTTGACCAGGAGAGCCTGGACAACTAGAGAAAAAGTCCAGTCAGTAACTATGAAAGACTGAACAACAAACAGAATCACAAGAAATACGATCGCGAGTAAGAACTTCATTAAAGAAAGACCGTTCATATCATACCCCCCTCATCGCTGTAACGATATTTGTGCAGAACCATTCTCGGCTACGAAACAATGATAACTAAACACCGTCGGCAAATGCAAGCTGCAACACTCCACTAACTATCAACTGCAGTAGGATCAGGAGCCCACCTCACAGAAGAACACGCTTTCTGACTGTCAACAAGCCACAAAAGAGCTTCAGCCTTGCGCACTATACTGAATCCTTGTTGGTCTTGTGGAATGAATCAAGCTTAGAGACTCTGCTAGAATGCCTGTCGCCGAGAAAATCGGTCGCGAGAAAAACGTCCATTATCTTTCTGGCAAGTTCGATTCCGGTCATTCTTCCACCTAGCGCAAGAACATTTGCATTGTTATGCTTTCTTGCGAGTTCCGCAAGAGTCACATGCGTACATAAGGCAGCCCTTACTCCAACAAACCTGTTCGCGGCCATCGACATTCCTATACCTGTTCCGCAGATCAGTACTCCCCTGTCAAACTGCCCATTCTGAATACCGGCGCAAAGTCGGAAAGCAAAATCTGGGTAATCCACAGATTCCTGAGAATGAGTTCCCAGGTCTGTGAAATCATATCCGTTGGACTCAAGGTAAACAATGATATGCGTCTTCAAATCCAGTCCGGCATGATCTGATGCAACAGCGATTTTCACCTGAATACTCCTTTGGAGATCTTCTACTGAAAAAGGCGCAAGACACCAACTAATTTGCCTTGAACCTTTACTCTATGAGAATCAACTACCATTGGCATCATTTCAACATTTGAGGGACTCAAGCGAACACGCTGTCCCTGATTTTCAAATCTCTTCAGTGTGGCATACTCTTCATCTATCAGCGCAACCACAATATCCCCATTGTCGGCCCATTCCTGCTTACGAATAACAACAAGATCTCCGTTAAGAATATGGGCATCGATCATACTGTTTCCTGTTACTCTGAGGATAAAATAATCAAACCCCTTCTGAACCATCCAGAGGGGAACCGGAATGTATTCATCATGATTCTGTATCGCCTGAACTGCCTCACCGGCAGCGATTATCCCAATCAGAGGGACCTTCACTACATCTTCATCTGGTTCAGGGTCAGCACCATCGGGTTTCCTCAAGATTCGTATCCCTCGAGAAACCCCGGTTCTCTCGATATACCCTTTCTTCTCCATTGACTCAAGATGCTTAGCTACCCCCCGAGGCGAAGATATCTTAAGGTCGACGCACATCTCACGTATACTGGGTGGATAACCGTTCAGCTTTATGAAGCTTTCGATGTACTGCAGCACCTCTTTCTGTCTCTCGGTGAGTTGCAACTCCAACACCCCCTATGACTCTCGCGTTCCTGAATGGTCCGCGAGCGCAGCAAGGCTAGCGACAGCATCATCGTTTCTCAGATTGACTATCCTCACGCCTTTCGTAATCCTTCTTGTTTGCCGAACCTGGCTGACAGGTATTCTGATCGACATTCCTGATCTGGTCGCAAGCAATACTTCGTCATTTTGGTTAACCACCAGGACAGAAACAACTCTCCCGATTGAGTGAATACTGTAGATGTTCTTGAGTCCCATTCCACCACGCTGCTGCAACTTGTATTCACTCAGGAGTGTTCTCTTGCCAAAACCTGATTCTGTTGCAGAAAACAAGAATCTGTTATCATCTAGAGCAACAACATCAGCAGCTACTACCAGATCATCTTCCTTCAGCCTTATCCCAATTACCCCTGCAGCACTTCTTCCCATGGGACGAACTTGACTCAACGCAAACCTTATTACCATTCCGAGGCTCGTAGAGATGACTACCGTGTCATCCTCTGACGAGGATATGCTCGCATCTATTACCCTATCATCCTCAGCGAGGGAGATCGCCTTCAAACCGGATATTCTCGTGTTGAGAAAGGCTTCAAAGGGTGTTCTCTTGATCCTGCCCTGTCGAGTTGTGATTACCAGGTGCTTGCCTGCCACATTCTCTCTTCTGATTGACAATACCGCCTGCACTGACTCATCTGGATCGATGCGAATGTAGTTAGCCAGTAGCTTTCCCTTTGAATCGCGCGAAGTACTTTCTAACAGATGATTATCGAGTACATACGCTTTGCCCCTGGACGTGATTATAACAGTCTTACTCAATCTTGAGGTGGCAAGTATGCTGGTTACGAAATCCTGATTTCCAGTACGCATACCTTTGACGCCAGTTCCGCCCCGTCGCTGCTTGTGATAACTGTCCAGTGTTGTTGATTTAATGTACCCCCTGTTGGTAACGAGAACAAGAATATCGTCATCGGGAATAACATCATGCACGGAGAAGTCGAGTTCGCCGTCATTGCTCAGCTTAGTTCTTCGTTCATCTCCATACTCTGCTTCCAGCTCCAGAAGTTCCTCCTTAATAACCCGATGGATGTTTTCCTCATCAGCAAGAAGGTTCCTGTATTCGCTGACTCTTCTAACCAGCTCCTTGTACTCAGCGCCAAGTTTCTCTATTTCGAGAGAGGTCAATCTGCCGAGCCGGAGATCAAGGATTGCATCGGCCTGGTCCTTGCTTATTTCAAGGGCATCCATGAGGTTCGCACATGCTTCGTCGGTTGTTCTGGAATTTCTTATTATATCGACGACAGTATCGATTGATCTGCAGGCTTTTGTGAGACCTTCGACTATATGTGCTCGTTTCAACGCCTTTTCAAGTTCAAATTCTGTCCTTCTTCTGATTATCTCGAGTCGGTGTTGGATAAAAGCAGTAAGGAGATCTTTCAGGTTCATCATGAGTGGTTGCTTGCGATTATTGATCGCCAGCATGTTCACGCTGAAAGTGTTCTGCAAATTCGAGTGCTTATAGAGCAAGTTAAGAACAACGTTCGGATCTGCACCTCGCTTTACCTCGATTACCACGCGCATTCCTCTTCTGTCAGATTCATCTCGGATGTTTCTTATCTGAAGATCCTTTACAGTCTGGGTCAAATTGGCAATTTGTTCAACCATGTCTGCCTTTGCCACATTGTATGGGATTTCAGTTATTACGATGCACTGCTGCCCATTGATCTCTTCAATCTCTGCAACACCTCGGACAACGACGCGGCCCCTTCCTTCTTCATAGATCTCCCGTAGCGGCTGTGTTCCCATTATTATGCCGCCAGTTGGAAAGTCCGGACCACGCACGTACTTGAGAAGCTCTTTGACCGGTATGTCGGGATTGTCGATCAGCTCAACAAGGGCTTTCACCAACTCCGAGAGATTGTGAGGAGGTATGCTGGTCATCATTCCAACAGCAATTCCAGAAGAGCCATTCATTAGAAGATTTGGAGCTTTTGAAGGCAAGACATCCGGCTCGAGAAGTGACCCGTCAAAATTGGAGATCGTCCGGACAGTGTTTCTGTCGAGATCCTGAAGCAGTTCTTCGGCAAGTGAGGCAAGACGTGCCTCGGTATATCGCATCGCTGCAGGAGGATCTCGATCGATCGAACCGAAATTACCCTGTCCCTGGATCAAGGGATAGCGAACAACGAAGGGCTGCGCCATTCTTACCAATGCGTCGTATATGGCCATCTCACCATGGGGATGGAACTTCCCCATAACTTCCCCTATGATTCTTGCGGATTTCTTGAATGGCTGATTATGCCGCAATCCCAGTTCGGACATAGCGTATAGAATCCTTCTCTGTACGGGTTTCAGTCCATCACGGACATCAGGAATCGCCCTGCCAACGATAACGCTCATCGAGTAGAGCATATAGGAATCAATAAGTTCGTCGTCTATAGGTTTTGGGTTGATTACTTCAGGCAACTGTAAGAACTCCTTTCAAGATACACTGGTCCCTGGTTTGACGTCTGTATCTACAGTCAGAAGAGATACTCCATCTGAGTCCGTAGCAGCTAGAATCATCCCCTGTGATTCGATACCCATGAGCTTCGCAGGAGAGAGATTGGCAACTACTACCACTTTTCTTCCAGTCAGGTCAGACGGATCGTAAGACTTCCCTATCCCTGCAACCACCTGTCTTTGACCGAGATCTCCAAGATCCACAAGAAGCTTAACCAGTTTCTTTGATTTCTTGACCCTTTCTCCGCTCACTATTATACCGACCCGCAGATCAACTCTGCCAAAAGTATCAATGCCAATCGTAGTTTCCCGGTCTTCCTCTATCACTTCGTCAGGTGGGGGAATAACCCTCTTGTGCCTGCTCAGATCGATTCTTGGAAAAAGCGGTTCACCGTGTTTAACGGAAGTGCCGCACTTGAGCATCTTTGGCCGGACGTTTTCCAGATCAAAGGTCTCGTCGCAACCAATACGGTTCAAGATCTCTTCCGCCGTTGACGGCATGACAGGTGAGATAAGCATTGCAACGGTTCTAAGGGTATCGGCCAGATTGTAGAGAACAGTATCCAGTTGGGTTTTCTTTTCCGCACGCTTTCCAAGAAGCCAGGGTTCGGTCAGATCGATGTACTTGTTGCCGAAGCGCACGAGCTCCCAGAGAGACTCCATAGCACGAGTGAAGCGAAGCGAGTCCATGTTTTCCTTGTACTCATCGATAGTCCAGGACGCAATTTCTACAAGTTGTGAATCAGCCGGGGTTGGTTCTGCAGGTTCGGGGACTATTCCCCCTGCAAACTTGTTGATCATCACCACAGTCCTGTGAAGGAGGTTTCCAAGATCATTTGCAAGATCCGAGTTGATTCTTCCAATCAGGTTCACTTCAGAGAAATCCCCATCTCTGCCGAACTGGATGTCACGAACCAGATAGTAACGAATTGCATCGTTTGAGTAGACCTTCAGAAACTCGCGAGGGTCGATCGCATTTCCGAGTGATTTCGAGATCTTCTGGCCGTTCACGGTAAGCCAACCATGAGCGTAGACATGTCTAGGCAATGGAAGCTCGATAGACATCAACATTGCAGGCCAGACGAGTGAGTGAAACCTGTTGATCTCCTTACCGATCAGATGGAGATCTGCGGGCCACCAGCGATTGAATGTCTCTCTGTCATGCGGATAACCAATGGCACTGACGTAGTTGATCAAAGCATCGACCCAGACATAGATCACATGGTGAGGATCGGAACTCATCGGAACGCCCCACTTGAACGATGTCCTCGTAATACTCAGATCCTTCAGGCCGTTCTCCAGTATTCTGAGCATTTCGTTTCGCCTGAAATCAGGAAGCAGAAAATCCGGTTGTTTTCGAAAGAGGTCTATGAGTGAATCATTGTACTTCGAAAGCCTGAAAAAGTAATTATCTTCCGTAATCCAGCGGACCCGCCTGTTGCAGGAGGGGCAGGTCTTTTCGTCTCCAAGATCATCGGCAGGCCAGAAACTCTCGCAGGGAACGCAATACCAGCCTTCATACTTGCCTTTGTATATGTCACCTTGTTCGAGCATTCTCTCCACGAAGTACTGGACTGTCTTCATGTGATTCTTGTCTGTAGTTCGAACAAAGCCGTCGTTGGTTATCTGCAATTCGTCCCAAAGCCTCTCGAAGCGATCGGCCATAATATCACAGTATTTCTGAACGTCTGTATTACTGCTATTCGCAGCGTTAAGAACAGACTGACCATGCTCATCGGTTCCTGTCAGGAAGAAAACATCATATCCGGATGCTCGTCTATACCTTGCAACGATGTCTGCGATTATTGTAGTATAGGCAGATCCAATGTGAGGATCTGCGTTCAAGTAGTATATCGGTGTAGTAACGTAATAAGGGGATTTCACGCAACACCTCCTGAAAGCTCTTGAAGAAAAGAGCTGTCCATCTATGTATACCATTATACTACAGCAATGACTCTCAGAAACTACCCTGGCTTATAACTTCATGAATGCTGAGTAATCTCTCAGCACGTTCCTGTAAAGCTTCCGAAAAACGTGGTCCCGTTTCCAGGCGAGAGCGATTGATATCGACAATCTCTTCATAAATCGAGGCAACTTCTACTGCAAAATCATCGCGCGCGGAACCTTCCAAGTTGTCTCGAGCAAACTGATAGAGATAGAGCAGAGTATCATCCGGAATTCCATAGGATTCTGCAGTCATACCCACGCAAGCAAAAACGTGTTTCCTCGCAATATCAAGCAATAAGTTCGCAGATTCCTCTGCCCCTGATGTCATGGAATTAGCACCCACCATGTGTTCGTAATAGATGTTTTCCCAGTCCGGATACCTGTTCCATGTTGACGGAAGCCAATTTGTGCCCAGATCATACCAGTACAGGGAAAGCTCACGACTCCTGGTTACTAGTCTTTGAAGGTCAATAATGAGATCATCAAATGCTTCTATGAATTGCTCAATGATTTCCCGTCTTTGACTGACGATGCTCAAATAACGAGACCCTTCTGCAAAGAGCATTCTGTATATCTGTCCTAGAATTCTGGGGGTTTGCCGTTCACTAAATGTTATTACAGAAGACTCGTAGTAATTCGCTGAATCGACCAGCATCTGGAGCTGCACCAGAAAGCTCAGGTTAACGGCTCCACGAGCCGTTGCATCTTCAAGGAATCTTTCCATGTTTGTGTCAACAAAATCCTTAAGAGGAGTCCAGCGAATAGTTGAATTAGGAAGCGGGATTATGGAGGTATTGCCTTTGAATTCACCAATGATTTTCGAAGCAAGCTCGTCATCTCCAAGCAGAACCGAAACCTGTTCTGAAGGCGTCATATCGCCTGCAGACTGCATTCGTGTCGGTCTTCTGACCATCGAACCTAGATACCAGTAAGACCTTCCAAAGACTGGATAGAGCTCAAGTGATCTCATGTAACTTTCAATTGCTTCATTGTAATGACGAAGCATGACCAGTTCTGTTTCATCGGCACGTCTGATTGAAGAAGTGATTTGCGACCTTATCTGATCAATTTCTGCACGGCGCTCGCGATCGGCGATGTTAATTAGTTCAAGCTGCGTAACCTGTGGATTCCTTTGTCTTATTTCATTTCCCTTGAGATCGAGATAACTCTGGACTGATTCCAGGTATGCATACTCTTCTTCAAAGGCATCAAGCTTTCGTAGTTGTTCCTGAAGACTTGCTTTTGGATTGCTTGCCAGTTGACCATAATACCGATTGTAGTACTGCATGCTTATCCGGCCCTGCTGAAATGCTCCTTCTCCCGCAAAAGCGGAAATCTTGAAATAGGCCGAAATGCCCACTATGAGAAGAAGCGGGATTATCCATATCTTTCTCGTGATCGTTAACGAGTTCGTTCTTGTGAGAAAATACGGTCCCATTGCAACAGATACTATGAAGATAGCTGCCATCAGGTTTGGTTGCATGTGCAGAGGGAACTCGAACAAGGAATGGAATGCAACAACGAATATTGAAGCGCCAAGTGCTGCATATAGAAGGAGCTTGTCGACTTGTTTGATCTTAACCAGTGTTTTGAAGTAGAACCAGACCATTAGACCAACAAAAGCAAGAATAGTAATAAACCCAAGTATTCCGGTTTCACTGAGTCCCTGAACGTAGTCATTGTGGGTACGTTTGAAGTTGCTCCAGTTTCCCATATACGACGGTCTTTCAAAAAGGACATTCGGTGTATAGAGGAGATGGTAAATCTGGAAGGTGCCTATGCCTGTTCCGAAAACAATTCTGAGGCGATTCTCAGGCTCAAAGATCTGTTCTACAGAGTTAATCCAAGCATAGACACGAGTCCGCCAGTCACCGCCCGTCTGAACTAATGACTCTATTTTGGATACAACGCTTACAGCACCGTCGCCTGTGAATCTTGTCGGAGTAAGATAAAGCGCTGAGACAACAAAAAGAAGAGCAAGAAGCATCACTGGAAAAAGCCAGGATACTGTCTTCAGTGATTTTGAAAGACTCGGCTTGTCGGCTTTCCTGTAAAGGAATAACATGGCACCAGCAAAAAGGCCTGCCGCTATGAGCATTCCAGTGAATACTGTCCGGGTCTGACACAAGAACAGCATTGCTACAAGCGGAATCAATGAAACTAGAAAGAACGACTTCAGAATTACCTGGACTACTATAGACGGTCTTTGTGAAGAGTTTAGAATCAGCGGTGAGAGAACAAAATAGATGGAGATGGGTATTGTCATTCCCGCAAAGCTTGAGACGAAATTCGGGTTGCCTATTGTTGATCGTACCACACCTGAAGAAAGTGATCTTCCTATGTTACCAGAAATTATGTCATAACCGACGTAGAAGTTCAGCATTCCATTAATGGAAACAATAGTTGCAGCAACAACTATAGCTGCTAGCGCCAATTCTATCCTCAGCTTTGTGCGGAATTTCGTAGTGATGTATACGGTACTCAATGCCAAAACGACTGTATAGATTGCCACATCGGCCGAATATATAAGGTATTGAGGGTTATCCATCGCAAGAGAAATAAGAGAAAACAGCGAAGCTACTGAGAACCCAAAGAAAGCAATATGTACAGGAGTGAATGATATTTCCAGTTTTTTCTTCCTGAGGAAAGAAGCGAGCAAGAGGATGCCAAAACCCAACACGTACAGCATGTGCTTTCCTGTTGAAGGTTCGTGCGTGTAGTTCCTGACAATAAACAACGAGATCAAGACTACAAGAATGCAGAAGAAAACAACTTCAAAATCTATCTTCTTGGCCACATTTTTCATCGAGATCATCCTTCCAGAAGAAGTGAAACGGTTTAGAATACCGCTACCGAACTAGGATTGATCCTTTCTACTCTTCCAAATATGCTTGCACCGCCTTGCAAGAAGTGTACTACGCTTGCTGATGCTTCTTTTTCCTGCGGGACTTCTTGGCAGGCTCATCGCGGTACGAGTAATAATAGTAGTGATAATAGTAACCGGAAGTCTTAATGGTGACACCGTTAACAACGAATCCCAGAATCTTTGCCCCAGAAGTCTTCAGATTCGAGAGGGCCATTCTCAGGGCATCTTTCAGCGTTGTGCCGGGACGGGTAACCATCACAACACCGTCGAAGAGATGACCTACCAGAGTAACGTCCGAGGTTATCACTGCAGGAGGAAGGTCTACGATGATCCTATCGTAATCTGCCCTCAACTCTTGCAGAAGCGCGGAAATCCTCTTTGAGGACAGAAGCACCGTGGGGTTGGGCGGAATTTTCCCGACCGGAATAATGTCGAGATTGTCGGCATAATTGACAAGGACGTCATTCAGTTGGCGATTATCAGCCAGAAGATCTACTAAACCTTCACTTGCTCTATCACTAAGGCCAAGAAGCCGTTCGATCCTTGGCTTTCTCATGTCGAGATCCAGGAGCAAGACTCGTTGACCGCTGGTAGCGTATGAATAGGCGACATTTGCCGCAACAGTTGTCTTGCCTTCGGCCGGGAGAGGTGAGGTGATTCCGATGATCTTGCCTTCTCCCAGAGTGAACGAGATGTTGCTTGATGCGATCTTGACTGCCTCGGAAGGCGGCGACGTTGGATCGCTTTGGGCAAAAAGCTCATCCTTTGTGCCATCGGCAAGTGGTATTCTTCCCAGTATGGGTTCGTTAGATACACGTTCAATGTCTTCTTCACTCTTCAGGGTCTTGTCCAGATACTCAGCGAGAAAAACGCCGAGCATACCCAGGAAGATGCCCAGCACACCTCCTATGGCAAGTGAAAGTCGTTTATTGGGTCTCACCGGTGAAGAGGGCGTAAGGGCACTATCTATAACAGCAGCGTTTCCGACTACTGCAGCCTCGCTTATTTTGGCTTCTTCGAGTCTTTCAAGAAGGAGGGTGTAGAGATTCTCCCTTATTGTCACCTCGCGCTCGAGTTCAAGAAGCTGTTGTTCCATTCTTGGTATTTCTGCCAGTTCGCTCAGGTAAGTACCCCTCAGTAAATCAACTGACTTTATCGTTGACTCGATAATCTGAAGCGACGTCTCCGAAGTGATGACGCTTGTTAGAATTGTCTGGTAAGTAGGATTCAGCGACATCCCCTCTCCCGTCCTGATAAATTCGTTCTCTATTTCTTCCTGGATAAGCCTTTCAGTAGCAGCGATTTCTGCCTGCTTTGCTCTGATCCTCTGATCAGTAGACGGATACTGGTCTTCCAGTGCAGCAAGATCGACTTTCAAGAGTGCCAGTTTGTTTCTCAGCTGAGTAACTACGGGATTCAGCGAGAGTGTGTGGGAAGTGTTAATCCACTTCTCTTGAATCGCACCGGCTTCGGGAGAATCAAACTCATCGAGTAGTTTCTGATATGCTCGAGCTTCCGCCTTTTTCTCCTCAAGCTCAATGACAAGAGCATTGTACTGCTTGTCGTAACTGCTGAGCATGTCAAGAAGCCATCTCGCCTGTGCATCCAGCACGTATATTTCCGTCTTCTCCTTGAACTCTCTGAGAGCATCAGAAGAACGCCTAACCTGCTCTTCGACAGAGGGAATCTGTGACTCAATGAACTCCCGCTTGGTGGTTGCGTCGCGCCTTGAAAGCTCGGCAAGCTTCTCGTTATATACTTCTGCGAGGGTATTGGCAACATCTTTAGCAATCGACCTATCTCTATGTTGAACCGAAACCCTCACTATCCGCGTATCCTTAATAGGAGATACAGAAGTGATCAATGACAGGTTTCTGACAATCGATGCCTCAATATCCGACATTGAGCGACCTTCGGCCATTAGCGCTTGAAGATCAGAGGGATTGTATATCCTATTTACCAGACCAAGCCTTTCAATTACAACCTCGAAATTGCTTCTACTTTTTATCAGTTCAATTTCGGTTGCGATATCCCTGGAACTTGTTGTTCCCGCAAGACCTGCACTGAAAATATCAATACCGGACCGAGTGGCCGGATCCACCTTAATCGTCACACTGGCTTCAAATATCGGTGTTGCCATGAAGAGGTATACGCCGGTAACCATGACGACCCCGATTACTATAAGGAGGAAGAGCAAGAACCTCTTCCTGAACATCCTCAGAATATCATCCAATGTTAACTCTCGGTAATCGTCGTTGTTGGTCTGATTCAAGGTATTCACCTCCACTCATAGCAGTTCTGCGTTCCTGAACTGCGAATAGAGAGGGTTATCGTGATCTATAAGGATTCGACCGTCGTGCAAGGAATGCTTGTCGCTTCCCACGAAATCGATGAATCCCTCGTTTAACAGGCTTCTGGCAGATGATCTGCGCACATACTTTGGATCAAGCAAAGCCTGCCAGTTGACCTGGAATAGAATCCCTTCATTTCTGAGTCCAATGATCTCATGAAATCGACGTCCATTTGTTAAGATATTTCTTAGATTTCGACGCTTCTTCCACAAATAATTATACCGCTCTATGTGCGCCAGTATTACGACATACCCCATTCGCTGGATCGAGCGTAGAGAATCATACATGAACGGCGGTTGTCTATTGGAGGGTAATTCCACTAACAGAAAGCCTGTGTCCCCTAGCGGCAGTAGCTCTCGCTCAGCGACTCCTGGAAACAAGAAGACTTCTGAACCAAGCAATAATTCAGGGTAGTCTGCAGGCAGCGCTTCTGTTAGTCTCTTGAAGCTGTCCTTAATATCGTCAACTCTTGACTGAATCCTCGGCGAGTACATGTGAGGCGTCAAGTAGACTCTTTCAGTACCGTTCTTCCCCATTTCGCGGAGAATAGCAAGCGATTCCTCAAGGCTTCCACAGCCGTCATCTATACCAGGCAGCAGATGGCAGTGCATATCGATCTTCTGAACCTTTTCTGACTCCACTCCAGCCATCACGGGGCTCTGAAAACACTGTGTCCGACAATGTCAAGTGCGCTCTTCACTATGCTCAAGGAGTTTGCAACGATGCCCATGATCTCCTTAATATTGACTATCGATGATTTCGGCACATATACTACAGAACCTGCCGGCAAAACATCAAGCTCTTCTTCACCAGTTCTCCGTGTTCTGTCGAGGTCAACAATCACTGGATCAGATTCGATGCCCCCGAAGAACACAACAACATTCTTCATCACGCCATACTGAGTCGGACCGCCAGCATTCAATACGGCCTCCAGAGCATCCATGCCCTGCAAATATGGAAAGACTCCAGGATTTCTTACCTCTCCGAACACAAAAACACTCTGCGGAGCCTGAGGAGGAACAAACAGCAATGATCCTCTATAAAGCGTTTCTTGTGCAACAGCAGAGAATGTTTCAGGTGAAAGATCGAACACCAATTCCTGACCTGCGTGAAGAGCATGCGCGCGTCCTGTCGAGCTGGGGTTGACTAGTCCTCCTGCAAGAGAAAGAGCAAGCCCCACGGTAAGCTTGTCGTGCTGAGAAATATCAAAAACCCCGGGGTTTTTGACATCGCCCAAGACTGTTACAAATCGTCGGTCATCACGTTCGACGATCACCACATCACCGTCTTTGGCCATCACTTGAGAAGAATCCTTAATGTCCTCTACTGACAGGGAAGCAATTACTTGACCTGCCCGAAGGACAGTGATAGCCCCTGCAGTCGGATTCACTCCTCCTGCCGCCGCGATAACCTCGGTTAGGGACGGTATGTGCTTTGTATCAAGTCTTATAAGTCCAGGGTTTCTCACGTCGCCGAGCACTGAGACCTCAGAAACCGGATAGGGGACAACAAAAACAAACGAGAGATCGGGAAGCTCTTCAGTTCGAGATCTGAGAGCGTCGATTCCATATTCCTTCAAAGTCCTTCCTGATTGAACGAGCAGACTATGAGCTTTCTCAATATCGGCTATTCCACCTGCTTTTGCAATTACGTCTGAAAGAGAAGACTTCTCCCTTGGGGAGAAATCGTAGACTCCGGGATTTCTGACATGACCCAGGACAGTGATCCGCTTTGTTCCATCAGCGAAAATGACTGTGCTTCGCGGTTTCAGGACAGGAAGCTCTGCTGACCTGAGAACCTCATTGATAAGGTAGGTCTTGATTGTCCCATCAGGCTCGATGACCCTGATTTCTTGCGAATGACTGCCCGGGTCCCCGCCGAGTTTCCCGAGGAGCGTCAACAGGGACATCTCTTCATCGGAAGAGAAACCGACTCTTCCGGTTGCCTCGGATACCCCCACAACATAGACGTAAGAGTCGCTTCTGGGAACAAACACAGTAGAACCGGTTTCAAGTCTCACAGGCGTTCCTGCAAGAAGAGAGACCCAGCTATACGTCCTGCTCGTTGTGGTAATACGCACTTCAGGTGAAGCAGTATCTTTGAGGCCGCCAGCTTTTGCTATTGCCGTCAGGAGATCAGGAGATTCATGCATCTCAAATCGAACAGTTCCAGGACTTGAGACCTCTCCCAGAACACTCACAATTATGGGTTTGTATTCCGGCACATAGACAATCGAATCGTGTTCAATGACTGGATCATCGTCGAGACCCACGAGTATCCTGTCAAGGTTCACTGTTGTTGTTCTGCCGAGTGACTCAGTAATCTGTAATCTGTTTGTTTCTGCAGTTTTCAAGGCTCCGCCAGATTTCGAAACTGCAGCAGAAAGGGTCATCTGCTCCGACAGATCCAGGTAGACGGTACCTGGACTTTGCACTGCACCGAGCACGTGAATCCTTCTTCGAATCTCCGGGTACAGAATCACCGTCCCTGCCTCAAGGGCACGATCAGAGTATCGCAACCTATCAAGGATGAACTCTTCACGTGTTCCGTCAGGCTTTATGAGCTGAATCTTCTCGGGCGATAGTATGTCGAGAAGGTTTAGCTTTGAAAGCGTGTTTCGGAGCGTAATGTTCTCGTCTCGAGTGAACTCCACCCGGCCTCCTGCATCTTGTGAGACAACATATACGTAACGCTCAGGAGCCGAAACGACATTTACAACAGAACCGGACAAGAGAGGTTGATCAGACTCTGATATCAGTGCAGATTCTACTCGCTTCACAGTATCTTCGAGACGTATAGTAATAACTCCCGCATTTTCGGTAAGCCCTCCAGCCTTGCTTATCAACCTCTGAAGAGAAAGGTCTTCGTAGGGTTCAAAGATTTTCATTCCTGGATTTGTTACTTCCCCGAGGATGTACACGAATGTTGTTGCTCTTTCAGGTACGTATATTAGTTCTCCACCGGAAAGCGGAATGGTCCGGTTTTCTGTAATAAGTGTTTCGAGATCAACAGTCCGCCCCGAAGGGTCTTTCACATCGATTATCCGAATATTGCCAGCATCTGCTTCATCCAATAGTCCCCCTGATCTTGACAGGGCAGAAAGCAGATCAGGTAGCTTATCTAGAGAAAAGAGCACAAGACCCGGCTGTCGAACAGCGCCAAAAACATGGACCTCCTTCTCAAGATCCGGGAACATAACGATAGAACCGATGTCCAGGACAAGGTCAGCCTCATCAAAGGCACTCAAATCGTAGGTGGTCCTCTTTCCCAAGCGATCGAAGACAACCACTTCGTCTCTGGCACCTTCGTGGGGAACACTGAGCTTTGCAAGAAGGACCCTCATACTGAGTTTCTCGTCTCGAGAGAAGTCAATCCTGCCTCCCTGTCTCTGTGAAATGACGTAAACAAAGCGCTCAGGAATCTCAGGAACATAGACAATAGTACCGTCTTGAAGGGACGTGAATTTGCCATCTTCTTCGAGAAGAGAATCGAAATCTATGGAAACTGGATAATCATCGTGTGGGTTTATCTGAATTGAGTCTCGCATCGCAGAAACACTCATTCCACCTGCTCTGGAGATTAGCTTCAGGAGGTCGGGAGATTCCGCGGGAGTAAAAAAGTAAGTACCCGGCGACCGGACTGCTCCGAGTATATGTAACCTTATTGAGGTATCCTCGGCGATAATTGCTGTACCTGGAGACACAGGCATATCCTGATCCGCGAGTTTGGCCATTGATAGCGTAACAGGGTCAGCCGTTGGGTCCAGAACAGTTATCTCCGAATAACTGCGGGGGTCGAATAAATTGAGCTTTGTTAGGGCGTTTCTTAGTGTCATTGTCTCATCAGAAGAGAAGTCGACTCTTCCGCCGCCTTGTGGGGACGTGACATAGACAAAACGCTCAGTTTCCCGTGGCACGACAACCGTGTCGCCGGGTTCAAGGAGAGGGTCGGAAATAGCTCCTTTCATCAACTCGTCCAGGTCATAGTATTCTTGCTCAAGGTTTTTGGTGCGTAACACTAGTATGGAACGTCCAGCCAGCGATGAAATACCTCCAGTCTGACCCAGTACTTGAAGCAACGATATTCCTTTCACGTATTTGACATTAGCAGGATTTCTGACTTCACCAATCACTCGAATAGATTTCAGCGTCAGGTCATCTATTACAACAGCTGTTCCTTTGCTAAGAACGGGATCATCAATCCTACCAGCGATAACATCAGTCAGATTAACCGAAGTGTGAACCCTTTCCGATCCATCAATCGTCAGCAGCATAACATCTTCAACGTCTGCAGAAGCTGTCGTGCCACCAGAAGCAGCAATGATCTGAATTAGCGTCAATCCTTCTCTGAAAGGCACAACCCCAGGATTACGAACTTCTCCGATAACGCTTATCCAGCCATCAACCCCGCTAGGAACAAAAAGCGTGTCATCGGGACGCATCAAAATCTCGGCTCCTGTTCCGTCGGCAATCAGGCGTGACAGGTCCACAATTTCTCTCGTGCCATCAGAACGAATGATAAAGGCCGAACTCGGATCTGCGGTTTCTTTGAAACCTCCAGCGAGACCGAGTATTCTCGGAATCTTTACTGATGTCTCCTTGAGGAACAATGTTCCGGGATTTCCAACTTCGCCTAGCACATTATAGTTGAACTCAGAAAACTTTGTTACTGAGACAGTTATCTGGGGCTTTGTCCTGAGAAAATCTCTCTCAACAAAAGCATCTGACAGCATTGTCTCGAGCGTGGAAAGAGTAACGCCGACAACTTCGACAATTCCTATTGGCGGTACTGAGATGGTCCCATCCGGGGCGACCAGAGCTTCTGTCGAAAATTCCGTATGTCCTAGCACACTTATGTTTATTGTATCTCCAGGTCTGAGTGTGTAATAGTCAGCAGTCACAATGACTGCAATAAGAATCAGAAAGAGTCCTGCAAACAGAGCAGCTCGCTTCACAGCATATCCCCCCTTATACTCGGTTCTCTATGTATCCCTGCTCTTCATGGCA
>PWXG01000168.1 GCA_003561215.1 Thermotogales bacterium
CCGATTGCAAGAGAAGTGTTCACTTCAAACTCAAGTATCGGATCGGCCGGCACCACGGGAACCGCGTATCCCATCGGATTGGCAAAATAGTGAACATATCCTAGTGATGCGTCAAAGGAGAAAGCATTGGTATAGTCTATTCCAAGGTCTATTCCAGCATGAACTCCTTCGTCTACACCGGCATCAACATACATGTTAGAGAACCGCCCATAAGGATACATCCAGAACGTGGCATCCCCAAGACCGATCTCAAGGTCGTACCAGAGGTTTGCTGTGTAGGAGAATGCGTCGTCAGTAGCAGGCTGATCCCGCGTGTCGAATCCAACCCTGAAGCCAAGTCCACCGATTATATTGCTAGCGGAAAGCTCAGCACCAGCACCGGCAAAATCAAGATCATGCAGCCTGAGTTGTGCAGCAAACTTAAGGCCAAAAAGATTCGGGAAGAGCAGCGCAGCTTTGTCATCCTGGAAACCGAGATCCATGCCAACGTTCTTGAAGTTAAGCACTGCGGTGTTTCCCACTGCAGCGTTATCGATTTCGGCGAACCAATTCAAGGAAGCCCCGTGAAATCCTACTGCACGGTACCATGTTGCACCGAAATCATCCGTGTGCACAAAAATGGAGTTTAGCTGGAGCAAACCTGTGGGAAGAAGCCTGATTGTGAGACCAACGTTGGCAACATCCGCTCTGAAACCAACTATGAAAGGTCTCCAAGGAGGGCTGACGTCTGCAAGACTAACAGACAGCCCATCTTTGTTCAGTAACACGTCTCCTCTGAATGTTCCCTGAACAAATGGTGTCAGTCTTGGTGACTCCAGAGCCGCTATTCTGTCTTCGAGTGCAGCGATTTCTTCCTCAAGTTCAGCAATGGGATCGACTTCCTCAGCTTCATGAGCATCCGCAAACACAAACGAGACCGCAAAAATCAACACCAGTAATAACGCAAGTTTCTTCATATCCTTCTTACCCCCTTTACAAAAGTGATATTTGGATTCCCTCTATATTACCATACTAAAGAAGGGCAAAGCAACTAAAGCCCGATCGAACGCCGATATTACTACTTCCAGAGAAGACCAACAACAGCAACTGCTATGGCAGCAAGCGAAAGAACGACACTCATCTTGATCTCTGTTCTCATCTGATCCTGTGTCTTCCTGATCTCCTCGGTCTCATCCTCCACAGAGTCAACCCTGGCGTCAACAGCATCGACCTTTGACTCGAATACCTCAAGATCTTCTCTATCAGCTTTCTTTGCATCGAGTTCTTCAATTTCCTCTGTCAGAACATCGAGCATCATGTACGTAAGCCTTGATAGAGCTGAAAGATCATCAGAAGTCCTGTACGCCAGATCGGCAAGTTCTTCCATGTCAAGTCTCAGCGATCCGAGGTCTGCCCTGTTATCGGCAATACCTACACTAAGCTCCCCAATCTTCCGATTCTGAGCGGCTGATGCCTGTCCCAGTATCTTCACAGTCATGGAAAGATCAGTCAAGTCTCTTCTGATGGCCCTTACACTGTCATCAAGAATACTTACAGAACCTTTCAGAGCATCGATTTCCTTGGTCTGGTCTTCGGCAATGATCGAGATCTTCTTGTACAGGAAATTGGTGTTGCTCTCAATCTTTGCATCAAGCTCGGCATACTTGTCTTCAAGACCCGCTACTTCTTCCTCGATCTCGTTAATTCTGGCAAACGTAAGATCTACATTGGCATCCATGAAATCGAAGATGATCTCTGTTGTCTCGTCAAGATCAATCTTCACGCCATCGATCTTGGCATCGAGCATCGATATCTCGTCTTCAATGTCGTGGATTCTGGCAAATGTCAGATTGGTATTAGCGTCCATGAAGTCGAAGATAGCAAACGTAACATCGTCAAGCTCTGATCCCAGATCATCGACTCTTCCGTCCAAAGCAGACAGACGTCTGTCCATTTCGTTAAGAGCTTCCTTGTCTGCCTTTGTGCGCGACAGCTTGTAAACATCAAGTGCAACAGTGCTGATCAATGCATCATAACTATCTTTCAAAGCGTTCAGCGCCTCCAGGGAAGCTTTCTCATCCAGTGCGCCTTCGAACTCTTCGAGCTTTGCTGCGTTTTCGTCGATCCTGGCAATATTCGCATCGATCTGGTCGAAAGCGACCGAATAGGCGAATTCAAGTTCGGCAAACTTCCCGTGGATCTCCTTTTCGAAGTCAGCAAGTCTGTTCGTCTGCTTTGCGAGTGACTGTCCCAGAAGCTTCGTCGTGATTTCCAGATCAGTCGCACGCCTCTTGAGGGACGCGATTTCCTCGGCCTGCGTTTTCAGCTTACCCTCAAACTCTGCCAAATCGACAGGAATTCCGGGCTCAATTTCCTCAATCTTCTGCGCAAACGAGTAGATTAGTTCCTGAAGCCTGTTGTCAGCGCTGTCAACGTAGTTCAAGAATCTGTTGACAACCATTGCATACTCGTATCGAGTCATAGCCTGGTTGCCTTTGAACGTACCATCTGGATAACCCTCGAATAGTCCCGCATTGGTTACATTCATCACCGATTCATAGGCCCAATGTTCGGGATCCACATCGGGATATCTCGCAAACGATGCTACGGCCATCAATAGGACAAGGGCCATGACTACAGCAAGTTTCCTCATGAAACCTACCCCCTTTCAGATATATGACGATAGATAATCACACGAACTTATTATACAGCAAATTCGGTTGCAGATTCAAGGTTAGACTTCACGTCTCAGGCGAAAAAAACGCCTCTTTCCGATTTTCAGAACACCCTGATCTTCTGGACGGACAATTGACCGAAAATCCTCTATCACACGGCCGTCAACGCTCACCCCCCCTCCAATTACAAGGCGCTTTGCTTCACTTCTTGAAGCGACACCACACTGTTCGTGAAGAAGCTCAACTACTCCGATGCCATTAGAAGGAATGACTACCTCAGGCATGTCTTCAGGAACTCTCTTTTTCTGAAATACCCTGGTGAAATATCTTTCTGCTTCCTCTGCCTTCTCCGTGCCATGGAAGTATCTCGTTATGGAAAACGCGAGCTTCATCTTTATGTCTCTCGGATTTGTCTTGCCACTTTCTATGAGAGATTCAGTATCCTTTGCCTCTTCTTTGCCGATATCTGTGAGAAGACGCATATACTTCGCTATCAGTTGATCAGGGAGCGACATGAGTTTTCCGTACATGTCTCTGGGTTTATCTTCAAAAGCTATGTAATTACCGAAACTCTTGGACATCTTCATCTTGCCATCAGTACCTTCAAGCAAGGGGAGTGTCATGACAATCTGCGGTTTCTGTCCGTTCTCCTGTTGCAAGCGCCTCCCCACAAGCATGTTGAAATACTGGTCATCTCCTCCGATCTCCACGTCAGCCTTCACACAAACCGAATCGTATGCCTGCGCAAGGGGATAGAGAAACTCGGATATGCTTATCGGCTCATTTTGTCGATACCTCGTCTCGAAGTCATCTCTTTCAAGCATCCTCGCAACCGTATAGCACGAAGATATCCTGATGACATCTTCGAAAGAGAGCTTTCCGAGCCACTCTGAGTTGAACTTCACCTCCGTGAGACGTTCGTCAAGGATTTTGAAGGCCTGGGTGCTGTACGACCGGGCATTTTCTTCAACATCGTTCTTAGTAAGCATAGGTCGCGTCTTTGAGCGTCCAGATGGGTCGCCTATTCTTGCTGTGAAATCGCCTATGATCAGAACAACTTCGTGACCAAATTCCTGAAACTGCCTTAGCTTTCTGAGCACAACGGCATGACCCAGATGCAGATCAGCAATGGAGGGATCCACGCCAAGCTTAATCCTGAGAGGTCTTCCCTCTGAAAGCTTGTGCTTCAATTCTTCTTCTGTTACCAGATAGACTGTGTTCGCTAGAAGCGCTTTCAGTTGTTCAGCCGAATTCTCCGAAGCGACCATTGCTCTTTATGAAGGGAAAGCCCTGGAGATCATGAATGCCAGCAGCACGCTGTTTGTAAGAAAGGCTATGGCAAGACCCAGTGTTATCTTACCAAGGGTGTCCAATCCTTTCTTCCTGCCAAACTGCGTATGTGATGCCCCTCCACCGAAGGCACCACCCAGTTGGGATGCCTTTGACATCTGGAATACGACCGAAACAGTAAGGCCCACGCTCAGTAAAACATGGACAAGTATCAAAAGGTAAGCCAGAAAAACCATAATGTATCCTCCTCATGCACTGGTTCTGTTTTCGTATTATACTATATTTGACTTTGAGAGAATTTGCAACGCATCTTACCCGGAGGTGCTTTTTTGGCACGGATCGATGCGCTGGTTTATCTTCCCATAAAGCCCGAAAGGGCGAAAATCCTGAATCTTCCTCTGAAGCTTCCGGTACTTGCCGAAGACCTCGGTAAGATTGCAGACAGTGACGAGATAGACCTGGAAGTCATTGTCAGGGGACTTCGCAAGCAGTGTGAAGTTTCAGGGGATGAATATTACGAGTCGTACCTCGTATACCACTACTACGAACTCTTCAAGCAGAAACTTGCAGAAGGAGACCTCGAGAGATGCCAGAGGCTTCTCGAAGAAGCAAAGGATATTCGTGAGGACTATCGTTACGTTTTTTACAGGTCTCAGTTGATGCTCACGCAAAGTGATACAGAAAAAGCAGAGATAGATCTGAGATTCTCACTTTCGATGAAACCCGATTTCTATGTCGGACATTATGAGTTGGGTAAGCTCCTTATGTCAAAAGGGGAACACGAAGACGCTATAAGTAGCTTTGAACGATCGATAGAGTCCTCTGGCGGCACTTTTATGCTTCCTCTCATCGGTATGCTCGATGCATACATTTCCATGGGACATCTTGAGGCTGCCCTGGACACCATCAACAGGCTGCCTGACGACTTCCCCCTGATCACCGATGCACAGCTCAGAAAAGGCGTCATTCTGAACGAGTTGCAAAACTACGATGCTGCAGAGAAAGCATTTTCTGCAGCACTCTCCACAGAACAGAGATGGCCTCTCCTCTTCAACAGAGCATTTTCTAGGACCAGGCTGGGCAGACTTCAGGAAGCCATGGAAGACCTCGAAAGAGCACATCAGCTTTCTTCTTCTCCAGATGTAATCTATGAACTTGGACTGCTGCAAAAGAACCTGGGTCTTGTTGAGGACGCTCTTGAGAATCTGCAGAAGTATTATCATACTACAAGAGATCCCAAGGCACTGATACCCCTTTCAATGTCTTCCATGCTTCTTGGGGAATACGAGAAGGCCCTTTCTTTCGCTGAGTTGTCTGATGGCAGGAGCTTTCTGAAAGAGATGATCTATCTCTATGGATATCTCGACAGCTTTCTGCCCCGACCCCTTTCTCTGAATGACCCCTTGCTCGATCTGTTGAGGGAACGATACAGTAATGGCTCTCTTGAGGCTCTGCGCGGGAGAATCATGGATGCACATGAAAAGGATGCCTCATTGCACGACATAATCCAGTCTGATGGACATATAGATTATGAAACGCTTGTAGTATCGCTGAAGGAGTCTGGAATCTCTGAAGCCTCCAGAAAACGTCTGAAAGAGTTTACTGCGGGGAGGTTTTCCGATTGCTGTTCTGTTGACATGGATTCTCTATGCATTCACCTTCGATTGACTCTCGAACTCGGAGCCAACCTGAGGGAGATCGATCTTTTTGCCGCACGTTTTCCTTTTCTGGTTTCTGGTGAGGGGCGAGCTTCGGCCGTCTGCAAGACCATAGCAGAAGTCTACAAGTGGGCTCTCGCCGGTGGTCAGACCTCTGCCATCGAAATCGCAGAATACCTTGTTACCACTCTAAAGGACCTTGACCACCATTATGCCTTGATGGTCTCAAGAGTTGCAGACCGAGAGCTAGAGCTAGATTCACTTATAGAGTCATCACATTCGGATCCAGCCAGCTACGCCCTTGCCGTTCTCGAGGCTTCCTGCTCAGGCGGTCTTTCAGAACTGCCGGCTTCTTTCGATGTGGGAAGAGAGTTTGCCGAAGCACTCGTGCATTTGACCGATATGGAGGTGCCCAATGATGAAAGACGAGACATTTGAGAAGATCCTTCGCGCAATCAGCGATCTCGACCCGGATTCGATCGATCGCGACGGTATAGAATCAGCGCTGAGGAAAGAGCTTGACGATGAAGAATATGACAAAGCCGTGAAAGCCCTGCGCGAGATAATGGGAAGTATCACCGAGATAACCAGCAATCCGAAAAAACACTTGCTGGGCAGTAATGATGCCGCCGAGGAAGCGAATAATCTTCAAGAAGGTGACAGCGATCAGGATGAAGGGGGGAGGACGGAATGAAGATCTCTGCAAGAGGAATTCAGATGCCTGCTTCGCCTATACGGAAGCTTGTACCTTTTGCTGAAGAAGCACGTTCCAGGGGGATCGAGATATTCCATCTGAACATTGGCCAGCCTGATATCACCACCCCCGACACCTTCTACGAGCAAATCAGGAAGTCATTCCCTGATGTTGTTGCCTATACTCACACTGCCGGAATCATCGAGCTTCGCGAAGCGTTTTGCCGCTACTTTCGGAGATGGTCACTCGAATATGACCCGACTCAAGTGGTTGTCACTGCAGGAGCTAGTGAGGCGATTATCTTCTCACTGGGCGCAGTGGCAGATCCAGGAGACGAGGTCATAGTCATTGAACCTTACTATGCTAATTACAAGGGTTTTGCAAGTATGCTTAGCATCAATCTCAAGGCCGTTACATCGACGATCAGGAACGGTTATAGACTGCCTCCCAAGGAGGATTTCGAAGCATTAGTTTCAGACAGAACCAGGGCCGTGCTTTTCTCCCATCCGTCCAATCCTACCGGAACAGTATACACGCCCGAGGAGCTCGAAAGACTTGTTTCTTTTGCGAAAGAGAACGATCTCTTTTTGATCGCCGATGAGGTTTACCGAGAACTCGTGTTTGACGGGAGAGACTCCTGTTCGATTGCTAACTTCGACGACAGCGAGAGGACGATCATAATAGATAGCGTTTCGAAGCGCTTCAGCGCATGCGGTGCCCGCATAGGTTCGCTCACAAGTCGAAATAATGAGGTTATCGGCACGTGTCTGAAGTTTGCCCAGGCAAGGCTTTGCCCTCCCGCGATTGCGCAGATTGGCGCCGTTGGACTTCTGGGGCTTCCGAAAACCTATACAGACCAGATCCGCAAGGAGTACGAAAACAGGAGAAACGTAGTCTTTGACGAGTTGTCAAAGATACCTGGGGTCGAAATGCAGCTTCCCGAAGGCGCCCTTTACATCTCGGTCAAGCTTCCCGTTGACGATGCAGAAGACTTTGTGAAATGGATGCTTACAGATTTCTCGGTCGAAGGAAGAACGGTTATGGCAGCTCCGCTTGAGGGCTTCTATGAGACAGAGGGAGCTGGTAGAAGCGAGATCAGGATCGCGTTTGTCCTTTCAGCCGAGAAGCTCAGGGATTCCTGCAAAGTCATGAGAATGGGAATCGAGGAGTATTCTCAGCTCTAGATCAGAATCAACGTAACGATATATTTGCTTTTAGGTGACATTTCGGGTTCCGGTGCCGTAGCGTTGTACTCAAGGGATATAATTAATTTTGAGGGTTACTTCAGCGAAAACGTTTACCGGTGTCATACCGCACCGGTCTTTTTTTGCTGGTCTGTTCTGGTAAGCATTTCTTCAGCCGCATGCCATGCGATAGTGGCGCACTTGACCCTCATAGGAAATCTCCTCACTTCTTCAAGAAGGGCGGCATCACCAAGCAATTCCTCATCGGCTTTTTCCCCACGGAACAGTCCGAGGAAGTTCCTGACGATCTCTTTCGCACTATCAATCCTTTCACCTTCGAGAAGCTGAGCCATTACAGATGCACTGGCCATGCTGATAGCACATCCGTGCCCGTCAAATCTTACTGACGAAATCTTCCCGTCCCTGGTTATCATGGATA
>PWXG01000084.1 GCA_003561215.1 Thermotogales bacterium
ATACTGCCAGATAGGTGAAGCAGCAGTACGCAGCGGGAGCACACGGCTCGCAGCAAGAGCGATCCACCCTATCCAAGCGGTCTGCCCACTCCGGAGAGGGGAGTTAGAGCAAGCCATAGAAGCTAATTACAGAAGAAGAGTAGACGATGTTTGAAAACTTGTGGGGCGTAAGAGCCTTTTAACAGATAGTTATGGCTCTTCGTGGAGTAAGGGCAGAGGGATCCTCTGCTTTTGGTTTTTGGTACTACGCTTTTAAGTAATGACAGAAAGCTAACAACTGTCAACTGATCTTAGCAACCAACAACTATCAATAATCAAGTGCTCTTTAAGCACCAATGTTCAGAGCGCTAGCAGTCAAAAACGTCAGTCAAGGCAAAACTCGGGATGGACCGGGTAGTTTTGCTATTATGAGGGCTGCATTACCCCGAAGAATACCAGCCAGGCAAGAACACTCTTTGCCACAAGACTCAGGACTACATAGCCTCTCTCACCATAGAGGTAATTCGCCCATTTGCCGACTTTCTTGTACTGCAGGACCATGTTGATCGGGAATAGGTTGAAGAACACGAAGTAAGATCCGATTATTGCGTAGACAAACCACGGCACTTCAGCAGGGTCAGCGTTTCCGAACGCATGCATGAAGATCACAATCCAAGGCCCTATTCCGGCGAGACAACCGAAGACAAAAGGAGACCATCTGGTCTTTTCAGTGTACTGGTTGATCTCTTCCATGAGAAGCCCAAACCAATTCATTGATGCGTTGAGAATAAAGATAAGAATGAGTGCACCGATATCGTAAACTCCGAACAGCATCGCTATGAGAATGATCATCAGCGACGAGCTTACTGAATACTCGTGCCAGCGGAATTTGTTGATACCCTTTTTCAGATCGCGATTGTAAACATCGTTTGCTTTAGGCATGGTGATAATAAAATGCGCAAGCGCCGAGATAAACAAGAAGAACGACACGAACACTGCGAAAGGCACTTCTCCGATTCTTTCTGGGCTCGTAACAAGACGCATCCTCTCGTAATCGAACTCAAGGAAATACGACCAGACAGGGGTTCTGAAAGCGCTTATCCTGTCAATTGTCAGAGCAAAGAACAACATCAGGATACCCTGGATCAGATGAAGCAGACCCATCGTGAAGTTGAAACGCTTCAGATAGCCGAAACTGATCTTGGACTCGAGGCGGTTTTCCTGATTCACGGGATTTCCTTCTTTCTGTTTCATACCTATCCCTCCCTATTGTATAAATGTCCGAGCTTAATCGCTTTATCAGGGCTTATGAAAAACTCCTTGGTCATAGCCCAGGTGAAGATAGCTACGAGTATTCGGTAATGTCAAGTGACTTGTAGCCAAAGATGCAAGACATCACATTAATCCTGACATTACAATCAGAAGACCTTTCGATTCTTCTCCCTGGCGATCGAAAGCATCTGCTGAAAACTGTCTCTTGGAGGTTTATAAGGCGGCTCTCGCGCCACCATGTAACATGCTCCTGCCGGACACACAGAGGCACAGATTCCGCACCCTATGCACAGGGTTCGATCAATCAATGGTCGAAGGTCCGCATCCCGCCCTGTTAAAGAAATCGCGTTTATCTGGCAAGCTGTCTCACAGGCACCGCAGGCTACGCATTTCTCAAAACTCACTTGTGGAAGATAGTTTCCAGGTTCGACAGCCTTGAGTCCCCCTTCATTGATCGCTCTAAGGACACCACAGCAGCAACCGCAACAGAAGCAGATAAATGCAGGCTGGCCCAGGACATTATCACACAAAATGACGAGCCCTTCCTCTCTTGCGCGCTCAAGGTTTTCGAGTAAATCCTCAATAGTAGCTATTTTAGCAAAATTCCTGCGGATTAACCAGTCACTTGCCGGACCAAGGGAAGTGCATACGTCATCGATCGGGGCATCGCAGGCCCTGCCCAGGTGGTCAGCCATATGTCGGCAAGCACAGGTCGACAAAGCGCCGCCCCCCGACTGCCGGATGATATCTGAAGCCCTGTCATAATCAAGCACCTCTGTTTCTACAGCTAGTGGAATTACATCCTCATATGCAAGTGCTCGGAACATCTTCGTTCCACCGTGAAAAATCTCCTCCCTTACTGTCTGATCCTGCATGTAATTCTCAAAGAGCTCTGCAAGCTCACCGAGATCTGCCCTCTTTGCTCGCATGAAGGTATACTCAAAAAACCCAACAACCATTGGGGCCAGCATATAGTAGGTTTCGCCGCGACGTGGGAAGTCGATCACCAACCCCTTATTTGCCATGCTATCAAGGATCTCTGAGATTTCAGAAGCACTCTTACCGGTAGCTTTTGCAAGATGTGACGCACTTGCAGGACGGAAGGGAAGCTTACTCCCAATTTCAGCTTCTGCAGAAGTATATAGCTTATGCAGGATTTCCATAAGCATCTCGTTTACCGGTGCTCCCACAGGATTCTTGCTAAGTCTTTCAGCAAGCTCATTGTAGATTTGTTCTTTGTGGTCCAATGAATGCCCCATATTGACTTCCTCCTGAAAAGAGAGAAACCTGCTACCAGAAGACGAGTGCAAAGAACGGTCCTCTGTGCTAACTCAAAGATCGCAGTAGACAACGCAGAAACACAACTGACTCCTATTATACATTAGGAGCAGGACTTACTTTGATGTAGAAACAGTGTTAAATCACTTCAGTAGTTTGAATAAGAGGACGGAAATACCAACAACAGCAACAATGGCTATCCCTGCAATGCCTGCAATAGTTGTTACTCGTCTAACCTGAGAAAGCCTGACTATTTCATCACGTAAACTAGCCCGCCAGGATTCTGGAAAGAGAAATATGTGATACCTGTTCATCGGAACAGACATCCTGAGATCTACAAACATGGGTGTTACTTCTGAACGCTTCGTGCCAGCAATTTCTTTGATCAAGGGTGCTACGTGTTCTTCTCTTCTGATAGACGATACAAAGCGAGGTATATCATCGTATGATTTTGGCATAACTTCGAGCGTTCTTTTCACCTGGGCATTGTAGAAGGTGCTGTCAACTGTTCCGGGATTCTTGTCGAGATACGCAAAGTAAAGCGAATTGAGTTCTAGATGCAGCGCGTATCGATACACCTTCTGAAGGGCTATTGTAGTTAGAGTTCTGTAGAACTCGTAGTCAGGATCAGTTACCACACGTAACCAGCCTTCTGCCATCCACTTTTCGAAGGGCTCGTAATCGCCCTTTGAGAAAGCAGCTTCTGCGTGGTTACGTGCTGCAACAAGAGCTTCTTGCTCAGTTGGAACCGCTAGCGCAATTGCACAAAGTAACACTAAAAGCACAATGATCAGTTGTTTCACAGGCCCACCTCCTGATTCTTCAGAATTTTACTGCACTAGATTTCACTCTGGCATCCGAAAGCCCGAATCACATTCGAGGATCACGAATTTCCGAAGCTCAAAATCATTGATGACCGGTGAACGATCATCGGCCATCCTGCCCTTCAAGAATTCATTGAAGCCCCATGACTATCTTTATGGAGTAAAGACTTTGACGTGACTAAGCTATCTGAGTTGGCCAGAAGACTGAGGGCTGAAGTAACTGAAGACGCATTCTGGAAAACGCCAACAGAATACAAACCGGAAAGAATAGAAGATGTTACCATAACAAGAAGCGCTAATCCAAGCTTGAGCAACAGGTTGGCAAAGAGTGCTGTAGTATCTCTTGTTGGCACTATTCAAGGAAGAGATAGAAGATGTTTCAGAAACGCGAATAGCAGAACTGAAAGAATATAATTATCCCAGGAGGGAAGATATATGAGGGTAGCTGTCGTGCTGATTTCCGTGTTCATAGCGGCGTGTGTATTCGGGTTGACTGTGAGAACAGGTTGTGAGGGCCCATCACTTCTGGGAGTTACTCTCGAAAGCGATTCAGGACTGTATTTGAGCTTTGGGACTTCTCCTCCGATAAATGTCTTTGGGGGTGAAGGAACATGGTCTTTTTCAATGTCAGGTGGGTACGCACACCCTATTAGCATTTTCGTCATGAATGAATCAGAACTGCGACTTGTACTCCGGTCTGGGCTTGGTGGAGTGGTTACTGAGAGCTTTTACATAGTCGCCATCCCCGGATTGCTGGCAGAAGTGACTTGGAGAATCAGCTCTATATTCAGACTGGGAGTCCAAGCAGGAATTAGCGTGTGTCTGTTTGTAAGATTTGAAGACCTGAAGCCAAGTTCTGTACCAGTAGGCCAGATAGGAATTCTTGCCAGGTTTTGAGAAATCCAGAATACTACTTGTGCGTGAGATTATCCCTGATTTTCAGTTTTGAACGGCAGTAGATTTCTCTGGTAACCTGGGGTGTTGGAAAAGAACACTGTTAAGAGGACAAGAAACGAATTTCTGGAGGGCGATGCAGATGAGGGCATTATTGGTCATTCTTTTCGTTTTGATTCACCTGGTAGCTGTTGGTATAACAATGCGCGCTGGTTTCGAGGGACCTGCTCTGCTTGGTTTGACAATTGAGACGAATCCGGGTTTTTATGTCAGTTTTGGACGGTCACCTCCTGGGAGCATTTTTGGAGGAGATGCTTTCTGGTCGGTTTCAGTATCAGGAGGATATGCACATCGCATCGGTGTCTTCGATGCCGGGATGATTGTGCTTAGCGTGATTCCTAGAATCGGATTAGGGATTCTCATGAAAGAGGAGTTCTGTATCACAATTGCTCCTGGGGTGCTTTCAGAACTGGGAATCACTGTCTTGCCTTCATTCAGAATCGGTATCCAGACGGGGGTAGTCTTGTGTCTCTGTGTGAGAATCGTCGATGTCAGGCCTGAACTGATTCCTACAGGGCAGGTAGGTTTCATTGCCCAGTTTTGAACGTTTGACCGTAGTTGCTTCTATTTCATGACAGTGTGTCTGACAGCTTGAAAAACCTGTGTGCGTCGCAGTCGTGCAGAGTTAACTGGCGGAGTATTCACGCGATTGTCGCCGATCAGACGGATTCCACGCCATTCTCAAAGGCACTTGCCTGTGCAGAGTTAACCAGTCTTATGTGAAAGCAGTCACGATACTTACCTATTTTGGGTATCAATGTATAATAGTCCCATAAACATTCGTCTGGAGGGTACCTCTTGATGAATCCATATGCTCTGCTAATGTTTGTCTCGGGGATCTCATGTTGCCTTCTCGGAATCCACAGTATCAGGAAGTGGGCCCTCTTTAGTGCGAGAGTCTTGTTCTTTTTGATGTTTGCGATAGCTTTGTGGTCGATCGCTTACGGCTTAGAGTTGATGAGCACCGAACTACAGACCATGCAGATATTCACGAAGATATCCTATCCAGGTATAACGTCTGTACCCGTTCTATTCTTCCTTTTTGTGATGGCGATTCTAGATCTGAGAAAGTGGTTTTCTTCACGGAGGATCGTGCTGCTTTTTGTAGTTCCTTTGGTTACCACTATAGCAATGTGGACAAATGAACTTCATCATCTTTTCTACCGGGTCAGTGCACTCGATACCGAAGGGCCATTTCCTGTTCAGATGATTGAGTATGGACCGGTTTTTTGGATTATGGCCTTGTATTCATACATCATGCTAGTTGCTGGACTGCTGTTTCTGATTAGAGAGTGGTCAAGAACTGAAAAACCTTACAGGAAACAACTCAGCGTTATACTGGCCGGGGCGATAATTCCCTTTGTGATCAATGCAGCGTACCTGGCAAGGTTAATCCCCGTGGGACATGTTGATCTTACACCGGTTGGGTTTTCGGTAGCTGCTGTTTTTCTATCAATAAGTATCTTTGGGTTAAAGCTTCTAGATATTCGTCCGATTGCGAAGGAGACGCTGATCGAAAGACTTGAGCACGGGATTGTTGTGATCGACAATTCCCGAAGAATTGTGGACACTAATCCTGCAGCTTGTAGGTTTCTTGATATATCAGGCAGTAACGTTTTGGGAGTTCTTTATGACGATGCGTTTTCTCATGTAACTTCGCTTGTTGAATTCCTTGGTTCCGAAGGCTCAAAAACTGAAATATCTGTTGGAGATATGGATTTCGAGCTGCGAAAGACGCCTGTGTCCAGTAGCCGCGGCAAGCTCCGGGGCTATGTAGTCCAGGTGGCAGACGTAACTGAGAGGAAGAGGAATGAAGAGGCCCTGATTCAGAGTGAAGAACAACTCAGTCTTGCACTGAAAGGCGGAAAAATCGGATTATGGGACTGGAAGATAAAGGCTAATGAGATAGAGTTCAACGAGAGGTATGTGCAGATAATTGGACTTGCTTCTGAAGAAGTACACCTCAGCTTTCAAGCGTGGCAGAACCTGATCCATCCAGACGACCTTGTACCGACACTTGAGGCTCTGCAGCGATGTTATGACGGGGGCTCGAACCACTTCGAAAGCGAGTATAGAATGCTCTCGAAGACAGGAGAGTGGATATGGGTATACGACAGGGGTGAAGTTGCACAAAGAGACGAAGAGGGCTCCCCGATGCGAATCGTCGGTACACACATTGATATAACTTCTCGTAAGCTCGTAGAAGAGGCGCTTAGGAAGAGCCAGGAGCTTTATAAGAAGCTGGCGACAACGGACATGCTCACTGAGGTGATGAATAGGTACTCTTTGGGACACGCACTTGATGTGGAGACCGAAAGGGCAAGAAGATACGAGCAGTCACTGTCGCTAGTTTTGTTTGATGTTGATGATCTGAAGGTGATAAACGATAATCATGGCCACCTCGCAGGTGACGAGGCACTCAAGGCACTCGCAACATATGTTAAGTCAAGCATAAGGAAGAGCGATTATTTCGGTCGCTGGGGAGGCGACGAATTCCTCATAGTAGCACCAGGTATTGATCTGGACGGGGCGCTAGAGATGGCAGAAAAGCTCAGAAAAGGCCTTTCCTCAGAAGGAGTACAGGGTGTTGGTAAGCTGAGTATAAGCATCGGTGTTGCTTCGCTTGAGAAGGACGATAGCGACTATGACGACGTTCTCCGTCGGGCGGACCGAGCCCTTTACGAGTCAAAGAAAAAAGGCAAAGACACCACGACTTTTGTTTGAACAGATTTTCAAGCTTCACGTCAGTGATTAGTAACTTATTTATTATTCTAGCGAAGGGTCTAGAGCATCAGATAATGATCCTCAAATGTTCTTTTAACGGGTATTAGCGCATGAGAACTCCTGACGTATCTGAGGCCGTCCTTCAGAGTGTCGAGGATATCCTTACGGGAATTATGCTTTAAGCAGAGTATAGGTCTTTGAAACTTTCTAATGCTTTGGGCTGCCGCTCTTAGGTTCCCTCACGAAGATAGCCCGCGTTCGTTCTTGCATTGAGATCGCATTGAGGATGGCTGATGAAGAGTTTTCTCTTCCAATCATGACAAACAGCTTTCCTTCTCTGTTGAATCTCCAATGGAGCATGATTCTTATCATGAGCGGTTCGAGAAAGAGCGAGTTACCACCGCTGTTCTGCCGCGAGTCCAGAACCAGCTTTTCGACACTGTTGCCTGCTAAATGCAAAGAGCCGCAAGGTGAAGAAGATGAAGAGATTTCCGTTCTGTCTTCTGCACAAGGTTTATTGAACGTGCATGATTCCGAAATCTTCATGGAGTTCAAACCAGTAGTTTTCATTGTGGTGTGTTCTTCGATCTCGCGGACTCTTTCCTGCTCGCAACCAAGAGCATCGGTACGAGGAGAAACCCTGGCACTAAA
>PWXG01000061.1 GCA_003561215.1 Thermotogales bacterium
CCCTTATTCTCGTCGCACTCTGCGGGCTGAGGATTTCAAGGATGTAGCATATCAGATGGTTCATCGTGCAGCCTCTGCATGTTGCGAGGGAGTGCATCCAAAGCTGGGATATCTGCTGTTTTTTCCTTCGCCGCTAGATTCAGCAGCTGATCCTGATTGCGTTCTTGGTGAGCTTCATGCCTTATGGAAGCTTCTCGGTTGCCCCGACACATTCCCTTTCTACCTGATCAAGGTAAACATCAGACCCACGACTGCATTCGATTCCATCGCTCCACTAAGGAAAGGCGAAGCAGAAACTGCTCCGAGAATCATCTCAGCTCTGTCCAGCGATATTCCACTTTTTGATTTCGAGAATCATCAGATGATAAAGGTCTAGTACGATCACCTCGATTCATCATGACCACGAAGTGAGTATCCCTAAATAAAGCGTATTTCAAACGCCCAAAGGTGCATCAAGGAGGAGAAGATATGGAACCCAGGTTTGTCGAAAAGCCTGAAATGACCTTTGTCGGGATTGTTGGCTTTAGTCCTGATGTCCGCCAGCTAGATATCAGTGGTCTGTGGGAGAGGTTCAATGAACGCAGCAAGAGCATCAAACATCAGGTTGAAGGTAAAGCTTATGAACTGCATATTCAGGAAGAGACTTCGCCGCCGATGCACTTCTGTCTGATAGGTTTTGAAGTTGAAAAGGTTGAGGATGTTCCTATCGAATTGTTTGCCAAAATCATACCCTCTTGCAGGTATGCCGTTTTCACCCACCGCTTTAGCGATGGCGACTTCAGTGATGCATTCAGGGCTGTTTATGGTTGGCTGGAGAAATCAGATTATGCGCCTGCTCATCATTTTGACATCCAGTGCTATGATGAGCGCTTCAAAGGGCCAGAATACCCAGAGTCTGTTCTGGAGATCTATGTCCCCGTGAAGCTGAAATAGGAGCATAAAGAGAAGAGAATCGACCCCACCGCATGTGGGGGCTCAAAGGATTGACACAGAGATGAGTATCTCAGTTAAGACTCATTGAAGAAGCGAGAAGAGGATTCATGTACAATAGCGTTGTGCCGATCAGATTATCCACAGAAAGGCGGTGCAGATGAACAAGAAGAACATAAGAGGCCGGATACACAATGCCATGTATCAGAACATACGAAAGAAAGGTTATGTTGCACCTGTTGACGTCCTGATGGACATAGGCGTGTTGTCGAAACAGGATTACGAGAACTGGCGCTTCGGAAAAGTGACGTTTCTTGAGAAGGTGTGCAAGGGCAATCTCAGGAAACTCTCGCAGATCTTGCGGGAAATGCGCCTATACGCAGTGCAGAACAACCTGAAGCCATCGTGGACGTTCTACCATAGATGGGGAAAGAACAAGAGCAGAAAACTGAGGTTCAGCAAGTCAAACGACGAGAAGATTGAATACCACTATGCCACGCACTTCGTGGACACAGAAAAGGTGCATCAGTTGAGAAGTTCTAGTTCCCAACAATCCTCCCGAACAGCCCAGGTGGATACTGGTGCATAGCACAGAGCTCTAAGAAGTCTCAGCATTCCCGCGGCAGAAATCATCTGTTAAGTGCACATTCTGCTGTGTATAAGGACTGAATAGATGAACAATGAAAGAAGTAGTTCAACAACGCCTTTACAATTGGAAACACTGAAATGGCAGTTCAGACTTACGTGGCAACTCGCTGACTATCACCTGCCGAGGTTGACAGATGACATGTGCCTTTGGGAACCCGCTGCAGGCAGCTGGTCTGTAAGAGAGGCAAGGGATCATAAATGGTACCCCGACTGGGTCGAGCCAGAGCCTGACCCGGCACCGACGGTTACGATCGGTTGGCTTACCTGGCACATCATCTGGTGGTGGTCTGGTCTGCTGGCAAAGATTCGAGAAGAGGCGCCACTTCCGCGTCAGGAGATCACCTGGCCAGGTAACGCCAGCGCTGTGGTCATGAAGCTTCAGGAACTATCAGAAGAATGGACTGAAGCACTGAACAAACTCAGCAGCAATGATCTTGAAAGACCGTTTGGATATCCATGGTCTGAAGAGCGTCCCATGAGAGTTGCACTGGCCTGGGCAAATAGTGAGCTCATGAAGAACATTGCCGAAATAGGAATCATACGCCATCTCTATGAAGCAACGCATGCTCACGACTAGGGGCCATTGATTAGATCAGAGGAATTCGAATGCGTTCGTAGATTTCAGAACCAGAACAAGAGCTTCACCTGTTTACTGAATCTGTCATGTGACAACATAGCTCCTTAACGGATCCCAAGCCTGAATCTTTGAGGATCACCGAGCTGTTCAGCCAGCTCCATTGAATCTATGCCAATGCTCTCTGCTACGGTTGCTACCTCTGAAGAAAGAGAGGAATCAAACACGCCGGGATCGTCACTGCAGATAACCATATTTACTCTGGAAGCATAGAATTTCCTCAAAGGATGATGCTCCATTCCGGGAATGCCGCCAATCTTGATGTTCGAAGTCGGACAAACCTCTATGACAGTCCCCAATTCCTTCAACCTTGCCAGAACGAAATCCTGTCTAAGACAGATTTCGCGCAACCTCTTGTCGTCATACTGATTGACGACAATCTCGTTGGGTTCTTGATGACGAAGCTCGTTGATCTCCTTTAGGACCGATCGTTCATCTATCTCCAAACCTAGTTGTTGCAGTTCCTGCTTGTATGCGAGATCATAGTGAAGTTGATCAATCCGCTCTTCCACCGATTCTTGCGTGTGAGCATCAGGAGAACGTTCAATCGCAACTTTGGGGTCGATTCCCAGAGCGATGCAATGACCGAGCCGTTTTGCGCCGAGTTCAGCTGTCTCATGACACCAGCGAATCGCACTCTCCAACGACTTGTCATAGAAAACCTCTCCAATGTGGACAACGGCATCTAGGGCTTGTTCAGGGTTCGCCGTATTGTCTGCGCGCAATCGTGAGAAGAAAGGTTTCAGGTGCTTGGGAGCGGTCTCTCTTCCGGAAAAGTCAACACCCACAACAGTGTCCAGCAAATCTGGTCTTGCTTTCATGAGTTCTCTTAATTGTGAGTAGGAATCAAGCCCCTTGTCATAAAGCCTTATGATACCCTTAGGTGAAAAACCATTGCTGTCATGGTCTCTGAAATACTCATGAAAACGGATATGCCATTCATCGAATATGCTACTACCAAAACTGTAGCGGTATTCTATGTACTCGATTCCCTCTTCTTTATGACGTTTGATAAGAGGTTCCAGAATTAGTTCATGTCTTCCCGTGTCTATGAAGTACCCTGTAATGGCAACGGCAAAGAATGTCTTGACATCAAACCGGTCAAAGCTTCCAGCCTCTTGAGGCGAAAAAACCGCGATCTCCCTTATCTGATCGATCGAGCCCGTCCTTTCTGCTTCTTCAAAGACACTAACAGGATCAATACGTACCCCGAAAGCCTTCTCGTACCTGTCCAGGAAATCAAACCTGTTCCAGTCAATCACACGATAATAGTCTCTTGCCATGTTGAAAAGGTCTTCAGGGTAGTAGCAGCCCCAGATGTGGACATGAAGATCTGACTTCTTCAGAACGTTCAATGCGATTCCTCCCTTTCTTCTCATGACAGTATAACGCCTCGTTAGTAGAGGTGCATGGCAAATCGCGTAAAGAATAGTCAAGCTTTGGGAGTTCCTGTGCTCCTGAACACTGTCGAAGAGACATCTGTTTCACCCTCCACTTGCTGTAGAATGTGAGAGCAGGCAGAAGGTGCTTTGTGCAGTCAGATTACTTTAGACAATGAATGTCTGGAATCTGCCAGAAGGGGAGCGTCCGTATGAGCGAGGAGAAGAAGTACACCCTGGAAGAAGCACATAAGTACTTTGGGGCAGCAATACATGGCAAAGTGTTGGAATTGCTTCAGAAGACAGATCGAACCGAACCAGAGAATGAGCTTATGATTCATTCTGCACATGCTTCCTGCTATCATTGGCTGAAAGTAGGAGCAGGTGTTAATCATCAGCGCGCGGAGTGGCTCATTGCACATGTCTACACCGAGCTAGGCATGGCTTATTCTGCCCTTCGTCACGCTTATCGCTGTTTTGAGCTTACCAAGGAGTTCAGAGACTCCGTAGAAGACTTTGACTGGGCCTACGCTTACGAGTCAATCGCACGGGCAAACGCGCTGGCGGGAAATCGTGAAGAGGCACTGAAATTCATGCAACGCGCAGAAGAAGCGGGACAAGCTATAAGCAGTATCGAAGACAGAAACCTCTTCTTCAGTGACTTCATTAGCGGGAACTGGCACGGGCTAAAATAGCCTTTATCCAGAAGAATTCTTGTCATATATCCTCCAATTTGCTAATCTGTTGTGATCATTCTGCATCGATTTATCATTAGACCAAGTCTTCAGGAACTATCTTCTGACAGCTTCTGAAATCATAAGTGGGTGAGATTTCTACTGGACAAGCTTCGTTATGGGAAGAAAAATGGATCGCTTTGTGGGGGATCCATTCAGGCGCAGGTTTCGCTGTTGCTTCAAACTATACGGCAACATAGAAACTGCTTTTATTGTTGGATTCGAAGAAACAGACCCCGCGAGCAGCGGGGTCTGTTCTGTTCAACTTGTTTGCACTGCTATTATAGAGAACCTAAGGTGTCTCCACCTGGACAATGTCTTCCTGGAAACGTATTCTGAGTCTTGGACCCATGGAACCATGAGATCCCATGCCGGTGAACTGGTACGTCTCTCCTACTTCAATATCGCTGATGTCAATGCCGAGGTATCCATCAATGTACATCAGAGCTGGACCACTGCCGTCGTCAATGATTACAGTTCCTAGGGCATGATCAATCTCACTGACCTGACCCATTGTCGTTATCAGTTCTCCCTGATGTTGTTCGAGCATTGCATGTGCTGTGGAAAGCGCAATAGGCTCTGGTTCTATTCCAGTGGGACCAGACTTCATGATTTGAACACCCCAGTCATCGTATGACAGTTCGAGTTCTCCTTCGAAGTACAAGAGAGTGCCAGTTACCATGACTTCTGTGCCGATGGGCAGGATTCCTGCCTGACCACCATAGATAGCGATTCCTCCAGTTTCATCCTGGATATAGAAGACATCGAAGAAGTGGTCTGTGGGAGAAGTGACTGTGCCCTGAACGGTGACCAGATCACCTTCCTCATAATGGGTTCGGACGTCTTCAATGTCTACAGTCCGCTGGTAGTGAGCGAGCCAGTCAACTAGTTCCTGGATGAGGCGGTCGTTGGCAAAGTTGTTGGCAAGCTCAAAATCAGAGAACAAGGCTCGACCCATGGCTACGAGTCGGCCGTCACCGACCAGCTGCCACGCAACAAGGGGAATGTTGTGACCCTGGTCTCCGCCTTCTTCGTTGTAGGTGTAGTATCCCGGCTGGACATTGAAGTTATATGACGTGGGATTGGCGGCAACGATAATTTCTAGACCGATATCGGGATCATTGTTCAACGCCTCTAGGTCTGCATTGACCAGGGACGCTGAGCTGAAGATTCTGATGTATTCCATGTTCTTGTTGATCCCTTCGCTGACCGGTGGGAAAGTCCGGGCCAGGACAGACCAGATCATACCGCCGGTGTAGTTTGCCTCGTCTGTTTCGTAGACGTTGTCGTTGTTAATGCGTATTGCTGCACCCATTTTCTCGAGCAGCGGGTTGACCATGGTGGGATCGTTGCCGTAGTTTGACTTACCTGCCAGGAGCAACGAACCTCCCTGTCTTACCCATTTTGCCAGGGCATCTTCTTCAGAAGCAGTCAGATTGTTTGCGTTGTCTGGCTGAGTGAGTATTACCACGTCAATGTCTTTCAGCACTTCAGCACTGAATGGTTGTCTGTTCAGAATGACGTTATACCCGTGGAATCGCATCTGCTCAATGAAATCAAGCAGGGTGGCGGGAGCATAGTCATTATTGTGGTGGATGTCCAGAAGCATGTTCTTGCCAATGGACGGAACGATCTTCACGCCCCTGTCCAGGGTCGCAGTGATTTCCAGCTCGTCCTCTACTGTAGATAGCACAGCGTAGACCCTAGCGTCACCGGGTTCGTGGAAGCTGATCTCCGTGCTGATCCTAGCTTGTCGTCCGGCGAGGAGAGCATCTACAACCTTGCTTGCCACTTTGTGTTCCTCATCGAGGCCGTCAACGAAAAAGTCGACGACGATATCACTGGCGGTAAAGACTCCCATATTGGCTACAGTAGCGGTAATGACAGTGGGAGCGTCTGGAATGTTGACATGAGGTTCGGCGACGAGGTCGATGAGCTTGACATCAATATCACCGGGTGGAGTAAAAATAGGGCTCGACCAGGCGATTGCACCATTCACGTGGTTTACTCTCACGTAGAACCACTGACGCCCTGGATCAGGAGTATGACTGAAGCTCCATCTTATGTCGTTAAGTCCTCCTACTTCAAGTGTCTTGAGAACTGCACCGCCGCCTGTGATGATCTCCACGGTTTCAATGGGCACGTCAGGATCAAACAACTCTACAGTGAAATTCAGTACTTCATCAGAAACAACGCTGCCCATCCAGTAGCCATTAGCCTTGAAGAGGAGTTCCAACCGACGGGTCTCGGTGGCATAGACCCTGCGAGCTGCCATTGCTTCACGTATTCCTTCGGGTGTATTTTCCGTAGCAACCAACCCCGTGAGGTTATCCGGCTCGCCCCAGTTACGGGCGTGGTTATCTTGGGCATTGATAGCGCCAACGTGCCACCCCTGGTCGAGGGCCTTGATGTAGTGCCCTTCCGCGCGGGTGTAACTGTACGGAGGTGCGCCGTTGGCAACTTCGATCATCTGGATGACCTTATCCAACTCGGCAACATAGGCCAGGTTGTTGAAGGAATCCGATGGCCAGTTGGGATGACAGAAGGCAGCGAGAACCTTCTGATCCTCCTCTTCATAGACATCGAGAAGCCACTGGTAGAAATCACCGAGCAGGTACATGGTTTCCCGTTCAACATAATTGGTTGTGAAGTAGACGTTGATATGACCGACATCCCTGAAGGTCATTTCGAAGCCTCGCAGGGCAGTGAAGACATCGCTGTGCTCGGCATCAAATTCTTCGGCCTGGCTCCGCGTCATGTACCACTCTGAGCCTTCGGTTTCAAGGAACTGGTTACGCTCAGGATCGTATATGTCACCTTCGAACCAGTTTGAATGGTCGGTAACAAATAAGTAGTCGATGTTCTGGCTCATGGCGAACTCATAGGCCTCAGCAGGGGTACCGGCGCCATCCGAATAAGCGGTGTGGCTGTGGGGCACACCCAGGAGGAACTCGTAATCTACAAGGTCTTCAACAACGCTGAACTGCCAGGACCTGGTCGCCGTGAGGCCATGTTCATTTGCGACGGAGAAGGTGATTTCCTGGTTACCGGAATCGAGGTCTGCGGTGGGAGTGTACTGTATCAGCCCCGTTTCTTCATCAACTACCGCTTGACCAGATATATCCTGATCGTTAACGACAAATACAAGTGTTTCCCAGTCTATATCATGGTCATCGGTGACCGTGACCGACACGACCGGTCTGCGGTCAAAAGTCGAAGCAAGATTTGGAGGATTGAGCCGATATACGA
>PWXG01000117.1 GCA_003561215.1 Thermotogales bacterium
GGCATCTGTAACAAGTTTAACGAGATTGCTCGACATATCCAGAGACTTCTTCCCGTCGATCAGCTTCTTGCGAAGACCCGGAGCAAGCTCTCTGATATTCTTGTAGATCTCTTCAACTGAACCGTATTCCTTAAGTAGCTTACGAGCGGTCTTGGGACCTACCCCCGGAACGCCGGGCACATTGTCTGAAGAATCACCCGATAGCGCAAAAAAATCGAAAAGCTTCTCTGTGGGAAGACCAAATTTCTCACTCACCCTGCTCTTGTCGTATTCCTCCAGATCCGTAAGACCGGTTACAAATCTCAACACTTGAACCTTGTCATCAATCAGTTGCAGCAGATCCTTGTCTCCTGAAACAACGAAGATCCTGTCGAAAACATCGTGAAATTTCTTCGAAGCAGTAGCAATAATGTCGTCTGCCTCCAGAGTGGGTATTGAGATGAATCTTATTCCATATCCCTCTACGAGATCAGGAACGTACTTTAATTGCCCCACCAGTGCGTCCGGCATTGGTTTTCTCGTGGCTTTGTATTGCTCATACATTTCGTGCCTGTGTGTAGGCTCTTCCCGGTCAAATGCAAACAGAGCATGGTCCCCGGCCTGCATGAAATCTTTGGCAAATTTCGAGAGCATTCTCGCCAAACCAAAAATCGCGTTTGTCGGCTCGCCTCGCGAGTTACTAAGCGAAACATCTATGGCAAAGTAGGCACGATACAGAATAGCCGTTCCATCGAACAAGAAGAGCCTCTTACTCATTTAGATCACCTTCAAAAAGCTCATCCATGAGCTCTGCAGCCCTGCGGATATGAGGTATAACAATCGAACCACCTACTACGAGAGCAATGTCCATACACTCCATCAGTTCATCCCGAGTTGCCCCGGTTTCCACTCCCATGATTATGTGGTAGGTGATACAGTCGTCACATCTAAGAACCAGTGAGGCAACCAGACCGAGCATTTCCTTTGTCTTCCTTGAGAGAGCGCCGTCCTCGTAGACGGCGGAGTCAAGTGCGAAGAACCTTCGTGTGCTGAGACTCCCGGTGTCAAGTAATCGTTGGTTCATGCTTTCTCTAAAGGACCTGAATTCATCAAGCCTGCTCATTTCGATTCCTCCCGTCCAGTCAAACCCTGAAAAAACCCCGCGCATTGTCGAGCAGAGCTGTCGAACAATCCGAAAGCGCCAATCCTTTCAGCTCACTTACCATTCTGAAAACATGTAAGACATTCTTGGGCTCGTTCCTCTTACCCCGAAGCTCCTGGGGCGGCAAAAAGGGCGAATCGGTCTCCGGAAGAAGCTGATCAAGAGGCGCTTTTCTCACCGCCTCTCTCAGTCCATTATTGCGCTTGTATGTTATCGGACATCCTATTCCCAGAAAGAAACCGAGTTCAGCGATCATCTTCGCATCACCTAAAGTACCGGAAAACGAGTGAACAACAATACTTGATCTTCCGCTGAATGGTCTCAGTGCTTCTATAGCATCCTCGTAGGCATCCCTTACGTGGACGATCACGGGCAAATCATTCTCTGCTGCAACCTCCAGCAATTCAGAGAAAACGCGTCTTTGCTGGTCCCTGGGCGATAGATCACGGTAGTAGTCGAGCCCGATTTCTCCTATTGCCACAACCTTTTCCGACGATGCGAGTGTTCTGATTGCTTCCAAATAGTTGTCTCCACTAATGCTTCCCGAATCATGAGGATGAATTCCGACAGAAGCATAAACGTTCTGATGAGATTCTGCGATTTCAACACACTTCTTCGAGTTTTCAACGTCAATACCCACTTCAACGACAAATGCCGGAGACCCTTTTTCGATCTCTCGCAGTATCTTTTCCCTATCGTTGTCAAATTGACGAAACGCAAGATGTGCGTGTGTGTCGCACAATACTATGTCTTCAAGCATTTGCCCTGATTCTGACGATATCGCCATCTCTTATGATCTCATCCTTCCCGGCGATCTTTGCGAGTCCTTTTTCTCTCGCGCCATGAATGCCTCCGCAGTTGACAAAATCCTCATACGATATAATTTCAGCCTTTATGAAGTGGTCCATCAAGTCTGAGTGAACCTTGCCTGCAGCCTGTTTTGCAGTCGTGTCTTGCTCGATCTGCCAGGCCCTCACTTCTTCTTCGTTGAAAGTAAAAAACGTGATGATATCAAGATGCTTATAGATCGTATCATGCAGCCGTTCGAAGCAACTTCCTGAGATGCCTGCTTCGTTCATGAAGAGCTCTCGTTCCTCAAGCGGCAATTCGAGGACCTCCATCTCAAAACGACCGGCAACTTCAACGTAACCGAACCCTCTTTCTTCACATGATTTCATCACTAGCTCTCTATCAGGATAGTCTCTTGCAGAGTACTGGTCTTCGTCAAGGTTTGCAGCAACGACGACCGGTCTGCAAGTAAACAGCGAAAGGGAAGCCAGAAGACGTCTCTCATCACTCTCAGGAGACAGACTCCCTGCAAACCTCTCCTGATCAAGCTGTTCCGAGACATTTCTGAGTAGTACTCTCTCTTTTTCTTCTTCGGCAGTGAGTTTACGTTTCCCCACTTGATCCTCGATTCTCTGGAGCCGGTTGCTCACTACTTCCATATCTCTCAGGAGCAATTCCGCACTTATGCTCTCAAGCTGTGCAGCAGCTGACTTGCCCACTTCAGGCCATGAAACTATCTCACTTCTGAATGCCCGAACTACTGCCAGTAGCGCATCGGACCCCTGCAGGTTCTGCATAATCCTGTTCTTTTCCCTGGCAGGGCATGCTGCAGGAAAACCCGGGATGTCTACCAGATTAAGAGTTGTGTATACCTTTTTTTCGGTGTTTTGTATCTCCTGAAGCTTATCCAGTCGAGGGTCACGGATTTCAGCAACTGCACGATTGGGTTCATGCTTCGAAACAACACTGTCAAAGCTGACCCCGGAAAGCAGACAGAACAGTGTGGTCTTGCCAGACTTTTCCGGGCCGAATATTCCAACATCCATACAAGCCACCTCTACAACGATATCTTACCAGAAATGCTTGAGTTGCTTCGTATGAGCTGAATTTGCAGCGAACAACTCCGTTCCGGCGTAGTAACTCTAGCTGACAGAGCTGGCAACAATAGCCGTCAGACACTCACCAACAATTACAGAACCAAATAGCAGTGATTGCTACAGCACGCAGATAAGGAAATCCTATGATCAAGGAACGCGAATCTGAGACGTAAGCTTCATGCTGTTGAGCAAAAAACAAGAGCATGGAAGGCACCCAGAATTCGGCCTTCTCAACGCTCATGATAGAACAAGCATTTCTCCGAAAAATAAAACCGGAGAGAGAAACTATAAGCCGGATTCTGTCGCAGTGGCCATCCATCTGGGCGCCGTGTTGCCACGGCACTCTAGCGTCCTACCCGGAAGGGATTTGGCGGGCTCCTCTGACCCTTCCTGCTTGGACTTGCTCCGGACGGGGGTTACCAAGCACCCGGGTTACCCCGAGTCTGGTAGGCTCTTACCCTACCTTTCCACCCTTGCCGCAATGGCGGTTTTCTTTTCTATGGCCCTTACCAGGGATCGCTCCCTCTGGGTATTGCCCAGCGTCCTTGCCCGAGGAGTCCGGACTTTCCTCGAATTCTCGCGACCACTTGTCTCTCTCTCCGGTCAAGCATTGATATTGCTGAATTTTGCTCCTTGAAATCTGTTCTCTGAGACCATCTTCCTGTCAATCAGGTTCAAGATCTCAATCTTCGTCAGACCCCAGTTTCCAAAAACGACTCCGTTTCGCGGCGGATCGGATACCAGCCTGTGGATAACTATTTCAGGACTCACATACTCGAGAAACGTTACTGTCCTCTCCAGAAAATCCTCAAGAGTCAGTGAATCATATAGCTCCTTATTCCAGCACTGTCCAAGAGGTGAATCCTCAACAACATAAAGGGAATGAAGCTTCACTCCGTCAATTTTCACGGCGGACAGGATTTTCGCACATTCCACAATGTCTTCCATGTCGTCCCACGGGAGGTTTGTGATTACATGCGCAACTATCTCCAGTCTGCATCTTCTGGCCCTTACCACCGCATCTACGAATTCTGCAAGTGTATGACCGCGGTTGATCGCTTTCAGCGTCCTGTGGTTCACGGACTGTAGACCAAGTTCCAGGATAACATCCACCTCATCGGCAAAAGAATCGAGCAGTTTCAAGGTGTTTTCGGGAACCAGATCTGGTCTTGTGGATACATCAAGCGCTACCACACCTTCGATAAGGGCATCCCGGTATATTCTCCGGAGTCTTTCAACAGGAGCGAACGTATTTGAGTGAGCTTGAAAATACGCAATGAACTTGGATATACCACGCCTCACCAGTTCTATGGAACGTTTCTCCACCTGTTCTTTCACAGTCAGGGTCCGGTCAACACTGAATCCACTACCCGTGGGATCACAGTAAACACAACCGCCCCGACCAGTAAGAGAATCCTTGTGCGGACAACTGAAATTTGCGTCTATGGGTATTCTATGAACAGGCTCTCCGTACCTCTCTTTGAGATAAGACTTCAGATCACGATAATGCTTACAGGCCAACTGATTTTTCAACTGCTTCCTTGTAATCCTTGAACAACTCAGCGAGTTCCTCACTGAATGCCTTTTCGCCCCTGAACAAGTATAGCCATTTTCCCCGGAACCATGCAGTCACATACCCATCTTCGTAATTCCCGGAAAGCTCTCCATATATCATGGGGAACGCGCTGAATGCCGACCTCACAGGACCGGCCACTTCACGAGTCCAGCCATACCAGAAAGACGTTGCATCAATCAAACCGTCAAACTGTGCAACGCTCATCTTGATACTTTCATCAGCTCGTAAGAACTCCATGTTCAGGATAACAGCATCTTTTGCTTCCATACCGTCTATCTTTCCGCCCAAAACAACTTCTGCTGCTGTGCTCCTGTATCCGTCGGGTTGAAACCCCACAAGTCTTCCCGGTGTTATAGGTTCAGTCCTTGGACCGCAAGAAACTAGCAACAACGTTGATATCAATATGAGTACCAAAATCAGTAATTTTCCCTTCAGAAAAAAGTTCATAGGATATCCTCCTGAGACTTCTGTTCAAGCAATAATAGTTTATCATTCTACCACTCATTTGACGAATCTTGAGCCATCAAGGGTCACTCTGCAGTATCTGACACCTGGTTTTCACAAACAAAAGGGGTTTCGACGCGAATGCATTTTTCTGAGACCTCTTCAGGTAGAAAGGAAGAAAACGGTCTCCCACTCTCGGGATCGACAGCCTCGGGCAGGATCTCTAGCAAAGGCAACAACACGAAAAGCCTGTTACGAATATCATAATGGGGGATTCTGAGTTTCTCTGACTCAATTACCAGGTCACCGTAGACCAGGATGTCGATGTCGATGATCCGAGGTCCCCATTTCCGAGTCCTTGATCTCCCGATTTCCTGTTCGATCTTCAGAGTATTGTGTATCAGTATTGAAGGGTTGCCAGAGTATTCATACAAACCAACACAATTCATGAACCAGTTTTGTTCGGTATAGCCGTAGGGTTCAGTCTCGTAAAGCGAGGATAGACGGACAAGTCTGGGACCGGTGTTCTCAAGTTTTTTTACCGCTCTGCAAATATTGGTCCGCCTTTCCCCAAGATTGCTGCCAAAACCAATCAGTAACTCAGTCACTCAGCAGCTCCTCCTTCACCTCATGTGCCATGTCCTTCAGTTCCTGGAGTTCAACTAGAGAGAGCCCATTTTTCCACCAGTGTGGAAACACAGAATTGTTAAGCATGACCGGGTCAACTCCGTCGGGAATGATTCCACTTGCGACCAGATCTTTCCATAAGGGTGTGCCTGGTATCGGAGTAAGCTCATTGATCTTCGGAACAACCCCTAAGCTAGCACAGAGGGTTATTGCCCTCTTAACATCGCAGGATGATTGTCCCGGAAGATCGGCAATAATATACACGTTTATTTCCTTTGGCCCGAAGCCTTCGTCCTTCAGGAATTCCACTGCCCTGGCAAGGTCAGAAGAGCTGACCTTCTCACCTGTTATCCTCTGAACATTTTCGTTAACACTCTCCAGCGCCAGATTAATAGTCTTGAAATTGCAATCTCGAAATAGAGCGGCTAGTTCCTTGTCCATCAATCGTGTATGTATACCGTTTGGTAGGTGAAATCTGGAGCTAGTTCCTCGTTCGCGCAAGATCTGGAGAAGGCTCTTGAACCGGCCTCCCACCAGCAAAGCGTCATCAAAAAAAGCTATGTCCTTGATCAAGCGCTCCTGAAGAAGGTTTCCAATAATACCCGCTGCGTGATCGGCCTGCATCTGAGAAAAACCATCCCAAAGCTTCCAGCTTGCGCAATAAGAGCACTTGTAAGGACATCCTGTGTTTGTTATTACAACGGCGTAACTCAGCTCTTGGTAATGACCGTAATATGGTTCCAGCGCATCCAACCAGTTACTCTCCAACTCCTTGTTTATGCCTATGTAATCGAGGGCTTGCTGAACCAGTCTTACACCTGTCCCAGGGAAGACAGCATCAGCACCAGAGTGCTGTTCCGCGTGTTCAGGCATAATCGAGGCGTATACACCACCGAGCACTACTGGAATTCCGGGTTTCTCCTGCCTGATAACCGATATGCATTCCGAAACACCGTAATGCCAGTAAGTCATCATGGAAGTGACAAAAACAGCGTCCACATCAAGTGTATCCCTAATCTTTTTCCTGAAGAGCTCAACCGGAAAACCATATCTCTTGAATCTGCGTGGTACCTCCAGCAAGCAGTGTGGTTTCGGAATCACTTCAGAGTAGAATTGTCCGGTTCCAAAGTATCTGTCTACAGGCGTCTTTCCGGTGAATTGCCGCAACTCGCGGTCGTGTCTATCAAGGCAATCGACGAGGAGTGTCTCTATTCCGGCATTTCTTAGCATTGCCGATATGTAGAGCAGACCCAGGGGTTTGAGCCAGTAGTCGTAAGCCGCAACATCTTCTATCCAGGGATTAACAAGAAGGATCCGTTTCAAGCGCCTCAATCCTGTATACGTATTCCAGAATCCCCTTAAGAGTGAGCAAGGGATCATGATGATCGGCAAGATCTATATGTTCCTGAAGCTTTGAAGCTGTGCCTCCAGTCGTTATTAGCACTGGTCTGGAACTAAAAGCATTTACGATTCTGCTGATTATACCGTTCAGGGCATAAAGCGTTCCGTTAGTGATCCCGAGACGGATATTCTCCTCGGTATTCCTTCCGACAGGTTCAGAAAAGAGGCTCAGAGGAATCTGAGGCAGTCTTGCGGTTCTCTGATACAGTGCTTTCATCGATGTCTCAATACCGAGCAGGATTGCTCCTCCAACGAAGGATCCCTCTTTTACAACGTCTATAGTAATGGCAGTTCCGAAGTCAACAACTACTGCGTTATTTCCGTAGTGTTTCAGCGCACCCAGAACGTTTGCCACCCTATCTGCGCCTATCTCCGCAGGGTATTCAACATCCCAATTCACTCCCAAGCGCTCATCTGCGGTAACCTGTACCAGGGCTGACCCAGTATACTTCCTGCAAAAATA
>PWXG01000138.1 GCA_003561215.1 Thermotogales bacterium
CTCTCATCCCTTACCTCATCGCGAATCCTCTCGATTGCCCTGTCAGCAAAATTGTGGATGTCCCAGGCACTGGTCGCTTTGCAGATTCTAATGGCGAAATTGGACAGTATCCTGTCCCCGTAATCTGTGTGACGAACCTCCGGATGGAACTGCAGACCGAGGAATTCTCCTCTCCTGATTCCTGCAACAATATCGTTGCAGCTTCGCGCAATGACTCTGCAGTCACGCGGCAATGATTCTACAGAGTCTCCGTGGCTCATCCACGCTTCGCCCTCTTGTGGAACTCCCTCAAACAAAGGGTCTTCTTCGTATTGGACCGTGGTAGCCCCGTACTCGCCGGTCTTTCCTCTTACTACACTTCCTCCCGCTTCATGCACGATAAGGTGCATTCCATAGCATATGCCGAGGACCGGAACAGAGATTTGTTTCAGTCTCTCCGGCAGCCTGGGGGATCCCCGTTCATAAACACTCTGTGGGCCACCCGAAAGAATGACTCCCTTTGTGTTCTCAAAGACCCTAAAGTTCTCCCCGGAGACAACCCTACCGAAAACTCCGTTCTCGCGGATCTTTCTTGCGAGCAATGCAGTGTATTGAGAACCATAGTCAACTACCAGTATCTCGTCCATTCTCTCCTCCTTGAAACGAATCCGAACAGCTTAAGCATGGACGGCGACTATAGGGGTGAAAAAGAAAACGACGCCTCTCAGCGTCTGTCAGATTGCCATAGCCCTGTCGAAGGTGCTCTCGAGACACTTTCATGTAGCTGCGCATAGTAAAGATGAAAGATTAAGCACCCGCTTTCTGTTGATGTCAGCCGAGTTTCTTCTGCAGCTGTGTTATGGTGTTGTCACCACTCGCCTTGTATAGAAAGCCCCCACATCTGTTTGATGTCAATGCCATAGCCGCTAATCGAATTGTTCAGGTTTGTACCCATACCAGCAGAAATCCTCATATTACCAATAGCATATTCCAGGCCGCAGCCAATAACGTAATCGGTATTCCATGCCCAGTCGAAATTCACGGAGATTCCGCCTCTTAACGTAAGAGCCTTCCAAAGCGTTATCTCGGAGGAAAACCCTCCGTAACGAACGTTCATCCCTCCACGTGTTCCCAGCTCAAAGCCAGCACGGAAATCTTCAAACACCAGTCTCAGACCAAGTAACAGGTCAAGCCTCTCGTAGAAGGACGAGTCGCCGTTAGTCCAGATAAGTCCATTCTTGACAGCAACCACGTAGTCAAGGAAATAGAGCGACATCCCGGAGATTCCTCCGTCGATGACGAGATAATAGGTATCATCTGGCGAATTGGAGAAATCGTCCATTGCAAGTCCGAGTCTGACACCAAAAGTCGTGATAGGACCCAGAGGAGCCGATATCGCATAACTGATGGTCCTGAGATTCCCCTCAGTTCTTACATCCATTGCGTACTCGAGAATCCCGGCCATTCCTCCCTCAGATGAATCAAACAAAGAGAGATACAGCTTCCTGTCATAGGCAGGATCTCCCGCCCTGCTGTATTCGAGCATCTGGACACCGAAAGCATTGTTCTCTATTCCAAAGAGGTCCGACGGGCTACCAGAATTTGCCTTGTAACCACTTGCCAATAGTGAATTTCCACCCGTCTGAACAAGAAATGGGTCAAACGCAAAGAAAGATACTCCAACCAGAACAATGATACACAGAAGCAGATTCCTCATCATACCACCCCTCAAGGGAACGTTTTCTTGCTCACGCATTCACAGGCCCACTAACAAGCCCCTTGCTTACGCATTCGCTCTTGAAATCGTCAAAACGGTCTTCTACTATGGATTCTCTGATTTTCTTCACGTAGCTGTTCAAGAAATGAATATTGTGAAAGCTGACGATACTCCTTCCAAGTGCCTCTTTCCTATTGAAGAGGTGAAATATGTAGCCCCTGCCATATGTCTCGCAGACCCTGCATTTGCATTCTGTGTCGATGGGACCTTTGTCATACTTCCACCTGGCAGCCTTCAGATTAACCTTCCCTTTCCATGTAAGCGCGGTTCCATGTCTTCCGATCCTGGTCGGCAAAACGCAGTCAAACATGTCTACACCGTTTTCCACAGCAACAAGGATCATCTCTGGACTCCCAATCCCCATCACGTACCTCGGCCTGTCTTCAGGCAGAAGACCGACAGTAAACGAAAGCATATCTCGTGTCATCGGGAACGTCTCTCCAACACTAAGTCCTCCCAGTGCAAAACCGTCAAAGGGAAGAGAGCATATTTCTTCAGCGCTGCGACTACGCAGATCTTTGAAGAATCCTCCCTGGACAATTCCAAAAAGCGCCTGTTTGCCTTTGTGCCTCTGAATGCATCTGTGCGCCCATTTTGTTGTTCTGGCTACCGAATCCTCAATATACTCTCTGGGAACCCCGGGCTCCACGCACTCATCAAACGCCATTGCAATATCTGAACCCAGAACCATCTGAATGTCCATGGACAACTCTGGAGTCAGAAAGAGTCTGGAACCATCAAGAGGCGATCTGAAATGAACGCCCTCGTCCTCAACTCTCTTGTTTCTTATACTGAACACCTGGAATCCACCGCTATCTGTCAATATCGGACCATCCCAGGAGATGAAGCGATGCAACCCTCCAAAGTAGTTAACGACATCGAGACCCGGCCTGAGATACAGATGAAATGCGTTGCCAAGAATAATCTGCGATCCTGTTTCGACTAACTCGTGTTGCCACAGGCTTTTTACGGTCCCGCTTGTCCCGACAGGCATGAAAGTCGGGGTAAGGACCTCTCCGTGATCCGTCTGCAGTCTCCCGGTCCGCGCACTTGTGCTGCTACTTTTCTCGGCGATAGAAAAACTAAGCATTACGCTTGCTTATCACTTCCATTATCCTGTCGTATGAAGCCATTATCTGCCTTTCAAGAGCTAGCATTTCCTCTTTCACCCATTTGGAGTAAGCGGGATCATCAAGACTCTTGATGTTTATCGTGACATTCGCTGAAGCGATTCGATAGGACGCTACCAGCAGGTATGCTGAGGTCTCAACATCGGAGATCACGTTGAGATTCCCCCACTTTGCAAGCCTTTCGAGACTGACAACAATGTTCTTTGTTCTCCTCGCTAGATCAAAAGGAACTTCTATGGCTGTCTTCAAAGCTTGCTGGATCTTCATCTGTCTGGCATTCTTCTCTTCTTCGGTGCTCTTTGGCATTTTGTAGCTTGCCATGACCTGGTCGAAAGCCTGAATGTCCTTGTTCGCCAGTTCGCACAGATAGCTCATTTCTGCTTCGAAAACCTCCAGTGCAGTCTCCATGTGACCTTCAACATCTTCATAGCCCTTCTTCCCAATCGTCAACCTTGATACCATTGCACCCAAGGAAGCTCCCAGTGCTGCAGCTATAGCACCTACCGCTCCCCCACCAGGTGTCGGATTCTTGTCTCCTACCTTCTCGAGGAATTCTCTAACCGTTATTGAACAGAAATCCATTCTCGTCCCCCCTACTCTGCACCAACTATACCTATTCCTGAGCTCGTGCCTATACGGTCTGCTCCGGCCTTGATCATGGAAACAGCGCTCTCCTTGTCCCTGATGCCCCCGGACGCCTTGATCTTGACATGTGATCCTGTAACAAATCTCATGAGTTGAACGTCTGCTATCGTGGCTCCTGCTCCGGCAAAACCAGTTGATGTCTTAACGAACACCGCACCTGCAACCTCAGCAATAACGCAGGCTGCAACCTTTTCTTCTGTCGAGAGTAATGCTGTTTCAAGGATCACCTTGACTGCGTTTCCTCTTGCTGATTTTACCACTTCTGCAATGTCTTTCATAACTAAATCGTAATCTTGACCTTTCAGTGCGCCAATGTTCATTACCATGTCAAATTCTTCCGCCCCGAAATCGAGTGACCACCGAGTCTCAAAAACCTTCACTTCAGTTGAACAAGCTCCTAGAGGAAAACCTGTCACTACAGCCTTCTTGACAGTCGTACCGTCAAGAAGTCGCGAAACATCGGGAATCCAGCAGCTGTTAACACACACAGCCTTGAAGTCGAATGCTCTGGCTTCCTGGCAGATAACCTCGATATCTCTGAAGGTCGCATCAGGTTTCAAAATGGTGTGATCGATATAGTGAGCAATCTGAAATGAGTCAGGAAGGTCTCTGGATGTTGGGGCAAACTCCTCCTTGTACCGTTCAATCGCCTCCGCAATTCGTTTTCCGATCAAATTCCCCACCTCACAAACCAAGCTCTCTTGAAATGCCTTTCATTGCATCGAGCGAGACCCCAAGGAATTCTTCCAGGTTAAGTCCCAGCTCCTCGCAAGAACTCATCTGTTGCCTACTTGCTCCCCTCGCGAAAGATCGTTCGCGAAACCTGTTCATAAGAAAATCTACGTCCAGGTCTTTCAATTTTGTGCCCTTACGGATGAGAACGGATGCTACTATGAAGCCAGTAACCGGGTCAGCAGCGTATATGGCCTTCTCTATCGGCTTTTCCCTGGACTTCTGCCCATTATGCGCAAGAATGGCATTCAGCACTTCCTCAGGCACATCTTTGTCCTTCAGCATTTTGACCGTTAGCAAGGCATGCGTTGAGGGTTCTTCACTTGTATATTCGTAATCGAGATCGTGAAGCAGCCCAGCCAGACCCCAGGTTTCTACATCCTGTTGCATCTTCTCCGCGAGAGCCTTCATAACCGCTTCAGTCGCTAAGACATGCTTCACAAGATTCTTCTGTTTCAGCTCTCTCTTCACCATCTCCAGAGCTTCTTCGCGAGAGACCATGATTCACCTCCACAAGAAACTGTTTTCTTGCTGCATAGCTGTAGAACCTTCCCCTTCCAATTATGACATGATCGACCAGCTTGATGCCGAGTGCCTCGCCCGCGTCTGTGATTTTCCTGGTCACAGCATCATCGGCAGCACTCGGTTTCGGATCACCCGAAGGGTGGTTGTGGACGAGAATGACAGCTGCAGCGGACTTCGATATTGCGTACCTATAGACTTCACGAGGGTGAACAACCGAAGTATCAAGGGTTCCGACACTCACTGTGGTCATCCCGCAATAATTGAGTTTGGTATCAAGGGATATTACCCTCACTGTCTCGTTCTTCATCAGAGTCATGTCACTACACATGTAATAGACAGAATCTGGCTCCTTCAGAGTTGCGCCGGTTACGTTCGCAAGCTCTCTGAAGACCCTATGCCCGATTTCCAGTGACGCCTTCAGTGCAACGGCCTTTGCAATACCGATACCTTTCACCCTGGCCAGTTCATCCACATCTGCTGCAAGCAGACCCAGTATCGAGCCAAAACGACTAAGAAGTGACCTGCTCAGAGTCATGACATCGGTACCCCTTGTTCCCGTACGAAGCAGTATGGCTACCAGCTCAGAATCACTGAGCGCCTCTGCCCCATTTGTCAGGAGCCTTTCTCTTGGCATATCTTGATTCATGTTCCTCACAGTCTGCCTCTTTCATGCAAGGTTTCCCAGACACGACCAATCGGTAATCCCATGACGTTGTAGAAGTCCCCCTCTATTCTTCTCACAAAGACTGCACCCCTGTCCTGTATACCGTAAGATCCGGCCTTGTCCATCGCAAGGCCGGTATCTACATACTCTCTGATAAGATTGTCCGGAAGCTCTCTGAATTCAACAAGAGTCTTTTCGACAAACTCAATTCTGTCCCCACCAACAGCGATCGTAACCCCGGTAGCGACTATATGGACCTTGCCGGAAAGCTTCTTTAGCATGATAAATGCATCTTCCTCATTTCGCGGTTTTCCCAGCACGGAACCGTCACACACCACGACAGTATCTGCTCCGAGAATCAGGTCAGAGTCGCATATGTGAGCAACACTCTCAATTTTCCCTCGAGCTGTTCTCAGAACTCCTGCTTCAACATCGTCATCTTCTACGGACTCTTCTCCATGTTGCGGTTTGACACAACGGAACCTTATGCCTACGAGTTCGAGGAGTTCCTTCCTTCTGGGCGAACTCGAAGCAAGAATCAGCTCGTCTCCCAAAGTTTTCCACCTGCCCTTTTGAGTACAGAGTATGCAATAGCCGCGTTAGCCACCGCAGCTATGCTGCCGAGGATCAGGAAGTAAGGATATATCAGAAACAATGCAACGTTCCTGATGATAAAGGCGGCAGCAATTGCCAGTTGAACGGTGTTATTGGTTATCGCACCAGCAAGGCTTATTCCGACAAGACCAAAATGACCGTTCTTCCTGGAGATCGCCCACATTGCTGTAACAGCAACAGTAAGACCGCAGACGCTCATGAGGTACATCGGAGTCACCAGCCTGCCACCAAAAAAAGCTCCAAGCGTAGATTTTGCAATCGCGAGCACCAGAAGATCTGAAAGCCTCGCTCCCGGCAAGGCTATCAAGATCACGGAATTCGAGAAGCCCCACCTACCTCCCGGAACAGGCAGAGGAAAAGGAATCAGCGTCTCCAGTAAGTGAACCGCGCCTCCCAGCGCGGTCAACAGAGCAATGAGCGAGAGTCGCCTGTAGGTCATCCGGTTATCACATCAATCTCCGAGTCTTTCTCGCGTGGGATGACAATCATTATTCTGTTTGGTACGCAGATGATCGGTATTCCTGGGCTAGATATCCACCCCATTCTGACACAAACCTGATCGGGACAATCTGTTACGAGCGCTCTTACAGCACCTTTTTCAACCTGAATAACCATGATTTCACCGATCTCTACTCGTGCATCGACCCAGAGGTCGAGCGTTCTTACCAGAAGGCCGTCCTGGATAACATGGACAACCGATCCCCCGGCGCGGGTGGTAGGAAGAGTCAGAACAAGCGCAAGAACCACTAACAAGATAATAAACAGGTCAGAAAACCGGAAGAACTTCATCTTGTCTGGTAGACCTCAAACCCTTCTGACTTGAAGATACTCAGGTCCTCCAGGATCATCATCACGAGCGCTCCGTTCCTCGGAAAGAAAGTAATTCCAGGGCTTTTTCCAAGCACAACGGCTGCAGTCGCAAAAGCATCAGCAAGCATCACGCTGCTGCTGACAATTGTCGCACTGATCGCTCCGGATACTGCGGGGTAGCCCGTTGAAGGATCTATGATGTGATGATAATGCATACCGTCTTCGATAAAGTAGTTCTCATAGTCTCCAGAAGTAGCAATGGCCCCATCATAAAGGTAAACTACATCAAAAACCTCGTCTGCTCTTTCACTTCTTGGATGGCGGACTCCAATCGTCCAGGGAAGTTTGCCATACTTGGGACCTATGATCCCGATATCACCGCCGGCATCTACGTAACCTGTTGCATCGCCATCAAGAGCACGGATTACCGATATTGCCGAATCAACAGCATATCCTTTTGCAATCGCGGAAAGGTCTATGGTCAGGTCTCTGAGCTTTTTGACAAACCAACCTCCTTCATCGACGAGACGCACGTACTCGTAGCCTGTTGATCGTAAAGCTTCTTTCAGCTGATCGTCATCGGGTACTCCCTTTTCAGTATCAGCTTTGTTGAAACCCCAAAGATCCATGACTCTTCCCAGGGTGAAGTCAAAGCCACCATCCGTGATTCTAGCAACAGCCAGAGCCGTTTCGATGATGTGCGCAGTCTCGTCATCCACGGGCACCAGTTCGCCAACTTCTGCACTATTAAGCTTCATCACCTCGGTTCCATAGTCTTTTGCATACTTGTATTCTACTCGTCTTATCTCCTGGAATGCCGCCGCTGCAAGTTTCACGGGCGAAACATTTTCCGAGGAGACGACTACAGTCAAATACGTGCCCATAAGAAACTCGGTCCTGTCATAATACTCGGCAGGATGATTCCTGATAAACAGCGTTGCGATAAGAGCCGCCGAAAGTATGAGTAGTCCACTCAGCGTTACGAGCCTTATGCTCACACGACTACCGCGGCGTTTTTTCCGCAAAGCTTACACCTGCCTTCATCATCGAGTTCACCTATGGTCACTGAATACCCTCTCCTTTTGATAAGCAGCGCACCACATTCAACACACTTTGTGTCTCCCGTTTCGGAAGCACTGATATTGCCTGCATAGACGTGATTCAGATACTGTCTTGCGGTACTGCAAAGGCGAAATATTGCTTCGGGTGGAGTCGGAGGAATTTCCGTTTTGTAGTTGGGAAAATACCTGGTTATATGCAGCGGTATGTCTTCAGACAGAGAAGCAATCCATTGTGCTTCTTGTATCATGTCATCGGTTGAATCATTGAGTCCAGGAATGATCAGCGTTGTGAGCTCCACATGAACACCCGATCTAACAGCCTTCTCTATTGTCCGCAGAACATGCCTCTTGTCAACACCGATATGCTCTTTGTAGAAATCCTCTTTCCAGCCCTTCAAGTCGATGTTCATAGCCCTCACAGACTGAACGAGAAGTTCCAGCGGTTCTTCTTCTATCACGCCATTTGTTACCATCAAACTGATAATACCCTCTTTTGATGCCGCCCTTGATGTATCCAACAAGAACTCGAAAGACACTATGGGCTCGTTGTAGGTGAAAGCAATTCCGAAAGAGTCATTCTCAAGTGCGATTTCTACAAGTTGTTCAGGATCAACTCTTCTTATGATTTTCGGTCTGGACTTCGAGATTTCCCAGTTCTGACAAAACTGGCAGAACAGATTACATCCCCAGGAGCCCACTGAGAGTATTTCGGACCCCGGGTAAAAGTGATACAGTGGCTTCTTTTCAACCGGATCTATTGCAAAGGAAGTCAGTTCGCCGTAATTTGACGAATACAACATACCTCTCATATTCTTCCTGGCCAGACATATTCCCGTCTTACCAGGTTCGATCCTGCAATGGTGCGGGCATAACCTGCACCCCAGCACATCCTCTTCCAGCTCTTCGAAATAGACCGCCTGTTTCACTCGATCACCCTTTCAGAAATAGCTCAACCGTAACGGGTAACCTTGAATCTGTAGATCCTGAAATCTTCCTTATTGGAAATTCCCGCCTTTGCAAGTGCAATCCTTATTTGATCGGCCACTGTTCGCACTCCAGGCAAATTCGGAAGAAGAACACCTTTTCTGGCACCAGATTCAACGATTACCCCGTATTCTTGCGGGTCAAGCTCTTCAACATCGCATTCTTCAGGCTTTTCAAGCACATCAACAGTCACGTAGAGGTCATCCATCTCTTTGCCGGAGACCGGTGGGAATCGCGGGTCTCTGGTTGCTGATGAAACTGCGTTTGCTCTTATCTCTTCAGCAAGGTTTCTGGTGGTGGGAGTCAGGGTGCCTATACAACCACGAAGCGAGCCATCCTTGCGATGAATTGTCACAAAACATCCCGCCTGAGTCTCCAGGAGTACCCTGCTGGAACACTCAGACATTTCCGGAACCTTGTTATCCAGAACATATCTTCTTATGACTTTCTCAGCCCATTTTACAGGCTCTGCAACACTACTCATAAGCACTTATCCAAAAAAGATCTGAGCAAGACGATAATACTCGTATGGAACGAGTTTCTTTGTCGCGATTCCATACTCGATCGGAACGGAGACGATGTCTCCTCCCTTAAGCGCAACCATTCTTCCAAAGTCTTTCCTTATAACCAGTTCCATAGAGTGCACACCGAATCTTGTCCCCAGAATCCTGTCAAACGCTGTAGGAGTTCCTCCCCGCAGCAGGTGCCCCAGGACGACCGACCTGGTATCGTACTGAGTCTTGTCCTTTATGACCTCTGCAATATAATGAGCTATTCCCCCCAGTCTGATATGCCCGAATGCATCGATCTCGTTCTTGTCGCCAACGACGTTCTCGAGTTCCGTTGGTTTGAACCCTTCAGCAAGAGCGATGACCATGTAACCATGCTTCTTCATCCTTCTATGAACATAGTCAACGATCTCGCTAATCGTCATCGGGAACTCCGGGATCAGTATAAGGTGTGCCCCTGCAGCCAGTCCTGCTTCAAGAGTTATCCATCCTGCGTCTCTTCCCATCAGCTCAACCACGACTATGCGTCGGTGAGATCTTGCTGTGGAATGCAGCCTGTCTATCGCGTCTGCGCCCACATTCACTGCAGTATGGTAGCCAAAAGTATAATCCGTATTTGAGACGTCGTTGTCGATTGTCTTCGGAACACCTATGACCTTGTATCCGAGAGAAGACAGCTTGGCAGCAACGGTCAGAGTGTCATCGCCGCCAATTGCAATCAGCGCATCGAGTTCAAGTTCCTTTATATTGTCTTCAACACTCTGTCTGAGCTTCTCACTGCTGAAAGGATTTGTCCTTGAAGTACCTAGTATGGTACCGCCGATTATATGTATTCCCTCGACATCGTCGTCTGTCAACGTCATGTATTCCTTTGTAACCAGACCTTGCCATCCATGTTTGATACCGAGAATCTCGATATCATCGCTTGCCGATTTCACGATTCCTCTTATAACCGCATTTAGACCCGGGCAGTCGCCACCACCCGTCAGTATTCCAATTCTCATCGGTCAACCTCCTAGTATTCGACTGCAACTACTATGTCTAGCTCTGCACATACAGTATAATTATAGCACGGGCTTTAAGTTAACTGCGGAGGTGAAACCGTGCAAACTCTTGAGACATCAGTAATTGAAACCATACGAAGCTCAAAGAAAGCAGGCCTTACTCAGAAGATGATCGCAAAATCAATGAATATTCACTCCGGCGAAAAGATGGGCCGCTTACGAGCAACGATAAAGGAACTGCTCGAAAAGGGCAAGATCGTTCGAGACAACAATGGGAGATATTCATTGCCCGGAAAGGATACTGCTGTAGGAGAGATAAGCTTCAGCAGAAAGGGGCATGCCGCTTTTGTTGAACAAGACGATGGTGAAGATGTATTCGTTCCTGTTGAAGATTCGGGCTACGCCATCGATCGTGATCTAGTGACGGTGAAGATAATCGGGAAGCACCGTGGGCTTCCAAAAGGAAAAGTCGTTCGCGTGCTGCAGAGGAACAGGGAAATGCTTGTCGGTACGTTCAAGCTCCGTGGGCTTTTCGCTTTCGTCGTGCCGGACGATCTGAAACTGAAATACGACTTCTATATACCACCTGAAAACCTTATGAATGCTAAACCTGACGAAAAAGTTGTTGTAAAGATCACTCGATACCCTTCGCCCGGGCGGAATCCCGAAGGAATAATTGAACAGGTTCTTGGTGATGCTTCCAGCCCTGCTGTGGATCTTCCGACAGTCATCTTCCGGCACTCCTTGCCTCAGCCCGGGTATTTCCCGGAACCTGTCGCAGAAGAGGCACAGAAGGCCAGCGAAGAGATATCTCCTGAAGAGCTCAAAGGTCGCAAGGACTTCAGAAAAGACAGAGTGTTTACCATTGACGGTGATGACGCAAAGGACTTCGACGATGCCATAAGCATACGAAAGAGTGGTTCAGGTGATTTTGTCCTGGGTATACACATTGCCGATGTCTCACACTATGTTGGAGAGGGTTCAGCTCTCGATAAGGAAGCCTATTCCAGGGCTACATCGGTCTATCTGCTCGATACGGTAATACCAATGCTCCCGTTCGAGCTCTCAAACGGCATCTGTTCTTTAAAAGAGGGGGCGGATCGACTGACACTTTCTCTGCAGATGACGATAAGTCCTCATGGTAAGCTGAAAGACTATGATATATCTAACGGAGTAGTGAGCTCTGTAAGGCGTCTCACTTACAGGGAAGTCAACGCTCTCAGGAACGGCACCGCAGATGAGGAGATAGCTTCCAGACTGAAAGCCGTTGAAAAGGATTTGAACGCAGCTTTTGAACTGGCGGCGATCCTTCGAGACCAGAGAAAGAAACGCGGTGCTGTCATGGATATTTCTTCCAGGGAAGCCTACATCGAGTTCAACAAGGACGGTTATGTGGTAGACATTGTTCCCCAGGAACGAGGGGAATCTGAAGCCATGATCGAGGAGTTCATGATAAGAGCAAATGAAACCGTTGCAGAGCACTTTTTCAGGCGTGAATTCCCTTCAGTTTACCGCATTCACGAAGAACCGGATGCAGAGTCAATACTCCAACTCAAGCAGTACATTGAAGCTCTCGGCATGAAAGTCAAGATCCCGCAGAATGTTCATCCAAAGGCCCTTCAGCAACTGCTGGAAACCACGAAAGATCATCCTCTCCACGAATCGATTCAGCGGCTACTCGTCAGAGGAATGAAGCGCGCAGTGTATTCTGATGTTAACATAGGGCATTTTGGGCTGGCGTCACAGGCCTACACGCATTTCACCTCTCCGATAAGGCGCTACCCGGATTTGACGGTGCACAGGCTGCTGAAGAAGATCGTCTATCAAGATCCCAGCACAAGAGAAAACACTGCGAAGCTTGCGGAATCGTTGCCCCAGATGGCAAGACATTGCTCCAGAATGGAACGAAATGCAAATGAAGCGGAATGGGATATTCTCGACATTAAGAAAGCCGAGTATATTCAGCAGCGCATTGGGCAGGTTTTCGAGTCCGTTGTTACGGGCATAACAAAATTCGGGATGTTCGTAGAGATAAGCGATAAGATGATATCCGGACTGGTTCATGTCTCAACTCTCGACGACTACTACGATTTCGATGAGCAGAAGAATACTCTGATAGGCAGACAGAAGAAACGCGTCTTCAGAATAGGAGATACGCTGAAAGTCAAAGCTATTCGCGCTGATAAGACCACTGCAGAAATTGATCTTGAGGTTGTCAAAGATAACAAGGGCACGGGAAGATCAAGAAGACGCAATTAGTCCTCGAAAATCAGAACAGTGGCGTGAATCCCTGCCTGTCCCAATACTCCTTCTTGAGCACATCGTAAAGCTCCATTAGCGCTCTTTTGTGCCCGTTCTCCCAGTGAGCCAATTCAGAGAATACGGATGAAATGTCTTCTTCCTGGCTTTCCTGCGAAGCTTTCTTGTAGAACTCCTCAAAATCCTTTTCAATAAGATAGGCCATGCGAACCACCGAAATATCACCTGCTATGCTTTCCAAAGAGAATCGAGAGAGTTCCGACAGCTCTCTCTGCTCAAAGAAATCGGCGGGTTCGTCTGTTTCGAGGCTGATTTCATCTCCCCGTGTTCCCTTATCGAGAAGCTCCATAATGAACTGTACATGCTGCTTCTCCATGTCAGCCAGATTTGAAAGAACCTCCTTGACCTCTGGAACAGCTGCCTTTAATAGTTTTTCCGAGTAGAAAGATACTCCCTCGCGCTCTCTCGCAAGGGCATACTTCAGAATACCGATAACCGATTCTTTCATGAGGTCACCTCCCTGGATTTTCAGTTCATGAGTAAATGGTATCACAGCAGCGATCGAGTATGATCCAAGCGCTTGCAGAGCAGAAATACTAAGGACAACCCTGTGGTTTTGCATGCTCGACAGATCTCGCCTATCCTTCAACCGTGGTATATTATTAGTAAGCCGAAAGGGGTGGTACTATGAACTTCATAAGGCTGACCTCAGGGGGTCAGGATTACGAAATCGATCTTTTACTACCCTTTGCAATTGCAGTTCTTGACTTGATTTACGACGGTGATTATCCTGCAGCGAAGGGAGATCTTTCCGGCACCATGTTAGAGAAAGGACTGGACACTGCACTGAAGCTTTCCGAGAACTTCGAATCCATTGTCAGCCCTATCGTATACTCTCCCATCGAGTACGCCGAGTTCATCGAATACCTAAATGAAGCAGGAGTCAGTTTCTCTCATTTCAAGCACGGTTCCTTCTGCGGATATCGTGACAAGATCATGGCGCTTGCTGACAGGGAGTTGTACAGCGATGCTCAATCCTTTCTTGACCTGATGATTGATGCAGAGATTGATCCTGCGAGTACAATGGAACTCAAGGGAACGATTTACATAGAAGCTGGGGAAGTCAACAAAGGGATCGAGTGGATAAGACGAGCGATTCAGCATAACCCGATGCTTGTATCCGCTTATTCAACTCTTGGTCAAGCGTTCTACAATCTTGGGAAATACTCTGAAGCCGCCTTCTACTGGGAAGAAGAGCTGAAGCTATCTCCTGATCACTCTGTGACGTATTTTATGCTTGCTGACGCTTACGAGCATTCAGGCGATCTAGACAGAGCGATCAAGGTAATGGAGAAAATGGTTGATCAGGATCCAAAGAACCTCCTGTCAAAGTGCAGGCTCATACAGCTCATGGACAAATACGGAGATACTGACACTGCAAACAGACTTGAAGAGGAAATCCTTGAGTCTGAACCTGAATACGCGAATGATGTTGAGGTTTGGTCAAGGGTTCAGTTCAAGCATGGAAGGTTTTCCAAGGTAAAGAAGTGTGTTGAGCGCTTCCTTGAAGAGTCCCCGCAGCTGAGGCATCTCAAGCTGCTTTCCGTGGTCCCCTATGTGAAAGACAAAGAGTTTTCCAAAGCAGAAGAGATCCTCAATGAGTTCAGCAATGAGGAACTCTGGTACTTCTACGGCAAAGAAGAACTCTTCAAGCAATTTCTAACCGAGTCCGAAAGAAAGGCGTGCGGGATAGTCTGATAATCCCTGCCGGTTTTTTTCTCCTTGGACTTGTGATCGGAAGCTTCTTGAACATGCTGATATTCAGGCTTCCGAGATCGGATTATTCGCCCTTGAAACCGCGTCGAAGTGTTTGTCCCGTTTGCAATCACGAGCTTTCCTGGAAAGACAACATTCCATTGCTTAGCTTTGTCTTTCTTATGGGAAAGTGCAGGTACTGCAAGAAAGCAATATCTCCAAGATACTTCATCGTCGAGCTCCTGACTTCAGCGTCGTTCCTTGCCAATTCTGTTCTTTTCAGGCCATCCCTCGCAGCGATGGCCAGTCTGATAGTCTCGGGGCTGATTCTTGTGAGCTTCATCGATCTTGAGCACCTGCTGATTCCTGACAGCGGAATAGTTGTTATCGGTATCGGTGCGCTTGGCTGGAGTATTCTCACCGATAGTTTCCCCAGGGTTCTGCTGGAGGCGGCACTTGTTTTTGGAGTCATGCTGGTTTTCTTCCTCGTGGCAAACCGTTTCAGGAGCGACAGTTTTGGATTTGGCGATGTTGAACTGCTCGGTGTTCTTGCCGTTGCTACAGGAGTCATCGGAACCCTTTTCACCGTCATGATTGGTTCAATAGTCGCCCTGGGAGTGTATGTCACAGCTATGAAACTACAGGGGAAGAAAGTATCCCGCGAAACGCGAATACCTTTTGGCCCATTTCTTGCCCTTGCCGGATATATCACTCTACTCTTGCTTCCTGCAATAAGAAGCTTGTACGGCCTTTAGATAGCAGACGAAGTGAATCTGGCAAGAACCGCCAGATCCGCTTTGTCAATGCTTTTGCTACTTCTGGGGTAGTGCATAACACTAAAAAAGCAAAACACGAAAACTCCGTCGTGCGTAAAACCTTTTCAAGAACAGGCTAAAAGCTTAAGTATTGTAGGGGCATAATACTATTATGCCCTTGTTTTCATACCGTTCGTGTTTCAGGGCAGAACGATGTTCTGCCCCTACGTTACTCTGGGTGATGGTTTTCGCCCTTCTCGGGTAGTGCATAACACGAAAACTCCGTCGTGCGTAAAACCTTTTCAAGAACAGGCTAAAAGCTTAAGTATTGTAGTGCATAATACCATTATGCCCTTGGTTCAACAGCGATCTCTTGGGAAACAGATCTGCCTTTGATCACATGAACATGTCCTGCGTTGTCGGTGTCGTACCGCTTGCGTTCTGCATTTATGACCGCTTCTGGTTAAAGAATGCAGTTAAAACAGATCTAATCTTTGTCAACATGTTGAAGATCAGGGCAGAACGATGTTCTGCCCCTACGTTACTCTGGGTGATGGTTTCAATTCCTCTTGTGTAGGGGCATAATACCATTATGCCCTTGTTTCAGCAGCGATCTCTTGGGAAACAGATCTGCCTTTGATCACATGAACATGTCCTGCGTTGTCGGTGTCGTACCGCTTGCGTTCTGCATTTATGACCGCTTCTGGTTAAAGAATGCAGTTACAGCAGATCTAATCTTTGTCAACCTGTTGAAGATCAGGGCAGAACGATGTTCTGCCCCTAAGTAGATTGGATAATGCTTTCAACTTTTCGGACCTGCTCTTGGGCATCCGCTTCGCGAGCGCCTTGTGCTCAATCCGCTTCGATAATCTACTCGGCGTATTTCTTGAAGATGATCGTTGCGTTATGACCTCCAAAACCAAACGAATTGCTCAGTGCACGGATAATCTCTTTCGCGGCAGCCTTGTTAGGGGTATAATCCAGATCACAATCCGGATCAGGCGTCTCGTAGTTAATGGTTGGAGGAATAGTATCATTCCTCAGTGCAAGTATCGTCGCTGCTGCCTCAATCGCTCCAGCCGCCCCCAGTACATGGCCGTGCATCGACTTTGTCGAGCTTATGCTCACCTTAGTATCGGAACCGAAGATCGCCTTTATTGCCCGGGTTTCTACTACATCATTCAGCGGTGTAGACGTTCCATGAGCGTTGATATAGTCGATGTGTTCAGCATCCAGTTCTGCGTCGTGAAGAGCGGCCCTCATTGACGCAATCGCGCCCCTTCCGTTGGGGTCTGGAGCAGTTATGTGGCTTGCATCATCGCTTGTTCCGTATCCAACAAGCTCAGCGTAGATCGGCGCGTTTCTCCTCTTTGCGTGCTCAAGATCCTCGATGATAAGGGTTGACGACCCTTCTGCCATCACAAATCCGTCCCTGTTCTTATCAAAAGGTCTGCTTGCTTTGTCCGGTGAAGACCTTGACAATGCGGTCATAGAACCAAACCCAGCCAGCGAAAGCGGTGTGATGACAGATTCCGAGCCTCCACTGATGACAATGTCGGCCTCGCCCTCTCTTATCATCTTGAGCGCTTCACCGAGTGCATTTGTGCTTGCAGCACAGGCAGTGACAATTGTCAGGTTCTTACCCATGCAACCGTACTTCACAGCTATTGTACCTGCAGCCATGTTGGGGATTGACATCGGTATCATGAAAGGGCTCACTCTCAACGGACCCTTTTCGATCAAAACATGGTGCTGGGCCTCCAGGAAGTCCATTCCGCCCATACCGACACCGTAGATAACTGCCGCCCTGCAAGAACACAGGAGCTCGGGGGTAAGGCCACTGTCACTGATGGCATCATAAGAACTAGCAACTGCAAATTGGATGAACCTGGATGTCCTGCGCGCTTCTTTTCTGTCCATGTACGCGACAGGATCGAATTCCTTCACCTCTCCCGCCACTTTTGAATGATAAGCACTCGCATCGAAAGCTTTAATCCAGTCAATCCCTGAAGTCCCTGAAACAAGATTGTTCCAGAACTCCTGGACATTATTACCTACGGGGCTTATGACTCCAAGCCCCGTCACAACAGCTCTTCTCTTCATACAGTACGTGAAAGCTTCTCGATGAAATCAAGCGCATCTTTAACTGTTCTAAGCTTGCTTGCCTGTTCATCGTCTATGGATACTTCGAATTCGTCTTCCAACTTCATCACAAGATCGACCAGATCAAGCGAGTCAGCTCCCAGGTCGTCAACAAATCGAGATTCCAGTTTGACTTCCCCAGGCTGAAGTCCAAGCTGCTCAGCAACAATTGCCTTAACTTTCTCTTCCATGATCATTACCTCCTTTTCAAATACGTGGTTATATTGAGAGCCCTCCGTCGATAATCATGACCTGTCCTGTTATGTACGAAGCCTCGTCTCCGACAAGATAAGAAACGAGGGACGCTACTTCATCCGCGCTGCCCATTCTTCCCAGAGGGATCATCTCCATCAATTTCGCAAGATATTCTTTTTTGATCTTTCGTGTCATCGCAGTATCGATTAGGCCAGGAGCAACTACGTTACAGGTGATATTTCTGGACGCTACTTCCCTTGCAATCGACTTGGCTAATCCAACAAGCGCTGCCTTGGAAGACGCGTAGCTTGTCTGTCCAACATTCCCCCTGAGACCGGATACAGAAGAGATGAATATCACCCTTCCCCACCGCTGCCTTACCATGTTAGGTAGAAATGCTTTTGTCACGTTGAATGTTCCATCAAGATTGACATCCATGACTTCTTTCCAATCCCTGAGAGTAGTTCTCAGGAACAGTCTGTCCCGACTCGTTCCAGCATTGTTGACAAGTACGTCCATGGAGCCTAAATCTTCAATCACTTTGTCTGAGAACTTCTTAACATCCTCTGTCCTGGCAAGATCGCAGCGGTAGGCCTTTGCACGTCCTTCGCCGAATCTCTGTTCAATCTCTCGCGCTCCATCGTGGTCGGAGTTATATGTGAAGACCACGTTCATGCCGGCCTCGACGAGCCTGCTCACAATTGCCCGTCCTATACCGCCGGTACCACCGGTAACCAAAGCTGTTTTAGGCATCTGCATATCCCTCTTTCATGACTTCTTCGATATTTCTCCCATCGGTGGGATACACTCTTGCACCCCTGCTGATCTTCTTAACAAGCCCTGAAAGACTCGACCCTGGGCCTATCTCGAAGAAAGCATGTACTCCCTGTTCTAGAAGGTATTTCACACCCTGTTCCCACCTGACGGGTGCGCAAACCTGTTCAACCAGCGAACTGACAATACCTGCTTTATCTTGAGGCGCAGGTTCTCCAGTTACGTTAGAGATCACGGGAACAGATGGAGTCGAGATTCTGACACTCTCCAGCTTCTTCCGCAGTCCTTCTGCCGCTCCTGCAAGAAGCTTCGTGTGGAAAGGTGCACTCACGTCAAGGTTGACTACTCTTCTGGCCCCTGCTTCCTTTGCCCTGGCTGCACAGGAATCGACTATCTCCCTCAGCCCCGAAATCACTACTTGCTCAGGGGCGTTATAGTTGGAGATGCTTATCTCTTCATCTGAGCCATATGTATCACATATCTCTTTAACAGTCTCTGCACGCAGACCTACTATCGCCGCCATCGAACCCACACCATCAGGTACTGCGTTCTGCATCAGGTTTCCCCTGAGCTTAACCGCTTCCAGAGCGTCCAATAGGTCCATCGAACCTGCCACTACAAGCGCAGAATACTCTCCAAGGCTCTGACCCACAAGATAATCCGGCTTGTAACCGTAACTCAATGCTTTCTTCGCAGCAAGTACACTATGAAGCACTATCGCCGGTTGTGCGTTTTCTGTCAACCTCAAGACTTCCTCCGGACCGTGGAGCATCAGCTCGGCAATATCGGTTCCCAGTCTTTCCCTGGTTTCCTTAATGAGACTTGTTTCTAGCACATTGTCGGAAAGGAGATCGTGAGCCATGCCTACGTACTGTGCGCCCTGACCGGGAAACATCCAGGCTTTCATGACGTCTTTGCCTCGGAACGCTCCAGTGAAATGGCGTAGAATTCCTGGATGATTGACTGAATTATCTCCTCGACAGTCCTGATATCTCTTACAAGACCGGATATCTGACCGGCCATCACGGATCCGCTGTCCACGTCACCTTCTCTGACGGCCTTTTCAAGGCCGCCTACAGCAATCTTCTCAATTTCCTCGAATCCCGCTCCCTTTTTTTCCAGCAGCTCTATCCTTCGTGTCAGGTTGTTTCTGAGCGCCCTGATGGGATGACCCATGCGTGTTCCTGTGATCACTGCATCGAGTTCCGAAGCCTTGACGACTCTCTTCTTGTAGTTCTCGTGAATCTGGCACTCTTCAGAGCAGATGAATCTGGTTCCTATCTGCACTCCCTCAGCGCCCAGACAGAATACTGCAGCCATGCCTCTACCATCTGCAATTCCTCCAGCAGCAATTACCGGGATGTCGACAGAATCAACAACCTGGGGCACCAGTGCCATCGTTGTAACCCTTCCTATGTGACCACCCGCCTCCATGCCTTCGGCTACGATCATGTCAGCTCCCATGGATTCGGCTCTGCGCGCCTGAGCCACTGAAGCCACTATGGGAATGACCGTGACTCCTGCATACTTAAGCCTTCCAACAGCTTTCCCTGGGTTTCCAGCCCCAAGCGTTACAACCTGAACTTCTTTCCTTGCAACGAGCTGAAGCACTTCCTGTGAAAAAGGTGATAACAGCATTACATTTACACCAAAGGGCCTGTCAGTAAGAGAGCGAGCCTTGTCGATTTCGTCGGACAATCTGTCTGCAGGCATGTTTCCCGAAGCAAGCATTCCCAGGCCCCCTGCATTCGAGACTGCTGCAGCGAGAACTGCGTCAGAAACCCAGGCCATCCCCCCCTGTATGATCGGATAATCGATTTCTAATAGTCTTGAAACGCGGTTTCGAGAATGCAACTGCGTTCCTCCTTTCTCGAGACCCACTCAGTGAGAACTGTTGTCCAGCTCATACCGGCTCCATAGCTGACAAAGAGCACCTTGTCTCCCTGTGAGAGCTTCCCCTTACTATTTGCACGGTCAAGAGTTATCGGTATGGAAGCAGAACCTGTATTGCCTAGAAAAGCAAGGTCCGAGAAGATCCTGTCTTCCGGAAAACCCAGCTGCTTGTTTGCGGCTTGCAAGATACGCCCATTTGACTGATGAGGAATCAGCGCATCAATATCGGCCGGCTTCAGCCCGCTAACACCAAGGAGTCTGCTTACCGAATCGACGAGGGTGCGTACAGCAAACTTGTAGACTTCCCCGCCGTTCATTTTCATTTTGCTGTTTGTACCCATTTCGAGAAAGAGCGAATTGCCCAGCGACGATTCCGTACCGGAGTCGCTCTCAAGTAGGACATCAGTCCCCCTGCACCTCTTCAAGAGAACTGCGCCGGCACCATCGCCGAACAACACGGCAGTATCCCTATCGGAGGAATCCACATATCTGCTCAGTTCTTCAGACGCCACTACAAGACCAAGATCGATTCGAAACCTCTCCATGTAAGAAGTTGCTGTCAGCAGACCCTGCAAGAAACCAACGCAACCTGAAGTAATGTCAAAAGCTATCTTTGGTTTGATATCAAGAGCAGCAGACACGTCGTTGGCCATCGATGGAAAAGCCTTCTGACGGGTCGAAGAGTGGACTACCACAAGGCCGACTTCGCCGCTCTCTGATCCGATTGCTCTTGAGGAAGCCTCTATTGCCATCGAGAGAAGTGTCTCTTCTTCGGCATATCTGCGTTCAACAATTCCCGTTCTCCTGATTATCCATGATTCGGGCAATCCGAGTGATTCTTCCAGTTCCGAATTTGCTACTACTCTTTTCGGAAGATAAGAGCCTGTTCCTGAAATTATGATCCCCATATTACCGCCTCCAAAATACAGAACAATGTTTCACAGACGAAATTGTGCAAACTTATGCCAGACGAAATTCGAGGTACTCGTTCGGAATTCGTCCGACTGCTCGCGTATGTGTTCGGATTCCGCGTGCTGTTATAATCACTTTGAGGAGGTCGGACAAATTGAAGGATCTTGAATACGTGAAGTCCCGAATTCCCCATCGCTCGCCTTTTCTACTGGTAGATGGAGTAATCACTGAAGAAGAAGACAGCATAATCGCTTTCAGAGACATTCTTCCTGACGATCCGGTCTTCAAGGGGCACTTCCCCGAATATCCCGTTTACCCGGGAGTCCTCATTATCGAAGGGCTAGCACAAACGGCCGGAATACTTCTGCTCGGTCAAACAACGGCGGTACCCCTCTTTCTGGGCATTGACAAGGTGCGGTTCAGAGCAGAGGTCAAGCCTGGCGATCGCCTTGCTTATCATGTGAAAGTCAAGTCCAGGCGGATGAAAGTCGTCACGGTAGACGCGACCGCAAGAGTTGACGAAAAGGCCGTTGCAACTTCTTCGTTGCTCCTGGGAATGAAGATCTAGCTGCCCGTCGATTCACTGCGTCCGAAAACGAATCACTTTTCTGATCGAGGCTAACCCGGCCTCAACAGATCAGATCAAATTTCACAGGCTTTGAAGTCACCTTGAAGAATAGAATATACTGTTAACGTTAACCGTTAACGTTAACTCGGAGGTGCGCTGTTTGAAGCGAGTTACTCTAAGGGACGTTGCGAGGATGGCCGATACTTCCATGATGACCGTTTCCCGTGTCATCAATGACAGTCCCGGTGTCAGCAAAGACACGCGCGAGAGGATAATGCAGATAATTGTCGAGCTTGGATACAAGCCGAACAAGGACGCAAGGTCCTTGAGATCTGGAAAGACCGGGAGACTAGGAGTGCTTGTATTCGATATCAGAAACCCTTTTTACGCAGAGATGATCGGCGAGATTGAGGATCTTGCTAACGACCGGGGTCTTACGGTAATCGTCACCGACACAAACAGGAGCCATCAGAAAGAAGAGAAAGCACTGAATCTTCTCGAAGAAACCGGGGTAGATTCGGTCGTCGTCGCGCCGGAAGGATACGAGTTCAAACATCTGGAACGAGCCAGCAATAGTGGCTTGACCGTTGTTTCATTCGGTGTTCATTTCCCAAGAGGGGATATTTATGAGGTCTGGATAGATGATCACGAGGGGGGACGAAAGGCGGGAGAACATCTGCGCAAGCAAGGAGTTACCAAAGTAGCCCTGGTTATGGATAATCCCCGAAAGGCGACTACAGTGGGTCGAACAGAAGGTTTCCTCGAAGGGTTCTGCAGTGCAGGTGAATCACAGGTATTCAACCTTCAGCTCGATTGGCGCGTGGCGTATGAAACCGTCAAGAAGATGCAGACACTGCCCGAAGCATTCTTCTGCCATAATGACATGATGGCTATCGGTGTTCTGAGGGCACTCAGGGAACGGAGAGTGAAGGTCGGTGACGAAGTCCTGGTCATCGGCTTTGACGACGTGTTCTTTGCTGAAGCAACAAATCTGAGCACATTAAGGATTCCCGTTCGTGATATGGTCGGTGCAACCTTTGAGATACTTTCAGGCAAGAAGAGCGGAAAGATCAGATATGTACCGGAACTAATCTTGCGCGGAAGCGCATAATGGAGGTGGACAGCGTGAAAAAGGCACTGCTTGTTCTTGTGCTGGTCGTCATGGCATTGACGATTTCGGCGCAGAGATTGGTGATTAACTCTTACATGTCAGATCCCGAACCAAGGAGAGTCTTTGCCGAGCTTGTAGATCAGTTTAGGGAACTCTACCCCGAGTACAATGTGACGGTGAATACCTTTGCTCACGAAGACTTCAAGACCTTACTGAGAACCTGGTTGCCTGCGCGTGAAGGCGTTGCTGACGTCGTTACTTGGTTCGCAGGAGAGAGGATGCGCTACTTTGCAAGTCAGGGGTTGATTGAGCCCATCGATGACATCTTCCCTAACGGATTTGAAGCGGAATTCCCCGCTGCTTTCAAGAGCGCTTCGGAATACGACGGGACGATATACTTCCTACCGCAGTCATGGTATTGGTGGGGTGTATACTACAACACAGCTGTCTTTGATGAACTCGGGTTGAGTGTCCCGGTTACCTGGAAACAGTTCCTGGATGTTTGTGAAGAGCTCAAGAATGCCGGGCTCATACCGATATCGATCGGTACGAGGTTCCTTTGGACAGCTGCAGGATGGTTCGATTACCTGAACATGCGCGTCAATGGTCTGGACTATCATCTCAAACTCACAGAGGGACTCATCCCTTACACCGATGATGGCGTTAAGAAGGTATTCGAGTACTGGAAGCAGCTTGTGGAAAGGGATTATTTCCTTAAGGATCATACTTCCTACAACTGGCAGGACGCTGCAACTTTCCTTTTCACTGGCGAAGCTGGTATGTACCTGATGGGCCAGTTTATCAAGGACGTTGCCCCTGAGGCCGCAAGGGATGATATCGACTTCTTCAGGTTCCCCGTGATCGATGGCAATCTCGGTTTATACGAAGACACGCCAATCGACGGATTCATGATTCCCGCAAATGCGAGGAACAAGGACGGCGCAAAGGTTTTCCTTGAGTTCATCGCATCTAGGGAAGCCCAGGAATTCTTTGCGACCGAACTCGGAAGACTCGCTGCCAATAAGCATGTTCCTGCCCCTGACGCTCATGCAAGAAAAGGCCTTGATATGATACTTGATTCTGATGGAGTTATGCAGTTTTACGATCGTGATACAGACCCCGAAATGGCAGAAGCGGGAATGAATGCATTTGTCGAATTCATGGTCTTCCCTGGAAGGATCGACTTCCTTCTAGGTAACCTTGAATTGGACAGGAAAAGGATTTTTGAGTGATTAAACCGGGGAGGGGGAAACTCCTCCCCTTCTATCTATCTCATCGGAGGCAATGATGAAGTCCAAACGCTGGTGGGTTCCTTACGCATTCCTTGCTTTACCTCTTACAATGTACGCGATCTGGGTAATCGTTCCCCTTGTTCAAACTCTCATACTCAGTTTCACGAACTGGGACGGTGTGTCACCCAGCTACGACCTGGTGGGGTTTGCGAATTTCAGGAGGCTTTTCCAGGATATGCATTTCAGGACCTCTCTTCTGAACAACATCAGGTGGTTGGTCGGATTTGCAGGGGTAACGGTTCCTTTGGGCCTGCTTCTTGCAGTTTTTCTAGACCAGAAGTTCAGAGGA
>PWXG01000119.1 GCA_003561215.1 Thermotogales bacterium
GAAGATGTGAGACTCATAATTGGCAATGGCATAGCCTACGGTGAATGGACTCTGGTTGGAGTATATACTGAACACATTCCTACCCTGCCGCAGCCATCGGGAGAAGTTGAACGACTTCGATGGTACTCTATGTGCGAGCTTGAAGAAGAATGGCCATACAGGATTCAGTTTGTCAGGATGTGGATGCATATGGAGTAATAATCGTTCTCATGTAGTAGCCAGCTTGCAAGAGAATGAAGTTCATCCCACACCTGGTCAACGTTGCTAGCGCTGTATCTTGAAGAGTTCTACGCTTTGGCGAAAGAGTAACCGGCAACACCGAAGAGATGGACCCCTTCTATGATATATGGATCATGGCATTCGGCATAATACCAGCTGAGGCGATTTGTCGTTAAGAGCCCTCCGTCTTGCCAACTACTGTCGCATCAAATTTGTGAATCTCCGTCCTGCTTCTTGTTTTGTGAAGCAGTATTTCTCCTAATAATCTGCATGATTTTTCTTCCACAGCCTGGGCAGTAGTTTAGCCTTTGCAGTTCGTCTGGTGTGTTTTTCTGAATATGATGGCACTTTGAGCATTCCCAGGTTGTCGAGTCGTTCATAACTATCTTTGTCTCGTTGGAGCTAAGCTTCAGGTCTTCATCTCTCACTTCTAAGTCAAGCTCCTTTTTATCTGCCTTTTCTGGTTGGCTAAGGTCAGTTTCCTCTCTGATTCTAGTTTTCTCCATCTGGTCCGGCCACAATGCGCAGCTTGCGAGTATTACCGCGATACCACCCAAGAAGGGAAGATCTAGATGGACGTCGGGGCGCGATATCAGAGCGAAGAACCCTGCAAACGCTAGCACAGCTGCAGTTACTGAAGGTACTTTAAGCGCAAATACACCGCCAATAAGGAACGCAAAGCTTAACGCCGTCCCGATCGCAATTTCTTCTGCAATAGGATCATTATCTTCATAGTCGCTTGATATGCTCACGTTATAAGTCAAAACCAAGGTTATTGAAAAGATAGCCAAAGATAGTATCATAACGCCAATTCTCACCGGCCTGCCTCCTCTTAGAAGACCTTCACTAGAGCCAGGAAGGACTTCTGGCCTTCTGAGACCACTGAGTTATTCCTTTCCCTTATACTATACCGTCCCTAGAGTTAGACATGAATACGGAAAGCAAACCGAGCAGCAAGAGCATAGTAATATGCGCAGTCAGTTACCTTTTCCTGCATGAATACAGCAGCCATCTCTGATAATCAACAGTGAATTCTTGGATGATCAGGGCGCAGTCAATTATTTTATCTAATCTACCGAGTGTTAGTGCAGCGATTCTTAGACGCACTATTAGACTCTCCGATTTCTACTCCTCAGCCCAGCTGTATTTCTTGTTCTGCAACAGTCGGTCAAGATTGCAGCTTAAGCACAGGCCGTTATGACAGCATATTAGTCTGCCGCACTTTGGGCATTGCCACTTGTCCTGCTCCTTCTTGAGGAACTCCTGGATGCCGTGGGCTTTAATGAATTCAAGGTTTTCCAGCATGCTCATATGGTACTTGGTTCGGTATCGTTTATCCAGAGCCTTGAGCTTACTGCACGGGTATTGGTTACACTCATAACAATAACGAAGAAGTCCTCTGTCAAGTCTGTCGCAGTAGTGTTTCAGATTGCACTTGATGCCGCTGGAAAGACAGCCACTACAGTAGGTCTTTTTGAAACCCTTGTTATTCAGGTTGTATTTCTTTGATTGCTTACTGATGCACAATCCGCAGTTCATCCCACAGGGAGCTATTTTACTTTCATCCATTCTTAAGGAGCACCTTCTGTTCTGCGGGAATGTGGTCTGTAGGTCCAGAGTCAGACTCTCTTTTCTAAACTAACTCTTATGCCTACTTTCTTTCTGCTGACCAATCTCCCCATAAATGAGTGTCGGTAATGTAATACCAGGTACCCTCCATACCATTGCCCCGAACTGTTCCTTCGAAGTCAAGGTAGTCAGTTTCAGTGTACGTTATCCTGAAGTTAATGGCCCCGAGTTCAGTTAATGTTCCTTCTAGGTCCACAATGACTTGCTCCTCCATCTCCCAAGTAGTATCATCCTCAAGTATCTTCGTGTTCTGAGCTTTTCCAGTGAGAACACCGTCCACAACCTCATCAAAAGTGAATATGAAGACGTAAGCCCAGTATTCAGTGCGCCGCCGGGGGATCAGCTTCAGCCAGTGCTTCCCATTCTCCGGCAACGTTTTTGGTTGGAAGGAAGTCCTTAATACATCCAGAAATAAGGAACACTACAAGCAAGGCCAGCACAAGATATACCACCCGTCGAGCCATGGAAAAAACCTCCTTTTGAGTTTTTCTGGGAACTGCCCATTCCATTTGGAGACCAGAGTGAATCTCGCTGATCCTGGTCTCTCAAGGCTATTTCAAGAAGAGCTCCCAGTGTTAACCTGATTCTTACTGTTCAGATGAGAACACTTCTTGATGATAACACCGGATTATCTCCATGACCGTGCAAACATCTCCGGCCCAGAAGATCTGCTCTTGCTCTCTCAGAGTTCCTGACGGAAGAGGCACATTTATCCTTGCAGCAAAACAGTCACTATCCTCAAACAAGAGTGCGGTTCTTCGACCGTAAGAGCCTGCTGGGATACTCTGAAGCAATGCAGAATGAGAGAGTTCTGTAGTCGAAGTATGAAAGTGCCGGAGCGACGATCTTTTGCCCCGAACTATGGTTTAAAAGCATCTTATCCAGGATTGCGCAAAGACGCCTCGAACAAAGCTTCGTTAAGGTCATGTGCCCGAGGGTTCTTGCTAAGCATCTTCCAAACGGCTCCTGGTTAAGCGATCAACGAGCAGATCTTCGAAGGCGTTAATGTCCTTCCATTTGGTGGCACATCTAATGGTCTTTGCATCTTCATCTATCAATGTGTAACCATCGTCAGTTACCCTGATACCCAGTTCCTCGATTTCCAGGAATTCTTCTGAAAAGGTCAAATAGGCGGCTACCGTGTCATAAAGTGTCGAGCTTGATGTTTCAGGAGTAGCTTCTGTCCATTCATTGTGCTCTGCCCAACTGTAGTAACTCTGTATCAGAGCCTTTATGAGGGTGTCGTTGCAGTCGTGAATTTTCCCGTATTTTGATCCGGTCAGTCTTACAAGACCGCAGGTGTCAAGAGGAGTGATCGTGACGCTAGGAAAAGCGTCAAACAGTTGTCTGCAAGCCTCTGGATCAGCGCTCACATTGTATTCTTTACTTATGATACTGCTTCCATCATAGCCAAGTCGGATGCTACCAAACATACCCACAATTCTGACGTTTTGAACGATGCCTGCATCTCGTCTGAGTGCCTCGCGGACATTTGGGACAGGACAGATACAGAGAAGGGTAATCTGTTCAGATGAGGAAAGGATGTCGTTCATTGCTGCTATACCATCTTTGTAAACAGTTCCTGGATAGTCTGAAAGAGTATAGCCTTCCAGCCATGGTTCTTGTGGGCCAGTCTCGTTGTTCTGATGAATACCGACCCCGATAGGTATATCTGTTCGATTGGCAGCTTCAAGCAACCTTGCAGCTACCGCACCCCGATAAGCAGTGTTTCCTGTGTCGGTGATTATCAATCTCAGATCGATTTCAGGCGATCTGAGCAAAAAAGCCAGTGCCCACGCATCGTCGATGTCGCCACCAATATCAGTGTCCAGAATGACGGGAATCTTCCTGCTCATATCTTCGACTCCCTAGAAAAGATTCAGACAACTTCCCTTCGCTATTTGCCAGCTTTCTTCTTACCGTTTTCGGTCATTGCCCACTTCTTGTCTCTAACCAGTCTCTTTATGAATTCTACTCTTCGAAACCTTGCAGCTGTCCAATCTTCATCAATCGCCACTTGACGCACGCTCTCAAAGCCAAGTACACCAAGCACAGTCCATCCGGAATCACGATCAATCTCGCACTTGTATCTCCTTGAACTGGCCTTCGGATAAGCAAACCATACGACTGCGTCACCCTCTGTTTTCTGAGCGATGGATCTGGCTATGTTGTTTAGTTCGTCTTGTTTGGTAACAAACGCCAGGGAGAAATGGACACTTTTCACAGAGTCAGCTTCCCGACAAATGGTTATTCCTTCAAGAGCATCTAGCTCTTGTTCAAACGACTCAGGTGAGCTTATAACCAGGATTTTTTCTGATCTTTCAGATTGAGTTTCTTGAAGACGGCAGTCATCATATTCCTCCCAGTTCTCAACAAAGTCTCTTTCTTGAGTTCTGCTTCTTCTGTGTGTTCTAGATGCAATAATCGTATCATAGCACCTGGAATGACGAGGCAGGAGAAAGAAAGTGAGAGCGAAGATTGACAGATTAGCAACTTGAAGATGGCAGAGACGAGAGGGCGCTAATTCGAGACAGCTAGACAGATTACGAGAAGAACCGAAATGACGAGAGTTGTCGAGAGTGCGGGAAGGAAGGAAGATGACAGGAAGAGAAATACCGCATTGATTCCAGGTTCCTGGTTCTTGGAAGAGCAGTTGTTGAGTTGTCAGTTATTGTCAAGCGGTTTGCGAGGAATGCAACCGAAGAGACGAGAATGTGAGATGAGTAAAATATCAGTTTGGCAGTCTTGGCAGCTTAGCAGCTTGGAAAGGAACGGTCTCGAGATGAAGCGAAGAGACGAGAGTTGCCGAAAATGCGAGAAGAGAAGAATCATTGTCGAGAAGAGCAATTGATCGAGAAGAACCAAAGGGACGAGGATAAGTGAATCTTAGAGAATTCGAGAGAAGTTAGGACAATCGAGACAGCGTTCATCTCTTCAAATCCCCTCCTTTGAGGGGCGCTCTGCGCCACCCCTCCGAAGGATGGGAATCAGAAGAAAGAGCAGAAGACGTCGTTCTTCGTCCGTCGTTCGGAGGACACTCAGAGCCGTGAAAAGTGATAATAGAAAAATGGTGTGAAGGGCAGGTAGAGTTTAAGATCAAGAGACGAGACGCTGAGAATTTGAGTGCATGTTGTGTATGACAGGGTCTGTAATCTATTTTTGATAAGGAATATAACACTTGATTTGCTTCAATCAAGTGTTATATTATTGAGTCAGACAACCTCGCCTCCTTACAATTCCGGGAATATGCTCTCCAACAAAGAGACTTCAGAAAACGATAGATGATCTGCTAATCTCGGTTCTCTTCCAAAAGGTGATGAGACCGTGTTATGGCTTTCTATTGTTCTGGTTATTTCTGCGATTGTCGTGACAGGATACTTTATCGTGAAGGCAAGACCAAAACCGGATAGGCTGGAGTCGTATCCCTATATCAGAAATGAAAGCTTGTTCTCCTCTGCTGAGCGCAGGTTTCTTGGTGTTCTTGAATCGGTGATCGGTGACAGATACAGGGTCTTTTGCAGGACGCGTGTTGTAGATGTTGCAGGCATGAAGAAGCTGTAAGATCGTAGTTCCTGGCAAAGGGCATCAAATAGGATTAGTGCCGAACGCTTTGATTTCATTTTATGTGAACGAGAGGATATCTATCTTTGCGGCAGTCCAGCTAAGTGACCATTCTCAACAGAACATAGAACGCAAGGAAACAAATCACTTTCTCACAGGCTTGTGCGCGCGATTTCACTGCCCTTGATCCAGATAAAAGAAGAACAGGAATACTCGGTTTCCAAAATCCGCTCGACGATCCTTGAAAAACTGAAAGTAACCGATGAGCGCGAGTCGGAAGAAGAAGATGAAATCAGCTATCACATATTGCACGAAAATGCACCCTCTCATGACGAAAAACAACCCGAGACTTCAGAAGACGAAGTGGTAATAGACGATTTCGACCTCAACGAAGCAACGCCTTTTTGTCCAGTATGTTCAGGGTCCATGGTAGTTCGAAAGGAAGAATTCGGTGCAGACGAAAGCAAGGAATTCTGGTGTTGTGTTGATTACCAGGATTGCCGGGGGTCTCTCCCCAAAGACTTCTGACTAGGCGACTCTCTGGATCAGGCTGGCTTCAACTGAGTTTTCTGTTCATTATCAGACGTGTAATGATTCTTGCTAGAAGGTGGTCTGGGTGAGAAGGGTTTCTATTACGTTCGTTGTTGTCAGCATGATCGCGGTGATAGTGCTTTCATCGGCCTTCAGAAATCTTGAAGATGCAAAGATGCGTCAGGAAATCCTGGAGCGTTGAGAAAGTGAGTTACTAAGACTGATGGAAGAATGGATGATTCCCGGTATGGCAGCAGGGATAATCTACAATAACGAAACGATATTTCAACAAGCATACGGGGTAAAGGATCTGTCAACAATGGAACCGGTTGATCTGAACTCCCTCTTTCAGGTCGGTTCTACAACAAAAGCTTTTACATCCGCACTGGCTGCAATGTTTGTGGAAGAGGGCTTTTTTGACTGGAAAGATCGTGTGGTAGACGTGTATCCGAGTCTTCGGCTCAGAGACACCTACGCTCAGGAGAGCTTTCTTGTTGAAGATCTGATGGCTCAGCGCAGTGGACTATACCCTTGTGCCGAAGATGTGCTGGTAATTTGGGGATTTGACCGGGGAAAACTTCTGCAAGCCCTGACATATCATCCGACCATGTACAGCTTTCGCTCAGGATATAGTTATGTGAATAACCTGTTCCTTGCAGTAGAGGACTTGCTCACGAAATATTCCGGGAAAAGCTACTCGGAATTGCTTCAAGAGAGAATATTCGATCCGCTTGAAATGAATAATTCTACAGGAACTATCGAGGATTTTCTTAGCGCAGACAACATCGTGACGACTTACATGTATAGTAACGGAGGACTGCTCGCGATCGATCCAGAAGACTCCTTTATAAGAAGGGTTAATGCTGTTTTCCCTGCAGGAGGAATATGTTCCAACATTCCCGACATGCTGCGCTGGGTAGACCTGCATCTAAACATGGGGACTGTCAATGGAGAAGAGCTTCTTACTAGAGATAGCATCTTGTTCATGCACACGCCAATGACCATTATCCACGGGAACTCGCTCGAGCCTGTTCGGGCCTATTGCCAGGGATGGGTGTATGAGGAATTCGCAGGATTGAAGACGATCTGGCATAACGGAGATTCTGCCGGCTGCCACGTGATGGTGCTTATGGTCCCGCAAGAACAGCTCGGAATAGGGGTCCTTTCAAACGTTGAGAGCAAAAAGTGCCTGACTTCCTTGCCAGAGCTTTTGTGCAGATTGCATTGGGCAAGGAACCTTCTGTTCTCGAGAAACTCGAGCCGTTGTATTTTCACACAGATCCTGTTGAAATAGACTTCTACCCGCCTCTCCAACTGCAGAAGTATGAAGGGCTCTTCTATAACGAACTCTTTGAGGAAATGCTTATTGAGGAAAGGGATTCAACACTCAAAGCAACTGTTGCAGGCGGAAGACGCATCCTGAAGCTTGAACACATTACCCGAGATCTGTTCACTGTTCATATTCCTCCAAACCTGCACGATATTAACCAGGTTAA
>PWXG01000151.1 GCA_003561215.1 Thermotogales bacterium
AGTCGCGTGATATCCTCGTCTTCCTGAAGAAGGAGAAGCGATACAGCGCGCTTCGAAATGAAGTAACTGTCTGTCAGAAGATCAGAGATACGCCTTACTGCATTTTCAATGAATTCATCGTAAACAAGTCTATGTTGCCCGGACACACTCGGATACCTTTCCTTTGAGTTCTTGAATGCCTTTTCCCATGGCTGCGATTGTTGTCACAACAGGAATACCGAGCCTTTTCTCAAGATCCGAGACAGTTATGCTCAAACCCTCGCGATCTGCCTCGTCCATCATATTGAGAACGAGAATAACCGGAAGCGAGGCCTCAATAAGTTGAAGGGTAAGCGGGAGCATCCTCTTAATGCTCTTAGCATCTACGACATGAAGGACAACAGATGGTCTCTCTGTGAGCAAGAGATTTCGTGTGACTTTTTCCTCGTCGGTAATACAGGACAACGAATACATGCCAGGAGTATCTATGACCTCAAGTCCTTGACCATTGAGTTTGGCACGCCCGCGATAGACTTCAACAGTGGTACCAGGGTAGTTGGAAACCGAAACATACGAATTTGTCAAAGCGTTGAAAAGAACGCTCTTCCCAACATTTGGATTACCCACAAGCGCGATTTTGACTAGACCATTTGAGTTGTCCTGGTGTATGGGTCCTCTATGTCTCCACCTGAATCTGCCGAAGAACCTTCTTCGTGGTAATGTTGACCGTTGACTATGCCTCATCTGATAGTAGCCCCCTTATTGAGAGTAGCTCTCAATAGCACACTAAGATCATACCACGACTCGGCAGGAATCAGCAACAGCGAAGGTAAATTCTGTGTAAGGTCATTCTGATAAGTTGCGCGATACGGCCCCTCAGCATCCTTTGTTTGCAGAAGAAAGGACTGCTTCCTGCATATGGCAAGGAGCAGTCCACGTGATAAGAAAGCCAGCTTGCTACCTTACCCCGACAGTACTTGGTACCAGAAGTTCATGACGTATCATGGCAGTGTTCAGGATAGTGACAATCAGCTCTTCATAAGCTATGCCAGCTGCCTCACAGATTCTCGGAAGGTCGGAAAACCCAGGAGCAAGACCAGGAATAGGATTTGCTTCCAGGAAGAACGGTGTGCCGTTATTCGCAATTCTGAAATCCATTCTAGCAACATCCTTCAGCCCGAGGATACCAAAAATCATACGCGCAGATCGCTCGATTTTCTGGTGTGTGCTGCGGTCAAGCTCCGCGGGGCAAGAGTAGTTAAGCAGAACATCGCTATTCTTCTTCACGCGAAAGCTGTAGAAATTGTCTTCTTTGGGGAACAGTGTCTCAAGTATCGGCAGTACCCGCAACGACTCACCGTTGCCCAGAAGACCGACTGTGACCTCTCGTCCTTCGACAAACTCTTCAATGATGAAGTTCCCGGGATAGACCGACGTGATGTTTCTCAGAAGAGAGATTGCCTGTTCTTCGCAATGAACCACAGAGTTATCCCTGATCCCCTTGCTCGAGCCTTCAGCATTTGGTTTTATAATGAGGGGAAATCTCAGGTCTCGTTTCAGTTTTCTTGTAGTTTTATTCACAAGCTGAAATCTGGGAGTGGCGATTCCACCGGCTGCAACCAGCTGCTTTGTAACAGTCTTGTCGAGGGCAATTCCGAGAGCAACCTCGTCACTTCCCGTGAACGGAATACCCAGAAACGATAGTATGGCAGGAATCTGTGCTTCCCGACCCCTCCCCTGCAAACCCTCTGCGAAATTGAACACTATTTCACAACCTGCGTCTACCAGGTCATGTATTCGCTCCGGAATTGCTTCAAAGAGGACTGTTTCGTGACCAGCTTGCTCAATAGCAGACCGAATAGACATTACAGTCTGCGGACTATCAAACTCGGCATCCCAATCTTCCACTTCTGAGTTCCTTTTCTTCAGGTTGTACGTTAGCCCAACGATCATCAAGAAATCCCCTGCCTAATGGTAGTTGAAAAACTTATACAACCAATCCACTTGTAATAACATTCTCGTGAGGGGCAAATATCGGCAATCGTGATCTCTGAAGAGCGATTATAGAGCTCATGGTCTTCCTTACATAGTGAGAGGAGGTCGGAGGAGATCTAAAGATGATAAACGTGAGCTTGAGGCGAAAACGCAGAGCCACAGACCCATGAATCATCGAGATCTACTCCGTAAGCTAGTTTAGAAAGCAACTCTGGAGCGTTCTTGGATTGTCTGTATAAGTTACTAGCAGAGTACACTGCAGTAACGTTTCGTGAGATAGTGTATCAAATTTTGGGCTTTCTTTGCACCAGACAGTCGCCATCGAATCTGACAATGATATCAAAGGTTTTCGAGGAGGGAAAATCGGGCGGTGAGTATCTGTGCGTCAAGTAGAATCTGATAAGAGGCAAGTTGATTATGTGAGTTGACAGTCCAGGAAACAGTGACTTATGTGAGGAAATCTGTTTATGATTGCTACCTTTGTGATGTTTGACTGGGTCTGACATATTTTGAGCCCCTTTGAGATTGTCGGGAGTGATTCTGTTGGAGATAGTTATTGAAGAGCTCAACGAGAAGAACCTTGAAAAGGCGCCTGAGTTTCACTCTTTTCCTTATAGGTGTTGCTATTGCCTATACTGGGAGAAGCCTGAGCTGTTTATGTCTGAAAGCAGAGCAAGAAAGCAGAAGCTTCTCGATACGAAGCGAGAGGTTGTTCGGAATCTGAGAAGAGAGTTAGGAAATTGCGGAATGCTGGCGTTTGTTGGTGAAAAAGCCGTAGCATATGCATTCTACGCTCGCACGGAAGATCTTCCTGGTTTGTTGTCCTACGAGGGCGTTGTACCAGACAAGAAAGCGCTATTCGTTGCATGCCTCTACATTCCAGACATAGAATTTCGTGGGCAGGGAATAGCGGACAGACTATTGGAACGTGTCAAGGACCATGCAAGAGAATCCGGCTACAGAGCTTTGGAGACGATAGCGCGAAGGAGCAATATCGAAAGCCCATCAGGTCCAGTTGAGTTCTACGAAAAGCGAGGCTTCAGTGTTGTTCAAGATCACGGAGAATTCCCACTAATGAGGCTTGACCTGGACTAGTTACCTCGTTGAAGAAGGCATTTGTCATTAATACTGTGTCGAACTCTATGGAAATAAGAACCGAAATCACCTTGTAGGTGTAGTGTTTTGCTCAGCGCTATCCAGTACAGCTTAAACTCCATTTGCGAACCTTCGCCAGCCACAACATGAATGCACTGGTTCCTCGTCTCCTGAGACAAGAGAAGGTATGCATAGCGCAGAATAAGAGTGTGAGACGATGAATACCAGTATAGATGAGAGCCCAGGAAGATGTTTTCGTAGAATGCGTTGAGGCCAGTATCTTCGAAGACTTCACTAAGGACTTCCTCCCGAGGAGATTCAGTTTCTTCAAGGGTTCCGGCGGGTATCTGGATACCTGCTTCCGGACTGCCTACATGACCAAAGACAAGCAATTCCGGATACTCGACCTGCATTGTCGTAATGTAGTCCATCACCTTCGTTCGAAACCCCGTATGAGAGACCGTCGGCCTGGAATCATTCATTGTCATCGGCTTTGTACCTCTGAAGATCTCTAAGGACATTCATCAAAGCATCGCTGAAACAGAAGAATCCCGACTTTGAGGCAGCCTGCTGGTAGGATTCGAAGAATCGAACAGGACACTCGTCTTCCCTTCCAAGAGAGAATTGATGAAATCGTTCCGGGCCGCTGAAGTGGCAACACCAGACCTTGTGAGGGACTTCAGCAGATCATCATTGAAAGGCATTTCCTCTCCATTTTTTTGAAAGCCTTCATTTCTCACCGAAAACGGTCTTCAAAGATTCATTGATACGATCTTCAACTAGTTTTCTATCTGTCCTATATACAGTCATACCGCGTTCATCGAGAGCATGCTTTACCAGACCGGCAGCACGAAGATCCATGATGCCATGAGATATGACCGTGTTCGTCAGGTTTGTGACGTCGACGAGTTCGTTGCCTGTGTGAGGCTTCTTTGACAGGATTCTTAGCAGGTCGATCCTCCGGGTGTCTGAAAGTGCCTTGAAGACCTCGATAGCACGCAATACGGGGTCTTTCTCGAGTCGAAGCCTCTCCATGAATTTTGACCCGCAGATTATAAGCAGTTCATTGCTCTCGGGGAGACTCGCATTGGCTCTTTCTGCCTCGAGTGAGAAAGCCACTGCAATTGTGATCTTCTGATGATTGGGGATTTCGTCACTGGAGCTGTCAAACCAGCATATCTTCGCGAGGCTCTTTTCGCCACCTTCGCGGAGGAACGCTTCGTAGTCGCGGAGGAGAAGGGAGGTGTTCTTTTTGATCCTGGCTTCAAAATCACTGAAGAATTCTTTATAGAACCATTCAAGCAGGTACTGGTACTTGACCTTCATTTCTTCGGGGTCTGAGAAGAACTCGAACAGGATTGCTTTTTGACGGGCTGGGAAAGCGACCCTCTTGCTGACGAAGTCGAGAAGCTCGCTCTCATTTCTGAGCAGGCGGCCAAGGAGCTCGTCAGCTATGATTGTCCCACCGCGAGGACCGTAACCGGAGTAAAGGAAGCGCCTCAGGATTTCTCTGGGTGGTAGATCCGAAAGGTACTCCATGAAGGTCATGGAGTCGGGAATATCGTTGAGCGAGATATCCTGAATCAGGCAGAGTCCGAAGAATGCCTCTTCATCAAAAAAGAGCCCCATGAGCTCGTCAATCTTATCATCGGTTATATCATTGATAAGTTCAACCCAGTTCCTGACCGTTTCATCGGGTTCAATCTTTCCGTTGAGAGGCGGCTCAGAAAGCTCCACCAGAAAGCTGGAGTAATTCCTTGCTTTGTAAGGAAGAAAGAGAAAATCATAGGCAGTTGAACTGTGGAATCTTATCCTGTCAGACAAAACCATGTGCTCACCTCCTATAGTATTATAACGGAATACTCGACTCCGTCGAGTTATCTGGAAAGCTGCTTCTTATCAGGTAGCTTATACAGCTTTTGATGGAACGTCTTTAATGTACAATAGACTATGAAGCTGATCATGGCGGAGGTGTTTCTGTGAAACTTCTCTTGGTTCTAGCGGGTATTGTGGCGCTGGCGTTGGCTCTTTTAGTTGTTCCTATTCCTGAAGCTGCAGGGACAAGGCCTCATGACGAGTTTGCTGAAGAAGACAGTCTCTTTGCGGATATTCTGGGGCTTGACATTCATTACAAGATAGTTGGCAACGGTGAACCTGTCTTCATACTTCTGCATGGGTTTGGGGCAAGTTTGTTCTCGTGGCGTTACACAATGAGTCCGCTTTCTGAATACGGAAGGGTTGTTGCTTTTGATAGACCTGCGTTCGGATTTACCGAAAGGCAGGTTAAGCGACGATACGATGGGGCAAACCCCTACTCTCCTGCTGGGCAGGTGGAGAGCACTGTAAGGTTAATGGATTATCTTGGCATTGAAGAAGCTATTCTTATAGGTCATTCGGCAGGAGCAGGAGTTGTTGTTGATACGATCCTTACATATCCGGAAAGAGTGAGCGGAGCGGTTCTGGTTGCTCCCGCGGTCTTCACCACAGGGCCCGCAAATCGTTTCTGGCTTTCTATAATGAGAAGCCCCTGGGGAAAGAAATATGGTCCGCTATTTGTGCGTCGCGTCGGAGCAACTGCCTTTGATGCTCTTGGGGACATGTGGTATGATCCGGAGAAACTGACTGAAGGTGTTATTGAGGGATATAAGAAGCCACTGAGTGTCAGGGGATGGGATAAAGCTTTGTGGGAACTCACGTTGTCTTCAGGGGAGCGGACGGCAAATCGGGAGCTCATGAGTGACATTGATATTCCTGTTCTTATCGTTATGGGTTCTGATGATACGATTATCCCTCTTGAAGACGGCGAAAAGCTGTGTGACTTCATAAGTAGCTCAACTTATGTTGTAATCTCTGAAACGGGGCATCTCCCTCATGAAGAGGCTCCCAGGGAATTCATTAAGTCTGTGTTGGGCTTTCTGGAAGGCAATTATCTTATAAGCATAAAGAAAGACGCGAGTAATTGAAAGCCTCGGAATCTCAGAATGTTGTCCGACTGGCGATGCGCTGATTTAACCACACTGTTGCTTTGACCACTGATGAAGAGTGCAGAGTTGTTCTGCCATAGCCCAGTGTTCTCATTTGAAGAAACGTTTGCTGACCTGGGTATTTCGAGTATCATAGGTACGTGTAGCAAGCCAAAGAGTTCCTTCAGTCACTCAGAAAATGAGATGAACAGAACTGAACAGACAGACCAGAAGGAGCAAACAACAGGGAGGTTCGTGTTATGTTGAAGACACCCAAGATCGTGTACGAAGACAGTATCGTATTTGAGTTTCTTCTAAGCTGCACAAGGCTTAACTGTGACGAGATGATCAGGGGTATCCACAAGCAGCACCCGTTCAGAGGACACCTGAAGGAGGACAAACAAGTCTCGAGATGGGCAGGAGATACTAAGGCAAAGCTTCCAGATGACATAAAGGAACTGATGAGAGTCTTCTTCAGCTGTGAGTCTTTTTTCGGATTGTCATTCTTGCCAGATATTCCACAACATGAAATCCGAACGACAGACGATTTCATCGAGTATGTTTCTGGACTATCAGAAAGAGAGATTTTGAGACACTTTTTGAACATAGTATATTGCCCAGAACTGAGAGACCGTACTTCTGTCGAATTGGATGAGGTAATTGACAAGCTCTCACTAGATGATAAAGAGACTCTCATGTTCATAAGCCAGAGCACATTCTACTCGGCTTCTGAGAAGGCAAATCTCTTTGACTTCTTCACAAACCGTACCAAGATGAAGGAAGACTTCGTGTATTTGCTGCAGTGGTACAGAGAGAACATATTTGAGGAAATCGAAGAGACAGCCAGAAGTAATCAACAGAAAGCTCTTAAGGAACTGAGAGCAAACGTCGACAAAGGCGGTATGAACTACCTCAAAGAAATGCAGTGTTATGTGTCTCAGCTACATTATCTCCGGGCAAAGGAAATACGACTCGGAGTATCATGCTATATTGGGCCGGGAAAGACTGTCTTTGGGAGAAAGCATACAGAAATGCCTGCTGAAACGTTGATAATCTACGGTCATGAGAGGTTGCGTTTTCCCTTTGCAAGTCGTGATCCTATGGAGAAAGCCGCTGTTACGTTTTCTCCGCTGTCAAACGTGAATACCGTTAAGGTTCTCAGGACTGTCTTGGGCAAACGAAAACCACTCGTTGATATAGTGCGTGAAACAAAGCTGCCGATCAAGGAAGTATCAGAGCATGTGTCCAATCTGGAATCTGCAAAGCTTCTGAAGACTGATGTTGAAGATGGACAACCTTATGTAGAAGCTGATGCTGAGAAAGTAACAAAGAGAGTTAACAACTCACTGCAAGAGATCCTTAGGATTGA
>PWXG01000063.1 GCA_003561215.1 Thermotogales bacterium
AGCGCCTCCGTTTCCGTGTCGACACTAGCGGTGGCTTCGTCAAGTACCAGGATATCCGCATCAAATAGTACAGCCCTTGCAAGTGCAACAAGCTGTCTCTCACCAGCCGAAAGAGTGCCTGCACGCTCAAGAATCTCTGAATCGTATCCCCTCGGAAAACGCTTGATGAACTGGTCTGCATAAACGTACTTCGAAGCCTGAATTACTTCCTCTCTTGTAATCGAATCATCAAACAGTCTGATGTTGTCCAGAATCGTCCCGGTGAAAAGGAAGACATCTTGCAGCACCACACCGATCTTTCTTCTCAGAGCCTGGAGATTCAGATCGTAGAGCGGTGTTTCATCGACTAGAATCGAGCCTTTCTGTATCCTGTATAGACCGTTCAATATGCTGATTATAGAAGTCTTGCCTGCTCCGGTCTCTCCGACGATTGCAATTTTTTCCTTGGGAGCGACCTTGAAGCTAATATCCTTCAATACGTATTCGCTGCCATCGTAAGAAAATGATACTTTATCAAACTCCAGGCTTCCTGAAAGGGTTTTTAACGCGGGTTTATCGCTTTCATATGGTTCTTCTTCTGTCTCCATCAGATTGAAGATCTTCTCGGCGGACGCCAGTGCGTTCTGAACAATGTCGTATTTCTCAGCGATATCGTGAAGTGGTCTGAAGAACATCTCGATATAGGCGATGAATGCATATAGAACCCCGAACTCAATAGTCTGGCCCAATATGGCACGTGCTCCGAACCAGACAACCACAGCAATTGCAAGGTAGTACATCAAGTCCATCATCGGACGGAATATCGCAAAGACATAGAGTTGTTCAATAAGGCTTCTGAAATGGCTCTTGTTTACCTGATCGAAGTCTTTCCTCTTCTTTCTCTGTCTGTTGAATATTTGGATCACGGACATGCCGGAAATATGCTCAGCAAGAAAAGCGTTGATAATCGCAAGCCTTGTCCTGACCTTTCTGTAAGCAATCCTGTCGAAATATCTGAACACAAGTATTGCCACTGCGATAAGCGGCAGGATCATGAGGGTTATACTGCCCAGGTAGAGCGAAAGGTGAAGCATGATTGCTGAGATTCCTATGAGGAGTAAAACATCCTTCACAATAGAAGTGATGACTGTTGTGAAGAACTCTGATAGGTTTTGGGTATCGTTTGCTACCCTCGTGGCGAGCCGCCCGCTTGGATTCGTGTCAAAGAAGCGCATGGGTAATCTTATGAGCTTGTCGAACAGGGCCATACGAATTCCATGTGTGACCTTCTGTCCCATATAGGTCGTAACGAGTATCTGACCAAAGTTTATGAAGAACATTGAGAAGAGTACAGCAAGCATTATCAGGGCGATTCTGCCGATTCCGGAGATGTCTGCACTACGAATCCCTTGTAGTTCGTCTTCGCTGACCCCGTATTCTATCTCTCCATCTGTCATTACCCAGGTCCCGTCTTCGTACTGAAAGAGTTCAAAGGGCGCATCCGCTTCCTTCACATAACTCTGAACTCCATCTTCTGTAACCACATTGAACTGCTGGCTTGGGACCATGTAGTCATCAATAGCCACTTTCGTCAGGTACGGAGGAAGAAGCTCAAGCACTGTTGCTGCCATTATCAGGATTATTCCGACAATCAACAACTTGAGATATGGTCTGGCGTATTTCCATAGCTTGAGGATTACACTCCAGTCTTCTACTTTAGTTTTCTCCTCAAATTCGCTGTAGACGCTTTCGTCCATCTTACTCCCCCTCAAGCTTCTCTTCGAGCATTTGTCTCTCGTACATCTTTCTGTAGAGGCCATAATTCTCGAGCAATTCGCTATGTGTTCCTTGCTCCAAGACCTTACCATCGTGCATAACATAGATTACATCAGAATCAACAACTGCTTTGAGACGGTGCGAAATGACGATTATCGTTCGCTCAATCCCGGAGTTCTGAAGACTTTTCAGGATCCTTGCCTCTGTCTCCGTGTCTACTGCAGAAAGACAGTCATCGAGAAAAATGACAGGTGCTTCTTTCATCAGCGCCCTGGCAATCGCAATTCGCTGTTTCTGCCCTCCGGAAAGAGTTACACCACGCTCTCCGACGATTGTGTCATAGCCCTTTGAGAAACCCTTTATGTCGTTATGAACCGCAGCGATTTTCGCGTATTTTTCTACTTTTTCTTTGTCGACACCGTCAACAGCAAAGGCGATATTGTTCCTGACCGTATCCGAGAAAAGAAACGTCTCCTGGGGAACGTACGCAATATTGTCTCTGATAATCTCTGGGTCAAGCCTGGTGATGTCAATGCCGTCTATCATGATCTTCCCTTCCAAGACGGGGTATACCCTTCCCAGGAGCTTCCCGATCGTTGACTTTCCTGAACCGGTCGTTCCAACCAGAGCTACTTTTGAGCCTGCCTTTATCTCAAGCGAGACATCCATCAGCGAGGATTCTCTTGCTGTCGGATATGTGAATGTCAGGTTGTCAAAGACTATATGACCCCTCAGTTTCCTGATCTTGACAGGGTTGACTGTCTTAACATCACTCTTCTCTTCGATTATTTCCTTCAACCTTCGATAGGAAGCCCGTCCTCTCTGTATGATGTTCAGTACCCATCCAAAAGCCGCGATAGGCCAGATTAGCATCCCGAGATAGCCCACAAAAGTGACGAATTCGCCCAGGGTTATGCTCCCAAGTATGACCATACGCCCACCGAAGAAGATGGCTATGACGACGCCAAGCATTGCAAGCCCCTGGATCATGGGGAAGAACATTCCCCAGATTTTCACAAGAGCGATGTTCTTTGCTACGTAGTTATTCGATATGCCTTCCATTGTCTTTGACCTGAGCTGCTCAATTCCATAGCTCTTGACCACTCTCACGCCTGCGATCGACTCCTCAGCAGTATCCGTGACATCAGAGAATGCCTCTTGCACAGCCCTGAAGCGTCTGTGAATCATCCTTCCGAAGAATGTTGCGACGAATGCCAATGCGGGAAGAGGAGCAACTGAAAGCAACGTAAGGTTCCAGTTCACAAACGAACCCATGGCGATAATGGTTATTGCTGTCAGGAAGAATCCGTCAACCATCATGACAATGGCTGGACCAAAGGCCATTCTCATTGCATTCACATCGTTAGTGAATCTTGCCATCAAGTCACCAACGCGAGTTCGGTCGTAATAGCTCGCAGGGAGTGACAATAGCTTGTCGAAGAGAACTTCCTTTGAGAAGTACTCAAATCTTCTCGCGGCACCCATTATAAAAACCCTCCAAAAGAACCTGGAGAAAAACAAGCCAAAAGCTATGCCGACTATGCCAAGAAGCAGAACCCTTACCGTCGAGAGGTCATCCGGAGCGGCCCTGAGCGTATCGATGACGATTCCCGTTATTCGTGGGACCATTATCATCAGTATGTCCACAACAATGAGAAACACACTACCAACCACGTATCTCCACCAGTATTTCTTAAGAAAGCTCTTGATCATGCTTGATTCACTGCCAACACCTCTAGAGTAGTCCTGAGCTTATAAAAAGATATAACAGTTTGCGTCGTTTTTCCACCAGGAAGGCGTTCGTTTTGCGAGAGTTATAGGGACTCCTGCTATGTTCGTAAAGCGAACCACTACAATTATAGACTGTTCTGCAAGAAGTTCAACGTAGATGATAGAATCAGAGGAAGAAGGTGTAGCTTTGAAGACAATCCTCATGATCGGAGTAATGATTGCTGTGACAATATCTTCTGCAAATGACAAAATCGGTCTGGTTCTTTCAGGTGGTGGCGGTCGCGGAGCATACGAGATAGGGGCATGGAAGGCCCTCATAGATCTTGATATTGAAATCGGCGGTGTCTACGGAACCAGTATAGGATCCATTAACGGAGCTGCAGTTGCTATGGGAGATTTCAGAACGGCTCGCGATCTCTGGCTTTCTATCGATTACGAAAACGTTATGAAGCTGTCACCCGAACTAAGGGCTGTATTCGAAAGAGATTGGTCCAAACTAAGCGTTGCAGATTCTTCAAGAGCGCTCCGAGATACCATTGCTCAATCTGGCATCGACGTCTCCCCCTTGAGAGAGATGCTAAAGAGTGTCGTCGATGAGCAGAAAATCAGAGACTCAGGAGTTGATTACGGACTAGTAACCTATTCAGTTAGTCAGCTCAAGTCCTATTCTCTCTACATTGACGAAATCCCCGAAGGCCAGCTTATTAACTACATTCTGGCAAGTTCAAATCTGCCTATCTTTAAGCCTGAACAGATTGACGGGAAACGTTATCTGGATGGTGGTGTAGCTTCAAATCTTCCCATTGAACTTGCAAAAGCTCGTGGATTCAAGACTATTGTTGCGGTTGATATTGGAACATTCGGAGTTCGTGACATTCGTGCGCTTCTGGACATCTATACCAATGATGATATCAACATCGTCTATATCAAGCCAGCCAGACATTATGGATCAATTCTCACCTTTGAACCGGAAGTCTCACTCAAGTACATGAAAGCTGGTTATCTCGATACTCTTAAGGCCTATGGAGTTCTACAGGGAGACACATATGCTGTCTTTGGTCCATTCGACATTGTTGGACACATATTCATGAATCTTCCTGCCGACAAACGAAAAGAAGCGCTCAATATCTTGGGATTGAAGGGAGTTGACCTGGCACCTGCTGAGTATCACTACTACACGCAACTCCTCCCGAGGATAGAAGGTGTTACGCGGCTCAAGGCAACTCCCCCTGATATCAGTGTGACAAAACTCTTAGAAGAGATTGCTTCCCTGATTGAGCTTGAGGCACTAACGCCCTACTCTCCGGGGGATTTGTTGTCTGAAATAGTTAGGATGTCTGAGAATGGCCACTTTGACCCCGACCTGGTATCGATGGTCTCCCGACTTCGCTACTCAGGTTTTCTCGAGTTTCTCGTCTTTATCTGGAACAACAGGGGAGACAGTCCTTTGAACCCCAGAGAAGGATACGACTCGCTATTGCAGACCTTCAAAGAATTCAGGATAATCCCGTCAAACTGAAACGAAATACACGCAAAACCATCGGAGGTGTTAATAATGGCCTCAACTCATCGAAAACCGATGCTTGAGTCTGAAATCAGAAAAGTCATCACCAAAGCTCTTTCTGATAGCAAGGCCGACCTTTTGAAGAAGAATATGCCTTCAGTAGTGCGAGTAGAGCTTTCAAAGGATCTGAGGTACGCAAGCATCTTCATAAGCACCCTCGGAAACCCCGAAGAGAAGAAGAAAGTCGTCGACTACTTGAACGAGAAGAAAGGGGTATTCAGAACTGCCGTAGCAAAGAGCATCCGAATATACAAAGCTCCGGAACTCAGCTTCAGGGAAGACATCGGCATTGATGCCAGCCTCAGGATTGCCAGGATACCCGAGCAGATCGAAGAGGAGAAGCAGAGTGACGAATGACGCTATTGCCCTGGTCAAAAAGAAAGCCGGGGTTACATCTCATGACGTTGTAGATATTGCAAGGAGCAAACTCGAAGTGAAGAGAATCGGTCATGCGGGCACTCTTGACCCCTTTGCCACAGGGCTTTTGATTCTCGGGGTCGGCAGAGGCACAAGAATTTTGGAGTACTTCAAGGATCTCAAGAAAACCTACAGGACCAGGATGAAACTTGGCCTTATAACTGATACATACGACATAACAGGAACACTGGCGGAGGAAAGGCCTGTCAAAGGTGTATCTCGCGACCTTGTCGAGGACACTCTGGAGTCTTTTGTTGGCAAGTACATGCAGGTTCCACCTGCATATTCCGCGAGGAAGTATCACGGCGAACGCCTTTACCGGCTCGCAAGACAAGGTAAGATCATGAACTTGCCCCCCAGGGAGGTCGAGATCTACTCGATCGACCTCCATGAGTTTGATGCAAGCAAGAATGAAGTCGAATTCACCGCGTCAGTATCAGCAGGCACATACATTCGTTCTCTAGTAATGGACATTGGCTATAAGCTAGACACAGGTGCTACTGCCACTTTTCTTGCACGCACAGAGATTGGATGCTTTTCGCTGGAATCTGCCGTTCCTGTCGAAGAACTGACATGGTCAGCTTGTATGTCACTTGCAGCATCGACTTCGTTCATCCCTGCTGTTACCTTACACGATTCCGCGGTCCAGAGCGTTCTTGACGGGAGTCAGGTGTCCGTGCCCATGATTTCCGAAGTCCGCAACTCTTTTTCGAAGGGCCAGATTATTCGCTTGCTTGATCGTAACAACAACTTCATAGCCATTGCCAAATCCGACAGAACCTCCAAATTTACAAAGAACCTTATGACAAAAGAATCCAGAGAAAGAGTGGCTACACTCGTAAAGGTCCTTGGAGTGTAGGATGTCTGCCGCCTGTATCGGTTGTTTCGACGGAGTCCACCTCGGACATCAGAAGATAATCCAGACCACTGTTCAGATAGCAAAAGAGCAGGAAATCGCCGGTAAAGCTCTCTCGATTCTTCACCCTTGGGCTTCCTTCTTTCCAAACTTTCCCGGACTCATCTACCCGATCACCAAGCGATTCGAGTTGATCAGATTACTTGGGATCGATTTAATTGAAGAGCTTGATTTATCCTGCATAAAGGATATGTCACCGGAAAGATTTGTGAGGTCTATAGTAGATTCTGGAGTGAAGGTAGTTGTAGTGGGGCATGACTTCACGTTTGGCAGCGGCGCATCAGGGAATGTATCAACACTTACAGAGCTCTCGCCCAAACTCGGATATGACTTCATTGTTGTTCCCGAAGTTGTTCGTAACTCCAGAAAGGTTAGCAGTAGCTGGATCAGAGAGCTCCTTGCTCAGGGATCGGTTGAAAAGGCTTCCTCGCTGCTCGGAAGACCCTATTCAGTTAGCGGTACGGTGTATAGGGACAAGCACCTCGGCACAAAGCTTGGATTCCCAACTGCAAACATCGCTACCCAAGAAGAATCGCTTGCCTGTGTCCGCCCCGGAGTATACGTAGTGAGTTCCGTAATTGCGGGCGATCGTCATTTTGGGGTATTGAACGCAGGATTCAGGCCAACGGTGAATCCCTCAAAGCAACTCAAATACGAAGCACACTTCTTCGGCTTCTCTGACGACTTGTACCACCGATCTCTTGAGATCGAGTTCTTGCACTTCTTGCGTCCAGAACTCAAGTTCGATTCAGTGAGCGAACTGGTGAGAAGAGTATCCGAAGATATGAAAAGCGCGAAAGCTTGGATAAAGAAGAGCAGCCCATGCTCCAAAACACTGCCATGAGCATCTACTGGTGTTTACAAAGGCAACATGTCATGCTATCATTTTCTAGATGGCCCCATAGGATAACGGCCAGTCCATCGGATTCTCAGTCCGAATGTCGGGGTTCGATTCCCCGTGGGGCTGCCA
>PWXG01000120.1 GCA_003561215.1 Thermotogales bacterium
GCCCCCGATTTCGCTATGATTCGTCCGAGCGCCGCTATGGTAAGCCCGCTTGCAAGAAAATCGTCTACGATCAGGATGTTATCCGAAGGTTCCAGAAATTCTGCGGATACATACAGATTTACCGTTCCTCCCTTTGTGTGCGAAGGTGCGCTCTCAGAAACAGGTTCCGACATGGTGATCGGTCTCTTCTTTCGCGCAAAGACCATCGGGACTCGGATTTGTCGGGCAACAGCCAGAGCAGGTGCTATCCCGGAACTCTCTGCGGTGAAGACTTTGTCGACCTGCATTGAGGAGAATTCCTTTGCGATGTGTTTTCCCACGAGGTCAATGAGGGCGGCATCGACCTGATGATTCAAGAAAGAGTCAACTTTGAGTATTCCTCCGCCAAGAACTGTTCCCTTTTCAAGAATTGCCTTTCTCAGAAGGCGTTCAGTGTAACAGTTTTCTCTTGCTCGTGATTCCATACAGAATCTCCAATCAAGGAAGGGTTTGGTTACATGATATCATCACAGATGAATTGTAACGATTCTTTCGTTTAATCGATTCATAATCGAAGAACCCTGTAGAAGTGATGGTTGTGAGCTAACATGAACCTGATTGATGATAAGCTCTTGAAAAATTAGAAGTGGTATTTCTTTCAGGCGATGCTTGCTTTTGGAGCAATTCTCGTAATACTCATGATGCTGGATACAGTTGCAGATGCTGCCGTAATAGCATCTTTCGGAACGAGTTCTTTTATCGTTTTGGCGATGCCACATCAAGAAGTATCCTCAACGCGAAGAGTGATCCTTGGATCGCTTATAGGAACAGTCGTGGCATTATCAGCAGATCTTATTCGTGGAGGTATGGAAGGACTCGTTGAAGGAGTTCCGTTGATCAATTCCGGTATATTCTTCGGAGCACTTGCTGTTGGAGTGTCGATGTTTCTGATGGTAATGACGAATACAGAGCACCCTCCAGCAGCAACACTCCCCTTAAGAATAGCTATGGAAGATTGCTCTCATTCAACGATCCTTGAAGCGGCTTTTCTAAGGCGATTCATGATCGCAAGTCCAATGCCTTTTTCAGGAAAGCTTTCCGAAATCGCAAGATCAACACCCGTCTTCGAAAGATCGCGCAGGGCACCGAACAGGTTTAACGCAATCCCGTAAGGTTCGTGGATTGAACCCAGCACCCTTACAGGAGCAATGTTAGCAAAAGCTTTAGCATGTTCTTCGCAGCAAAGGATGACCGACTTCTTTCCTTCAGAAAGTTTTTTGGAGTGTGCCAGAGCTTTTCCAAGATCGCCAATGATCAGAACAAGATCTACATCAGGTGAGTAGTGTCTGTACTTCATCCCCGGGGCTTTCGGGGACGATCTATAGTCGCTCGCTGACGGAGCGAGGGTCAGATCATCAAGCAGTTCCTGCAATTGCTCGGGGGAAATCGGACCCGGGCGCAACAAGGCCGGAGGAGTCTCCGTAAGGTCAATGATTGTTGATTCGAGTCCAAGAGGGGCTTTTCCTGAAAGAAGCATGCACGGAACCAGTCCGTCCAGATCTTCGATAACATGCTTCTCCTCTGTAGGGCTTGGTTTTCCAGACAAGTTGGCGCTGGGGGCGGCCACGGGGCTTCCCAGAAGCTCAATAAGAAACCTGGCGACAGGATGAGCGGGAAACCTTATGCCTACGGTATCGAGTCCGGCTGTAACGAAGTGTGGTATCTCGCTACTCTTTCGGAAGATCAGCGTTACTGGTCCAGGCCAGAGAGTATCGATGAGGCGGGAATGGCGCGCGATATCTTCAGAAGCACAGCGCTGTGCCATCTCCAGGGAAGACACGTGCAACAGGAGGGGATTATCCTGTGGTCTTCCCTTAATCTTGAAGATCTTGCCAACGGCCTTGACATTAAGTGCATCTCCTCCGAGGCCGTAGACAGTCTCAGTGGGAAATACTATAACCTCTCCCAGTTGCAGGTAAGAGGCGGCCTTGGAAACGGAACCCACGTCGGGTTCGATTGGATCGACCCGGATCTTCTCAGTGTGCATGGAAGGCCTCGTTTTTCATTGCAAGTAATGCCGCCCCAAGGGCGCCTGCGATATCCGGTTGGGGTGGTACCAGAATGTCTTCTCCTATAATTTCTTCGAGAGCTTCCACCATGCCGGGTATCTTTGCAACGCCACCGGTGAAAGCCACGGGACCCTTACCGTTGACTCTCCTATACATAGCAACGATACGTTTTGCAATGGCTCTGAAAAGCGCTGCGGAGATGTCTTCGATCGTTTCTTTGTTGCTGATCAGGGAGATGACTTCGGATTCTGCGAATACGGTGCATACGCTGCTGATCGACAGACTTTTTCTTGAATTGCTCGCGGCCTCTGACATCTGCTTAAGGTCTGCTTCCATGATCCCGGACATCACCTCGAGGAACCTTCCTGTACCCGCAGCGCACTTGTCGTTCATCGTGAAGTCCCTAACCATGCCGTTCTTCTCAAGGGAGATAACCTTGCTATCCTGACCTCCGATATCTATAACGGTTCTAATTGTCGGAAGTAGCTTTCTCGCCCCCCTCGCATGGCAGGTGATTTCGGTTATAGCTGAAGTGGCAAAGGAAACGTTCTTTCTCCCGTAGCCCGTTGCAATGCAACGTGAGATGTCAGAGGAAGAGATACCTGCTGTATGGAGCATTTCCTCAAACAGATTGTTGGAAACTCTTGCAGGATAGACACCTGTCTTTCTTGAAGACGTGAAGATGATTTCTCCGCTGTGGTCAAGTAGTACGAGGTTCGTTGTAGTCGAGCCGGAATCAATCCCGGCATAGAAAGACCCTTTACGGCTGTCTGCCTGAGAAGCCGTTTCGCGTTTCAAAGCCTCCATGAAAGCACCGACACGTGTCAGTAGTTGTCCATAACTCGAGTCGCCGTAGTCGATTTCTATCACGGTATGAGGCACAGGCAGATTGTTGGATGAAAGCTGGAAACCGTAGAAATCGCAGAATTTCGGGATGCCAAAGACTATCCCCTGAACTTGCTGTTCTTGAAGAAGACGTTCTGTTGTCGAAGAGATGTCACCTGTGAAACGACCGCAGGGGATTCTCTGGCGAAGCAGTCTTTCTGCAATTGACAACAGGATTGGTTGGTCTGTGGACGTTGCGGCCGTGAAGCCACGCATTCCCTTGCAGCTTTCGTTAAGCACGAGTAGCCCACCTGCGTCACTGATAACCGTTTCTATCAGTACAGGATCGCTCACAGCACCCAGATAAGCTATGCGAGGGACTGTCATCTGTGCGGCCTCCTCATTCGAGGAGTACAGCGCTCCTTTCTCTGCATGAGAGATGGCCTTTGTTATCTCGCTGTAAGCAACACCTTGACTATGCATTCTCAGAAGGTTCCCCACCAGTTCACTGAAAGAGCGAGCCGCACTAAGAATCTCGTTGTCTTCGATTCTGCATCCACGTAACTCTGACAAGAAAGAAACGAGACCGGCGATCTGTGTCTTGAAAAAAGCCACAGCTCTGTCATCTCTTCTGAAAGGCAGTCTCAGGTTAAAGACCTTGCAACTGGATTGAGCGGAAACGACATCGGTCATCCTTCTCATGGCGTCGCAGGAGTCAACCGATATGAAGATGTCGTCTTTTCCAAGCTTCTCAACGCTTCCGAATGCGGCCTTGCAGTATCCGCAAAGGTTGCTGTGGAGCTCGGGGTGATTCATAGCCTGTTCAACGGGAAGGCGGTCAAAGGGCATTCCCGATGCCATCAGGATCTCTATTGGAACATACGAACATGCATAGTAGACCATCTTACACCCCCAGGATCTCGAAGAAAGCTCTGATACGGGTCATCAACTGTTGTTCATTTGAAGATGACTGGTCGATACAGTCTCCGTCGATTGAAAGAAATGGTATTTGGTGTTCGTCAAAGGTTCTCTTCATTATGCCGACGGCGCCGCTTGACTGTCGACAGCCCCAGTGAGAGAAGTGAATCGCCCCGTCAACATGCATTTCTTTCGCAAGCCTCACGGTCTCGAGTGCCCGTTCCTGAACAGTCCCGTTCATGCTGTTGAACACGAGCTTCTCCGCCAGTGAGCGCAAAGGGTATGCAGGATCGAGAGGATGCATCCAGTCCCACCATAACTCTGAGGAAACCACACAGACATCTCCCCTGGGCGAGAACATTCTTGACACACCGCCTTCGTAGTAGGGCGGGATGTGCAGCCAGAAAAGCTTCTTCCTGGGGTGCAGGAGAGGCTTCCCGTTTCTTCGTGCCATGGCCTTAGCTGCTTTCAGCAACTGCCTGGAACCGGCAAGAGTGTGCAAGACCACCACACTGTTTGCAACCTGGAAGAGCTCGAGGGGGATAGGCTGTCTGCCAAGTGATTCCATATTCTCTGTAAGAATACGGCGTGTTTGCTCTTCGACTGCAATGATCTCAGCGAGCCTCTCAAGCGAAAACCGCTTTCCAGTGGTTTTTTCAAGAGACGAGATGAACTCTTTTAGTTGTTCCTCCACATAGGGGACATATTCAGTCTTGCAGCCCCTTGGCACATCTATAAGGAAAAAGGGGCTGCTCAACTGGTCTGCAATCGCTCCGAAAGTCCCGGGATTTCCATCACAGAGTGTAGTTGTTGCCAGGACAAAACCCGGAGGAGGGAAGATCCCCCAGTAAGAAGCGCCTGCAGAGGCTCTATGGAATGTGCAGAGGGTCTGTGACAAGGACATTTCATCGCTTCGCGTCAGTGCGATATCCTCCAACGTCAGAGCACAAAGAACCCCCGAGAGAGACTCTGCCGATACAGGAAGGATCCCTGCTGCAAGAAGGATTTCCGAAGGCGCCAAAAGACTCACCAGCGCGCGATCTCCACTTCCCATTGAAGCAGCGACCTGCTTCATGGCGAGGTAATCTATCATGGTAGAATATTTCCCAGGGCGAACTGTAGCAACCACGGCTCTGCGAAAGTGTTCGAAAGACATGCCGTACTTCAGTCGCTTCTGAAGCCTGCCGGGGTTATCTGAATGTTTACGAAGGTACTTGCCAAAAGCCTTGCTTTTTCTGGACATATTTTGATCACTCCTGTATCAATTCTAAGGCAAAAACGCTCATCTCACCTGCCAGGAATCAAAATCTTATTTATCAAGAACAACAGATGCCCGAATTAATAACCTGGTGCGTGTTAGAATAGGCTTGCTATGCTGAAAGGAGGAAGAAATGCCGAAAGCAGTCATATTTGATATGGACGGTGTCATATTTGATTCTGAGGGACTGTATCGTAATGCGTGCATCAGTCTTGTCGAACGATACGGAGGCAGAGTGACAGAAGAGCTGTTTGAGCGCCAAATGGGCTTGAAAATGGACGAATCCCAGCGAGTCGCGGTTGAAGTGTCCGGAGCGGATGTGAGCCCGGAGCAGTTCGGTTTGGAGTACGAGCGGGAGTTTCTGGATAGAGCAAGCCGTTGCCTGAAAACAATACCGGGACTGGAAGAACTGCTTGATTATCTTTCAGGAAAGGTTCGTATGGGGATTGCCTCGTCAACAAAAGCAACCATCATCAAGGGATTCCTTGATACATTCGACTTCTCGGACTTCTTCGATGCAGTTGCTGGAGGGGACCAGGTAGTCAACTCCAAACCAGACCCGGAAATATACCTCAAGGTCGCTCGAATGCTTGGTGTAAGATGCGAAGAGTGCCTTGTAATCGAAGACTCTCCGGCGGGTATAAGTAGCGCATTGACGGCAGGCATGAGAGTGATCGCCATCAGGCACCAGCATAACGCCCAACTTGATCTCAGCTCTGCAGAAAGAGTGTTCAGAAATCACACGGAGGTGAAGGTTTTCCTTGAAAGCCTGATGCATGAAATGGGGTAACCGACAGGATGCAGATAGACCGGATTCTGCTGTCATCTAGGATTACCTGGCGGTGTTGTTTTGCTCAGGGGGCTCGGTTATGATTGATCTGACAGGGCAAAACTCTTAGGAGGGAGTAACATGCATGAAGTGACGATCAGGGTGAGAATGAGTCTTCACGATGCGCACTATGGCGGTGAGCTTGTTGACGGGGCGAAGATCCTTCAGCTCTTCGGCGATGTTGCGACCGAGCTTCTCATTAGAAGAGACGGAGATGAAGGTCTTTTTCGAGCCTATGAAAGCGTTGACTTCCTTCACCCCGTCTTCGCCGGGGACTATGTAGAAGCTACAGGGCGCATAACAGGCGAGGGAAGGACATCACGCAAGATGGAGTTTGTGGCAACAAAGGTCATTTCATGCAGGAAAGACATCTCCGATTCTGCTGCTGATGTTCTGGAAGACCCCGAGGTTGTCTGTAGAGCCACGGGAGTGTGCGTGGTCCCGATCGAAAAACAGAGACGAGCGAGGGAGTGAAGGAATGAGCAAGCTGATCATCACAGCAGCGCTTACTGGCGCGGAGGTAACCAGGGAACAGCAGCCCAACCTCCCGATCACGCCCGACGAAATCGCCGACGCGGCCCACGAGTGCTTCCTGGCAGGAGCGTCGATCGTGCACGTTCACGCAAGGGATGACAGCGGCAAGCCGACACAGAACGCGGAAACATACCAGATCATAAAGGACAGGATAGAGGAAAGGTGTAGCATCATCTTCCAACCGTCGACAGGCGGGGCGGTATGGCACAAGTTCGAGGAACGGGTCGGACCACTTAAGACAAACCCCGAAATGGCTACGCTTTCAACAGGAACCTGTAACTTCGGAAAAGATGTGTTTTTCAACCCGTTGGGTCACATTGAGAAGTTCGCCAGTGAGATGAAAGAACGAGGCATAAAACCTGAGATAGAGGTTTTCGAAAGAGGTATGATTGCCAACGCGATGAGACTGGTCAAGAAGGGGCTGCTCGATTCTCCGATACATTTCGATCTCGTGATGGGTGTTCCGGGAGCAATACCTGGTGATGTAAGAGACCTCGTTTACCTTGTGTGTTCGCTCCCATCGGACTCTACCTGGACAGTTGCAGGAATCGGGCGCTTCGAACTGCCCCTTGCTGTGCACGCCATTGCTATGGGAGGGCACGTGCGTGTCGGTTTTGAAGACAATATCTACTATGCCAAAGGTGAGCCGGCGTCTTCCAATGCTCAACTCGTTTCGCGAATTGCAAGGATCGCAACTGAGCTTGGGCGGGAAATCGCTACGCCGGACGAAGCCAGGCAGATACTGGGGATTGGAGCAAGATGATGAAAAGAGGATGCCCGTTTGGAACCCACAGGGTGATAAGACCAAAGGGAGCGCTACCCCAAAATGCTGAAGTAGTTGATAACACAATGATTGCCTGGGACAATGAGATCCTGGTCGAAGTTGATATTCTCAACGTCGACTCTGCTAGTTTCTCACAGATGAGAAGAGCGTCCA
>PWXG01000027.1 GCA_003561215.1 Thermotogales bacterium
AACCTCTTCTTGGTGGTAGTTTTCTGGGGAATGACCTTCCCGATGCAAAAAGCGATCCTGGAGGACCTGTCTCCGGCTTTTTACAATAGTTTGCGCTTTTTCATCGCTATTATGGTGTTACTGCTGTTTCCCTTCTTCAGGAAGCGGATGAAGGTAGACGGTCTGTTCAAAGGGATCATCCTGGGGCTGTTTCTTTCTGGAGGATATCTCTTTCAGACATGGGGGCTGAGATACACCACGGCCTCGAAAAGCGGTTTCATCACAGCACTCTATGTTGGTCTGGTGGCAGTCTTGTCGCCACTGATTGAGAAGAAGACGCCGCGCGCTATACAGGTAACGGCCCTGCTTATTTCGCTTCTTGGTCTCTACCTGATAACCAACCCCGGTGGTGGACTCAATGTCGGGGATTTGTTGACCGCTTTTTGTGCTCTTTGTTTTGCATTGCACGTTGTCTTGATCACTCACTTCACATTTGAGAGCACCGGAGATGAACTATCGATGCTCCTCCCGCAGCTGGTCATGGTTGCAGTTATCAATGCGGCGTTTATTCCGATCATCCCTGGCGAAGTCTTCCTTACACCTGCCATAGTGTTCACTGCACTCTTTACAGCTGTGTTTGCAACAATCTATGCCGTCACCGCACAGCTGAAGTACCAGAGGTTTGTCGGTTCTGTCGGAGCTTCGCTGGTCTATGTAGGTGAACCTGCTTTTGCCTTCCTATTTGCTATGCTTTTACTGGGGGAGATGGTGGCAATCATCGAAGGTCTTGGGTTGATAGTAATGGGACTGGGGATCTTGCTTGGATCGCTTTCGCTATTCAGCAAAACCGCGCGGAAAAGGAGAAAACATGAAAGCACGTATACTCCTGATTGAAGATGACATTCACATCAGCAAGCTCCTGAAGATGGAGCTGGAACATGAAGGCTATTTGGTGAGTGAAGCTTCCTCAGGTGCAACTGCGCTGGAGCTTTTCAAGAAGCTTGCGCCTCAGCTCGTTGTTTTAGATGTGATGCTGCCCGAAATGGACGGTTTTTCCATCCTCGAGGAGCTGAAAGAGATCTCACATGAGACCCCCGTAATCATGCTCACTGCCAGGAGAGACCTTAGAGACCGTGTGCGTGGCTTGAAAAGTGGCGCAGATGATTATTTGACCAAACCGTTTGAGATCGAAGAGCTCCTGGCAAGGATTGAAGCTATACTAAGGAGGACAGGACACGCAGATACACTGATATTCGAGGAGATTGAGATGTCTGTTAGTAGCAGAACACTTCTGGTTGGAAACGAACAGATAGACCTTAGTAAGACGGAGTTTGAACTCCTGAGAATACTCCTGGTCAACGCCGGAATAGTGCTCTCGAAAGAGCGCCTCCTTAGGGAGGTCTGGGGCGATGAGGACTGGGGAAATCCAAATGTGGTGGAGGTCTACGTCAACTATCTCCGAAAAAAGCTTAAGGATGCAGCGAGACATTTGAAGACCGTTAGAGGTGTTGGTTACGTTGTCAGGTAAGAGACCGCTCTCAATGTCCCTGCAGATGACCCTTGGTTTCGTGTTGCTCATGATGATTGTTCTTTGGTTTTCGTTCTTCATGATATACAGCTTCACTTCAGAAGTATTTGTGAGCCGCTACTTCCAGGAGGTTCGCAGAAGTCTGTCGGTAGGTCCTATGATGCGAGGTCCGGTGGTAGGTCATGGTCAAATGGCAAGAAGAGTTGTCCCGGATCTCTTCATTTCCTTCAACAACGAGATCATACAGAATCCTGATATGATTGATCCTCCCGAGTTTAGAGAAGGTTCAACAATTATCCGCTCCAACACCTCTTCATACTTGCTCTTTGGCTTTAGAGATGACGACAGTGCTCTCTTGCTCGGTCTTAAGATGTCAGAATTTGACATATACCTGTCCAGCCTGAGAAGTGTCATGATCGTTGCGTTTATTCTTGCAATAACAGCAACAACAGGACTGGCAATTCTCCTTGGCAAGCGAATATCCAGACCACTGAAGGAGACCTCGAAAATGCTGCAGCAACTAATGGTGAGTGATCTATCACAGAGACTCCTGACCAGGGGATCGTCTCTCGAAGTTAACAGGCTGCATGAATCGATAAACGACGCACTTTCAAAGATTGAGGATGGCTACAAGCGTCAGCAACAGTTCTCTTCCGATGTCGCACACGAAATCCGTTCACCTCTGACATCAATCATGGGCTTTTCCAGGCTTATACTCCGGTGGGGGGCAGACGATCCGCGAGTTGTCAAAGAGGCCGCCTCAAACATTTTGAAGACCTCCCAGAGCTTGTTGGGCATATCTGAGGCACTGATGTTCCTCTCAATGGCAGATCAACACGTGGACATAAAGACAACGGATCTGAAGAAGCTAGTCGATGAAGCTGCTGAGCCGTTTGCGAGGTACGCTTATTCCCAGATTGAAGTAGACGTTCCCTCAGTAGAGGTGACCACTGATGAAACTCTTTTCGGAATCGTTCTGTCAAATCTTCTCGATAATGCCACAAAGCACAGCAGGAGGGGACCTGTTCTGGTCAAATGGTTTGGGGAAACGGGTGAACTTGTGATAGTAGACTCTGCACCCAGGATTCCCGACAAGGAGAGGGAAAGGATATTCGACAGGTTCTACAGAAGCGATCAAACAACAGATCTTAACGGATATGGACTCGGACTGTCGCTCGTAAGGAAGATCTGTGATGTCATAGGCCTTACCGTGAGGGTAGGGCCAGCAGACGGTCCAGGAAACAGGTTCGTGCTAGGAGGACTGAACTGACATGGGCTGGGTCTTTCTGGTTACCGGATCATTTTTGGCCCTTTACTCGTTGTTGCTGAGACGTCTGACCGGATCTCTATACCTGAAAAGTGACAAGACTCGCAGGCTTTGTTGTTCCGGTCCTTACAGGTTTATAAGACACCCGGTCACGATGGGGGCTGTGACAGTCATTTTTGGACTAGCGCTGTTGTTCATGGGGTTCCACGGTATCATTCTTGCAGCGGCGATATCTCCGGTTCTAATTGCCTTTTCTGCGCTTCTCATCGAAAAGGCCCGGTTGAACATCGAAAGAGGCTATGAGGAATACAGAATACAGGTTCCCTCGTTTGTCCCATCTCTGCGCAGGCGTTATCTCTTTGACCATGCAACGTGTATATCCTGGCAGTACATGCTTGCGACCTCGATTCTCAAGTTGCTGGTGCTGTTCCTGGTACCTTCTCGTGTGAAGAACAGAAAGGCGGTAAACGAGAACGAACCCGTCACCCTGGCGATAATTCATCAGAGTCACTTCGACGGACCCCTTGTCCTATACGCCATGAACAGGTACTTCAGATTCATCGGAACGAACCTGGTCTTCGAAAAGGTGCCCCTATTAAAAGGTATGGGTGTGATCCCGGTGAAGCGATACAAAGTAGATATGCCTCCCATGAGAGAGTTACTCAAAACGGTCAGAAGTGGTTACTCCGTCGGAATAGCGCCCGAAGCTGCCAGGACCTGGGACGGAAGACCCATCTGCATAAGGAAGGAAATCTGGAAACTACTGAAAATGCTTCGTGTACCTGTTGTTCCTGTCAAATTCTACGGGATACAGCGGCTCTGGCCCCGGTGGGCAGATAAGCCAAGCTTTTTCGCTTCCCCGACGGTCGAGTTCTGCGACCCTATCGAGCACGATGATCCGCACCTCGAAGAAACACTTGAACGCTGCTTCAACAAGGAAGACCCTACTTACAAGTTGCCTTATAGAGATTATCGGGGGATACATCGGCTGCTCTGGCGGTGTCCACAGTGTCACAAAATCGGCACTATCAGGGGAAACAAGCGTACGGTCCATTGTACCTCGTGCGACCTTAAGTGGTACAAGCCGTCGGTCGATTTCATTATTGGCGCTCACCGAAAAATCTTGCCTGATGTTATGGTAGTGGATTTTCCGATCGAAGACGTTGTCAGGTACCGTGGCGAAGAATGCTACGCAAGAATCTACTCAAGATATGCCATGATCGGTGACTTCACGCTCGAATTCGACAGGATCAGGAGGTCCAGCATCGAGTTGAACAATGAAAACATCTTTGGCACAGAATCTGCGGAACCTATAAGTTTCATCCCTTCATCGAGCGCTCTGATGTGGAAAGAGATCATCGACTACCAGGTCAAATTCGAACTCCAGAAGAAGGATTATCACACTTACTATTGGGACAGAGTCTTGACTGAGTAGAGCGTTTCGTCTTGTGATCATGTCTGAAGAAATGCTTCCGTGCAGGACGAAGAGTTGAATTGCAGAACGCGCATCATTCCGAAACCTCCAGCTAGCGAATCAGGATTTCTTCCCAACTATACAATTCACTGTCTTTCCGTGTTTCTTTACAGGGTAGCATCGTGGTATTCTTTCATGAAACAGCCCGAAAGACAGATGACAAACATGAGGAGGTATTTTATGAGATCGATGATTAAGGTTTCTGTCTTTGTGATCCTTGTAGTATGTATCCTGCTGATCCCCAAAGAATTGTTCGGGGCGACTTACGAAGAAGAAGTACTTGATGTCATTCGGTTAGGCAGTTTCTACGCACATCCGGATCTGCTGGTGGGGCAAACCTTCGCAACGTACTTCGACGATGCCTCATGGACTTACTCCAGAAGAGGAGACCAGGATCTCGTAAGGTTTTCCGGCACGGCCTTATACGAAGGTCAAACGAGCAGGATAGAGATCGTTTTCTTGGTCAACCTCAAGGAAGAGACCTTTGAGACTGTCGCGTGGCGTGTTGCCGGAAGGGAGCGAAGTCTCGACTATCTGTGGCCGTTGCTTGACGAGGTTTTCCTTTCGGATCCCGGAATCAACGCGGTATATATCGTGAAAGACGGCTACTTCTATGACTGGCCATACCCTAGTGTGGGAGAGGCTTTTGAACGTTTCTTTCATGACTTCTTCTGGGACTACTTCTACACCGAAGAAGGGGATCTTTTTGTCTACTTCATGGGAGTTGCACAATATGGCGAGGAACCTGTGGAAGTATACCTGGAGTTCTTTGTTGACCTCGACAGCGAGACTTTTGAGGCTTACTACATGGAAATCGGCGAGTTGTACGCAAGCTACAGCAATTATCTCGAGATGATGGATAGAATCTTTTATCATCCGAAGAACATAGTTCGAGAGGATTCTTTCTCCATATTCCCCGAAATGCTCATCGGTAGCTCTTTTGATATATACTTCGATTATTCCTATTGGGACTTCTTCATATCGACCGACGGACTCGACATAGTTGAGTGCGTTGGATATCTGTATATAGGTGATCTTGAATTCGAGGTAGTGATCCAGTTCTATGTGGAACCGCTGAACGAGTATTTCGAGTTGATCTACTGGGAGATGAATGGAGAGCAACAGGGATTCGCCCCATTCTATCTTCTCCTAGACAGCATGCACAACAAGCTATCGTTGCTGGAACTACAGCACAAATAGGTTCCCTGGCGGCATCATAAGATAGTCTCCCGGGAACGATCGGGAGATCATCCGCAGACTGGCCTGTTTCTTCGAGAAAACCTCAGTGGACTGGTCTCTTTTGTGGGTCACTGGTTTCCGATCTCAGCGAGTAAACTCTCAACAGAGGCATGCAGACAGTCCTTGTTCAATCTGTAGACAATACCATCCGCCTTTCTGACGATGGTTACCAGACCGCTTCTGACGAGTTGTTCAAGACTCTCACCCAACGAGGCATTGGTAAGCCTCAAGGACGTCAGGAGTTCTCTTGCATTCGAGTCCTTGTCGGACAACAACTTCACGATCTGCATTCTTGTCTTGTCCGAAAGAGCACCGAAGACAGGGGAAGGGGTTACTCTCGCTTTCTTCTGTAAGTCTGCAAGTTCCGAAAATCTGTAGCCGAAAACAAATATGTCCTCTTCTGTCTCCCCCGCTATAGCCGAGATCTTTGCGAACTCGTAGTGATACCCAATCGCTACTATGACCTTTCTCGGTTTGCTCTCGTATTTCACCCCGGAAAGCTCTTCGACAAATGCAAGACCTTGATTTTCAATTTCCTTTTTGAATTCCTGCTCCGTGTTTTTTATGACTCTTTCTGCAACAGGCGCAATGTCTGAGTAGATGTTCTCCATGTACCATTCGAGTAAGTACAGCAGATCATCTTTGACCTGTTGTGGATCAGAAAGCATATCCAGCAGAGCGACTTTCTGTCTGGCTGGAACCGGCATGTTGTCCACCGCGAAAACCAGAGCTTCCTTGTCGTCTGTGAGAAGCCTTTCTATAGTTGCATCGTCCTGAGGATTGACCTTTAGTGTTCCAAAGCCTGTTGCCAAGAATCTCTTTAGTAGCTCTTTAGTACTCATCGAACCGATGTACACCAGGAAATCCTGCACACTGTTGAGTCGGGCACTTGCTATGTTTCTCAGAAGACAAAGCCCATAGAAGGTCTCCGGATCGAAGAAAAGATCAAGCTTCTCCTGTATGTCCAGAGTGAACTTCCTTCGGCTCTCTTCAATCCACTCGATCATGTCGGCAGAAGGTTTCAGATCAGACACCCATTGTTGTCTTCCGAGCCTTCTCAGCATCAGCTCATTGGTATTTACCCTGAAGATGCTTGTCAAAAAATCATAAGCAAGAGAATGATGAATGAAGACAGAGTCTTTCATGAACTACCCCCTTTCGCACTCGTTAGATTATACATTCGGCAACAAAAGACTACAACTCCCAACCAGCTTGCAATTCAAAAAAGAATCGGCAGGTAAAATCGTTTTGATCAGCAAGCGTTCATGCATTTTCCAGGTCGTGAAACAGCACCTTGTTGTGATACCATAAGAAAAAGATCGGGCTTACTCATATTATTTCGGAGGGCGACAATGCGTCTCGTTTTTCTGGCACTCTTCCTGGAACTGATCGCCTTGTACCATTTCCCGAAACGGGAAAACAATCTTTACACCAATGCTGGACGGAGCTGATAGAGATCAGGAAAAGGAAATTCGAGAGAAAAGCCGGGCTCTTCTTTATGTTCTTGTGGATAATGATATCGTTTTTCTACATGACATGGAACGGATGGTTGTTCGAATGGAGGGAATGTGTATACGAAGGCCCTAACCAGCGCTTCAATCTTGACCTCTTCGATCTGGAGTACCACAGACAGCCTGACGGATCGATAACATATGTAACTACGAATAACCTTCACAACATTATTTATATATGTCACCTGGTCTTCCTGCTTGGCTGGGTCGGATTGCTCTTTGATGTGAACTGGGCAAAACAGGGAGCGATGGCAACGATGGGAATATCGTTCGGAGCATCGTTTGCTCC
>PWXG01000229.1 GCA_003561215.1 Thermotogales bacterium
GCGCTTCTGCCCCGTTCCTGGGCATCAACTTCTCGACGTGGTTCTCGTCGATTCGCTTCTCACGATGGTCTTCCGTGATTCTCTTCGCAGCTGGTTTTGCTGCTTTTCGTGGCGTAGGGGCATAATACCATTATGCCCTTGGTTTGGCATCATTCGTTGAATAGGGCAGAACAGTGTTCTACCCCTACGCTACTTTGGATAAGCGTTTCATCACTTATGGTAGGGGCATAATACAATTATGTCCTTGGTTTGGCATCATTTGTTGAACAGGGCAGAACGATGTTCTGCCCCTACGCTACTTTGGATAAGCGTTTCATCACTTATGGTAGGGGCATAATACCATTATGCCCTTGGTTTGGCATCATTCGTTGAATAGGGCAGAACGATGTTCTGCCCCTACGCTACTTTGGGAAACGATTTCACCAATGCAGTCAATGTGCTGCACTTTCCGCTTCATGTTTCCCATTCCTGTATTATCGTCTGTTTTGGTTCCATTATGCATTCCTCTATCTTTTTCTTTCTGCCGCTGGCAGTAATCGATGAACAGCCCTGAGCTTCCCAGGACACGTTCTGAATAAGTACTTTCACCTCTTCTTCACGCCTCAAGCGACGTGCTCTGATCATAGGATTGTCCGTATGAGAGACCTCCACGCCAGTATCTTGTGCAATCCTCCTGTATAGCAGGAAAGACTGATCGTAATCGTTAGCACTCGGAACTACCGAAAGCAGTTGCTCAAAAGGGAAATTCGCGAAGAGAACCTTCCCACTACCCATGGGTCTCTGAATATACCAGAGGTCTTCGCCGATTCTCTCAGCGTTCACATTGTCTGAAGGAGTAACCCTTAGTATGGATCGCTCCCATACATTTGATCCCCTGCCGCAGCGTACCTCCCAGATGTTGCCATCGAGCTCAACCTTGAAGGAATCGTCTACGAAGTCAGGCAATCCATACCTTCTGTGAAACTTGCTCCCCGTGAAGGCTTCAACATCTTGCATCCATGTTCCTTGCTGTATAGAAGAGCTGCCTGCATAGTAACTCCAGTAGACTGTCCCGCCACCGGAAGCAAAGTCAAGTAGCTTATCCCATGAGGTAGCGAGCAATCTTCTGGCACATGGCAAGAGCAGCAGTTTGTAATCTTCCCAGGACCCGGGAGAATCCTCATCGACGAAATCTACGTCAAACCCGGCCTTACTAGCCAGTACCGCGCACTGCAGGAACGCCCCTCGCTGTTCAGCAAAGTCCTCATTGCTGAAGGGAAATCTCTCGTTGTAGGCACTCGGAACAACTATGGCTGCTTCGGCCTTTAACGGTCTGTACTGACCGAACTCCTTCAAGAACTTGTCAAATCTCCTGAATTTCAGAGCAGCAGGCTTTTCTCTTCCCCTGTCGTCCAGGATCCCGAACCGCAGTTCAAAGGGATGATGGACATAAGGCTCAATATCCACATAAGGGAAGTCACTCAGACACCATGAGAGATTACCCTTTCCCCCTGCCATGAAGGTATTGAAGAAGACTTCTTCATAATAGAGGGCCACCGCATCGTCAGATGCATGAGATGATGAAGCACCAAACTCCTCCATGATCACGGGAAGCCCGTACCTCTTGCAAAAACGAATCAACAGCTCTGCGATCATTGAGTGTCTGTAAGTGTCGGGTTCGCTCACATACATGTGAGGACCAAAGAAGTCAGCGATCTCAGATAATCCCCTGAGATCGAATCCGTTGTTTCCTCCAAAAGCGTTCCAACAACCGTCTCCAACACCAACAGGTTTGTCGGGATCTTCTGCCCTCACGGCCTCAACGAGTTTCTCTGCCCACCAAATAACATCCGTGACAGCTCCATTACCTCCGTAGAGTGGCATTTCGTTGCTTAGCAAGTACGCCCGCACCCCGAAACGGCTTTTGCAGATTTCAACTACCCTCTTGACGAGTAAGCACTGCTGCCTAATCATGAACTCATCAGAATAGAGATCTCGTCCGTTCCTGAACGGAAAATCCCAGTTCTGTCCTGACATATGGCCCACAATGAATGTTGGAATGGTTGAAAGAGAGTGCTTCTCGCAGATCGTCAGAAACTCGTCAAAACGTTTCAGATGATCTTCATCGACTCTGTTTGCCTCACTCATGAATGTCGGAGAGAAGATGAAGCTTCTGCAGCAGTTCATTCCGAGCCTCTTCATCTGCAATACCTCTTCCTCTACAATCTGAGGGTTCCAGTTCTCTTCTTCCCACATGAAGAGCGCACCGCTCCGAGACCAGTAGTTTACTCCAAGAAGGTAATCCAAGAAAGACTCAACTCCTTTCGTCGCAGTGTCTCGCTAGTCCAGAGAAGACATCCATCTTAGGTGTTGACCTTCTTCTTGCCCACCGGAGCAAGATAGACCGTGAATTCTTCCTCGCCGTCAAGTCTGAGCAGGCTGTCAACCGCCTTCTGATCGTAAGCCCCGATTGCACACGTTCCGCAGTTAATGGCTTCACATGCCAGATAGAGGTTCTGGCAGACGTGACCAACGTCGATGGCGAGCATCTTGTGAGATACTGAAGCATATCTCCATTCTGCCCTGTAGGGTATTACCGACCAGAAGAAGACCGCTGATCCTGAAGCGACAAATTTCTGCCCAAGACATGCAGTTGCGATTTCTTCAGGCATATTCTTGTCTTCAAAGCACTTGTACAGGGCATGTTCAAGAGGTATGTACCTGTACACTGCCTGCTCGAGTCCCTGGATCGTTCCGGCAAAAACATACGTCTCAAATGCGTGTCTCGCACCCCCCGAAGGGACGGTCCTAAGTGTTGCTGCCCCGTCACGGATCACCTCTTTCACTCCCTGGGTCGCCCACAATAGGAAAGAAAGCTCCTCAAGCGTGATCTCTCTTTCGTCGAATACCCGAATGCTTCGTCTGTCTGCAATTGCTTTTGCAAGAGAAAGCGAGTCGAGATCGAGAGTCTTGAAATCAGGCAGTCTCATGAGTTCAGCTCCATTAGGTACCCGTTTCTGCAGTGGCGGCGCGGTCACTCCTTTTCTCTGGTCAGCCTCATCCCTGACACTTTTCCATTCCAAAGCCTTCAGGAATTTTCTTTCCTCTGAAAACCGCATCGACAAAACCTCCCCCTTTTTCAGAGTTGTTCTTCCTTTTGGTTTCCGTTAAGATTCACCGATCTCCAGCGTAGCCAACATATCGTCCATGGTCTACGGATCTCTCTTCGCCCCACTACCGAAACGGAACACCGTGAAAAGACTGCTTGTCGCAGAGTAACCAAATACGCTCCAGCAAAGCTGGAGGCCGATATAGTGCGAGAGAAACCGCTATCGCTTTACCAATGAGAAGAGAAACTCTTTTTTCTCTGCTTCCTGGACAACGAAAAAGCCTGCGCCTGCTATCCAGTGTCTTGCCCAGTCTGCCAAAGGCCGAAAACTATATAAGCTGCTTTGCTCATTAATAAACTCTCCCATTACTACAGGCAAACCGCGGCTCCTGAGGTCTCTGAAATTTTCGTATGCAGGTCCCTCTTCGCTGACAGCGTTCAGAAGAAAGACAACACCACCAGGCTTGAGAGAAAGGTGGAGCTTTCTGAGGGTCCTGGACCAGTACTCAGGAAAGACGCCCTCGAAAAAGCGGAGCGAAAGGATGCCATCAAAAGCATTGACAAAGTTGAACTCATCAGGACTAGCGCTCAGTATCCTGCAATCATCAAATGAGAAGCCTTCGTTTTCATGCTGTTTGTCACTTGCGCCAAGTATCTTGAGATCTAACTCGCTCAGATATTCCCAATGACTTCGTGCGGCGCAATCAAGGTCAACCACAATCGAGTTTGCTGAGAGCTTAGTGGCAAACCTCAACATGAAATCCTTGACCAGGTTCTCCAGCTCATAGTCGTAAGCATCATCCGAAAACCTTCTGAAGGCGTTACTTGTTTCAAGATGCTTCAACCATTCCTTGCGTTTCAAGGCATTCACCCCAAGTGCTTCCACAAGCTATTTTAGCCTTAATCGAACGGAGCTCAAAGACAAATCAACACTCTTTCTGAACAAGGAGACCTCGTGGACTGACAATTGTGGAGGAGCTTGAGCCGTCGCTCCGGAAAACAACTTCTCCTCTGTACGGCGATTCAAATACCTTGTCGTAGGCTGTGTTCAAGACTACTATTAAAGACTCTCTTGAGAATGTCTTTCGGAAGACCAGCAGGTTTTTTTCGATTCTTTCTATACTGAAATCCCCCATCCTGAGAGCCTTATTGTTCTTCCTTAGTCTTCCCAATGCCCTGAGGTAAGCAGAGAGGGCGGTCGTGCTTCCAAACTTCATCGGAACTCGACTACAGAGCTTATCGTCAAGATTGGCCGAATGAAGGGGGATCTCTGTTCCATAAAGAACCATTACATGGCCTGATAAAGCGTAGATTATTGCCAACCCTAATCTGAGGGTATTGAAGTCACCTTGCAGCATGTCAATTATCCTTGGAAGATCGTGATTGTCCAGGAATCTCGTCGTGCGGATGCCTGTCCCTTCTTGAGCCAGAGACAGCAATTGCCCAATAGACTCTGCAGCGGTGTCTCTGTCCAGTTCAGTTAGTCTGTAGAAGAGAGGGAAGTCAAGCAGACTGTCGAAAAGTCTTTCCCCTTCGTAGAAGGAATAATTGTTGATTTCGATAAGATTCTCAAGGTCATTGCCACGGTCGTTCCAGCTCTCTCCAAGGATGAAAACATCTTCGCAATATGTCTTGAGATTTCTGTACAAGAACCTCCAGAAGTCTCTTGATGCACCTCTTACATAATCCATCCTCAGGCCTTCCACCCCTCTGTCTATCCAGAACTTGCACACATCAAGTAGAAACCTCCTGGTCTCTGAATCATTGTTGTTCCAGAATGAGAAGTGGTTTGACCAACCAAGCTCTTCCCTGGTCATTGGTTCTTCAAAACGAGGGTCATATCCTTTGGGAACGCTTCCCCAGTCAAACCTTTTTGAAACGTGGTTTAGAACGACATCCAGCATTAGTTTCATCTGTCGCTTTTCAAGCTCTCTAACAAGCAGTCTGAAGTTTTCCATTGTCCCGATATGCGGGCTGATATTGAAGTAGTCAACGACGTCATACCCGTGAGTCGATTCGCTTCTGAAAATCGGACTTAGAAAGACCGAGTCGAATCCAAGATCCTTTATGCGGTCAAGATCATGAATGATTCCACATAGGTCGCCGTTCACGTGGTTCGTGTTTTCATCACGGAAAACAGCTTTCTCAGGACTTTTCCTTCCTTTTCTAAAGAATTTGACCATTATGTGGTATATGCAACTGAAATCGCTGGATACTCTATTCATGCAAGTTTCATGATAGCATATCCAAAGAGGTGAGATAGTGAAGAAGCCGGTGATTCTGTTCTTATACCTTTTGGTGGGTCTTGCTCTTCTATCGTGGTCTGGTCATGATGCAATAACATACTTCTCCATCAAACACATTATGGGTGGTCTGGTACGAGAGGTGGAGATAACCGGGTATGTTTACGAGGACCTTGATCCTGGTCCGTACAACCCCACTGTCACGTTCGACGATTATCTGGGATCAACTGTTGTGCCGGAGGAAGATCGCTTTATATTCATGCCTGTCTACGATAATTTACCTCCCGAAAACGGTAGAGCTCCAGCGTGGCAGATCCTGGTTGTTTATTCTGTGGAACCTGACATGGGAATGGATAGGGAACTCGAGCTGTGTTCACTTCAGGGACTGACAGGAGGAAGCCAGGGTTGGAGGCATATGGACTTCAGGCTTGGTTTTCTGAGACTCGGTGAAACTACCAACAGAGTAGATCACCTCACGCGGCTCTCTAAACAGGCGTGGGAAAGAAGTGATCATTACTGGGGCCTCAGGTTTATGGCATGGAGCTTACATTACCTTCAGGATATCGGACAACCTTTTCACACGTTTCCTGCACCTGTCGCTGAGCTCCTAAGACTCCCTTTCAATTTTTCGAAGTGGTTTAACACCTTTATGAACTACCACTACTTCTATGACTTCTATCTGGGCTACAGACTGTATCGAGAATATGAGCCCTTCGTTAGCGCCATTCTGGAGGCTCCTGCTCACGAGCTTAAGAACGCTTTCTACGCTGCTGAAGCCCAGAGGAGTTTCGCCAGAGACAGGCTCTCTGATATCTACTATGAGATTCGAGGTATCACCTCTGGGGCTCTTGAAGTTAACTACGAGCTTGACTTCACGCTGGCTTTTTTCGACGAACTTGCAGCGAGCGGTAAGACAGAAAGACTCGACGAACTAACCATCGAACTGATCACAGAAGTAGCATCGTATGCAAAAGGATACATGGCTTACATGCTCGAATACGTGAACCTTATCGATAAAGAGTGATCATCGAATTAACGTTTTTCACAGACAATCCTCATAAATGGCCTGACCCAGGATGTTTGGGCTAGATGTTCAGTGAAATCGCGTGATCGTCCCTTGCAGTTCTGGACGATTCTCACTAAAACTTGACTTAATTTATCCGATAATGATAGCATGATTTTGAATAATGACCTGAAAACGGATCATCGAGGAGACGAAAGAGCGATGAAGGAAGATGTTTCAATGGCAAGAGACAGGTCCAACGCTGAAGCCGAGGACCAGCTCTTGACTAGCCCATATACTGGTGCTGGATTGGCAGTCACACACTATGATGCTACCCTGGAGGTCTCTGGTCAGACATTCACAATGTACTTGGCGAGAAGAACAATGGGCAATCATGGACAAATGAACGTGAAAGAACCTGGAAGGAGACTATGTCTTGATTCGGGTACCCTGACACCTGTCCTCAAGAAGCTTGAAAATGCTGGTCCAGTCAAGAAACAGCGTTCATCAAGCAATGAAAGACGCGTAACCGTTGAGCTTACCAGGGAAGGAAAAGAGACATCTGAAGCTTTACAGAGCACCCTTACAGCCCAATGGCTCGCTCCGGGTGCAGTCAGGAACTCAAACAGTTGCTTAAGAGAAACCTATCCAAACTCGTGGAAGAACTCGATGATACCTGAAAGAGAACTTTTGGCGGCTAATGCGCATTTATCAGTATAAAGCAAAGATGCGATCTGGTATTCAGCCAAATCGCATCATATAACGGAGAATTCCTGGTCGGGGCGACTGGACTTGAACCAGCGACCTTCTGCGCCCCATGCAGACACGCTTCCATCTGCGCTACGCCCCGTATGTAGAATTCTATCACAGCACTGTTATGCTTTCAATGACAGCC
>PWXG01000100.1 GCA_003561215.1 Thermotogales bacterium
ATACCCGGACGCGGAACACGATTCGTGGAGTGTCACATATTCTAATCCGGAGTTATATGAGTGGTTCATGTCAAATGAGCGACATTGATCGAATCGTGATCCGTAATCCTCAGAACTCATTCTCACTAGACTACAGAGAATCTGATCTGAAACACAAGGAGTGATCTCGGATGTGGTTTGCGATTCTGGTGGTTCTTGTATACGTTGTCTCGAGCGTTATCTGCATATTTCTCGAGGCACTTAACCTGAGGCATTCCACTAGCAGAGAAGCCTCTGTTCCCAAGATTCTTCGCGACGATATCAGTGAAGAGGAGTTTGAGAAGTCAAAGGCATATACGGCCGACAAGACGAGAACCGGCATTGCACATTCGACAGCAACCCTCTTTCTGGGTCTTTTCTTTCTCCTGTTTGGTTTCAGGCACGTTGAGTCTTTTGCTGTTGAAGTGACGGATCCATTAGTATTGCAAGCGTTTGTGTTGATCGGTGTTTTCGGGGGAGCACATTTTCTGGTTTCTCTCGTATTCAGGATCTACAGGGCTTTTCTTGTTGAAGAGAGATATGGGTTCAACCGCATGACTCCAGGTCTTCTTGCTGTTGACACACTGAAAACCCTCGTGATTGCAGGACTACTTGGTGCAGGTCTAATCTCGATTTCCTTGTGGCTAGTTATGACGTTCTCCTACTGGTGGATCCTGCTCTGGGTAGTGTTTATAGTGTTCCAGCTTGCTGCAGTATGGATCTATCCTGCATTGATACTGCCTCTGTTTAATAAGCTTAGACCGCTTGATCAGGGTCCGCTAAGGAAAAGGATCGAGTCGGTTGCAGAATCTGCGGGATTCACTGTAAAAGGGATTTCACTAATGGATGCATCGAAACGCTCCAGGCACTCAAACGCTTTCTTCACCGGGTTGGGTAAAACGAAGAAAATCGTGCTCTTTGACACCCTGTTGGAGAAACTCGATGAAGACGAAATCGTAGCTGTAGTCGCTCACGAAATCGGGCATAGCAAGCTTAATCATATTGTCAGGAGGTTTCTTCTAAGTGCCTCCCTTCTTCTAGGGACCTTGTTGATCGCATGGGTAATCGTCGAGTCCAGTATTGTCAAATCAGCGTTTGGTGTTAGTGAGATATACACTTTTCTGCTCTACACCGTGATACTCCTTAGCGCTTCTATGACTTTGTTTGAGCCATTCACGAATCATATAAGTAGAAAGCATGAGTTCGAAGCGGACGCATATAGCGCTTCGAACACAGGCTCTTCAGAGCATCTAGTATCAGCTCTGAAAGGCCTGGCAAAGCATAATCTTTCAAATCTTAATCCTCATCCACTTTACACTCTTTTCAACTACTCCCATCCAACCCTTGTGGAGCGTGCCGCAGCGTTGAAACGCGAGGAGAGATGATCTGAAAGGCTTAAGAGTAATAAGAATCAGTTAATGAGATCCGGCAGTTGGAATTGGAGAGAGCAATCCGTGTAGATTCGGCGTAGACAACAAATACTGCTGGAAATCGATGACATTTTCTCGAGTCACCGGGCTTTACATTGTTCTTCGGGAGTTTTCTCGGAGACTAGTGCTGTTGTGGGATTTGATGGTATTCCTGCTACCGCCAAGTTTGGTCCTCTACTGACCCCTGTTCGTCAAGACAATCGATGAAGCCGGTAGACTCACTGCAGAGAATCTGCTTTGCCTGACTAAACAAGTCCAGGCCTGTCTCCAGGGCAGTTCGTGTAAGCCCCGTTGAGCGGGGCTCAACGACTCGTTTGCAGAACTAGAGAGTATCAACGCTATGAGCTTAGTTGCCGGGTTCGTTAAGTGATCTTAATGCCGCAATAACTGCCTGAACCACTGCTTCAGGATCATCTGAAGGGATACTGTGACCGCTTCCCTTAACCTCGATGTATTCGGAATCAGGTGAGAGTCCAAGCAGGTCCTTATGTATCTTGTTCCAGACCTCTTCTACTTCCTTTGCTTCTTCCATGGTGTAACCGTTGTTCATTAGCATCGCTATGTATCTCTTCGGATCGTGGTGGAGGATCTTGAGTGGCACTTCAGGAAAAGACCCCAGGTTTCTGATCTGCTCGCACGATTCAGGAAGATTTTCCAGCTCTCGAGCGGCAATCTCGTACGGCTTAGGAATAAGGTAATAGTCGAGCAGGACCCCATGTTGGTGTTCAGGGAGCTGCAGACGTTTAAGACCCAACCCTCTCTCAACGGATTTTCTCAACAGTGCCTTGATCCCTAAGCGGGCCAGGAGCGCCGACCTTCTACTTCTCCTGACCTTGGCTTCACTTGTACCATAGCGATTGCTGGCAGTGCTGCTGACCTTGTCGAGAAGACGGACCTCAGTGCTAAGAGGGTCGACAAAAACTACCCCAGCAACGCTTTCAGGAAAGAGCCTTGCAAAATGCTCAATATAGAGCGATCCGACAGAATGAGCAACGAAGACAAACGGACCCTCAAAACCGAGGTTCCTGAGCGCTGTTCTCAGTTCAAACGCCACACTATCGCTGGTTGCCCTGTCCTTACGATTCTCGCTCCAGCCGTTCTCTGCCCTGTCATAAGATACCGCGGACGTCTTTTCCGCGATCTCGTTCTGTATGTGCCACCAGAGAAAGGTATGTCCTGCCAGTCCACTCTCGAAGACAACCGTTGGCCTGCCTTCTCCTTTCACAAGCGAGAAGAGCCTGTGGTCACCGGCAGGGACCATCACCCCGTCGTCAGGGACGGAATAGCTGAAGTGTTTTCCTGCGCGCTTCGCCAGGAAGTACCCTGTGAGTAAAACCAGAACAACCGAACCTATTATTATCAGGGCGACGATCAAAGCAACCATTGGATCACCTCTCAAACAATACTACCAAGAAAACGGGTCGGATGATCATTGTTGTTGACGAATCTGTCGTGGCCATGCTTGCTTGAACCTACCCGTTTTCGGCAACAGGAACTCCCTGGGTGGTAAAATGAGATTGCATGAGAGAGTCAGATTCTTCAGAGTTCTGGTGGATTCCGTGAAGGAAGGAGCGGGTGCTATGGATATCTTTGATATTGTTGAAGAGTTTGTTGAAAAGAGGAAGTGGTCGCAGTTACGTAAGTATCTATCGGAGAAACCCGCACCTGAAATCGCAGATCTTCTGCTTGAGCTGGAGAAGAACCGAAGAGTGATCGTTTTCAGGCTACTGCCGCGGCAGTTCGCAGCCGAGGTCTTCTCATATCTGGAGTCGAGAGAACGTGACGCACTACTGATGGACCTGACCGATCAGGAGACGAGGCAACTTCTGGCTGACCTGAAACCTGACGACAGAACAGATCTCCTCGAGGAACTGCCCGGACAGGTTACACAGAGGTTGCTCAATCTGCTCGACCTGAGCGACTTGAAAGAAGCGAGGGTGCTTCTCGGCTATCCAGAGGAGAGCGTCGGGAGGCTCATGACTCCTGACTATGTGGCCGTCAGACCGGACTGGACGATAGGTAGGGCTCTTGAACACATCAGGAGCATGGGAAAAGACAGTGAGACAATTAACGTCATATACGTTACGAACGCATCGTGGCAGCTGCTCGATGCGCTGGAACTGAGGAAGTTCATTCTTGCCAATCCCCTGGACAGTGTTCAGCACATAATGGACTACAGGTTCGTTAGTATCGTCGGCTCTGAAGACCGGGAAGAGGCCGTCAGAATGATACAGCTTTACGACATCGTTGCATTGCCTGTGGTCGACTCGAATGGCATACTGCTGGGTATAGTAACGGTCGATGACGTTCTTGACATTGCTGAGGAAGAGGTCACGGAAGACTTTCACATGACTGCTGCGGTTCGTCCGCTGAAGAAGAGTTACAGGGACTCCAGCGTATGGTCACTTTACCGAAAGAGGATCGGATGGCTGATAATACTCGTTCTTGTCAACCTCGTGTCTTCTGGGGTCATAGCTGCTTATGAGGAGACACTGGCTTCCGTGATTGCACTTGCGTTTTTCATTCCTTTGCTCATCGACAGTGGGGGAAATGCCGGTGCCCAGTCAGCCACACTTGTGGTTCGTGCGATTGCAACCGGCGACGTGAAGCTGAGGAAGTGGTTCTTCACCATTCTGAAGGAGTTGTCGGTTGGCATGTTTCTCGGAATAAGCATGGGTCTTGCGAGCTGGGCTCTCGGGGTTACCAGGGGAGGATTCCAAGTCGGCGTTGTTGTGGGACTCTCGATGATGGCTATCGTCGTCGTTGCAAACATCATAGGAACCGCACTACCGTTTGTTCTGACAAAACTGAAAATTGATCCTGCTGTCGCAAGTAGTCCACTGATAACATCGATCGTCGATGCTACCGGTTTGCTAATCTATTTTGGATTGGCTACAGCGTTGCTACCGGTTATGTAATTTTGGTGCTATTCTTGAGGAAATCCAGGGTTGATGTTTTGTAAATTCAGTGGTCTACCGATGAATTAGATACTGTTGTGTTATATTACATAGAGGTCTGTAAAGCGGACCGAAGATTAAGAGAGGTGAGAACCAGAGGTGTCCCCTAGTGACAGTGATCCATCGGCTATTATCCTTTATTCGATAATGCTGGTTGGATTGCTCTACCTTTCAGGTTTCTTCTCAGGATCTGAGACTGCTCTCATGGCAGTGGGAAAGCTGAAACTGAGACAGATTACTGAGAATAAGGAAGAAAAGAAATTATCCAAGACTGTACGCAAGTTCATTGAAAAGCCTAATAGAATGCTCACAGCCGTTCTCGTTATGAACAACCTGGTGAACATATCGGCTTCTGCGGTAGCAACACTTCTCGCCCTTAGGCTGTTGCCCCAAACCTCTGAGGGAGTTGCAGCAGCACTGGTAACAGGAGTCATGACTTTCCTCGTGCTCGTTTTTGGCGAGATTACTCCAAAGATTCACGCCAGGGAGAACCCCGAGAAGGTCTTTAAGAGAGTTGTGCCTGTAATCGCAGTGTTTACTATAGTGTTGGAACCGATACTCAAGATGCTGCTGAGTATATCGAACGTGTTCATCGTACTTCTTGGTGGGAGAAAGGTCACTGATACTCCGTTCATTACGGAAGACGAGATTGTTCTTGCAGTGAACACCGGTCACCAGGAGGGCGTGCTTCAGCCTGATGAAAGCAAGATCATGAAGCGTGCACTTGTATTGAAAGACATATCTGTCAACGAGATTATGACGCCCCGGGTCGAGATAGAAGCTCTGGATGAAAACGCGCCACTGACTAGACTTCTAAGGATTATTGAGAACGAAGGATACTCCAGGATCCCGATATTCAGACAGAGCATAGACCGGATAGTAGGGGTGTGTTTTGCCAAGGACTTGCTGAAGTTTATGAGTGAACGCTCCAACACCGAAGATCTCCTGAACAACACGCCGGTCAAGGAGATCATGAGACCAGCCTTTTTTGTTCCTGAAACAAAGAAACTTGACGACTTGCTTAAGGAGTTTATAGAGGAGAAGAGCCATCTGGCTGTTGTTATTGACGAATACGGAGGAACGGCGGGGCTTATTTCGATGGAAGACATAATTGAAGAACTCACCGGTGAGATACTTGACGAGTACGATCTTGATTCCGAGATAACGATTGAGAGAATCAATGACGACGAGTATATAGTTGATGGTATTACTCCCATTAACGACATAGAAAGGGAGTTGGACAAGGACTTTCCTGACACGGATTTTGAAACTGTGGGAGGCTTCTTGCTGGAAGTCCTGGAAAGATTTCCTGTAGTGGGAGAGAAGCTTAGAGTGGACAGCTTCACCTTTGAGATATTGGCAGCAGGGAAGAACAAAATAGAGAAGGTGCGATTGAAAATTGAGCGAGAAGAAGCGGAAACTGGACGAGAAGACCAAGAATATCCTGATTCAGAAAGCCCGTGAGGCATTACCTCACGCATATTCGCCTTATTCCGGATTTTCAGTTGCTGCGGCTCTGCTGACCGAAGAGGGCGACGTGATTACGGGTGTAAACGTCGAGAACTCGTCGTTTGGCCTGAGCATTTGTGCAGAGCGTTCTGCGATAGTTGCAGCTGTTACAAGACAGAGAAGACGCTTTAGGGCTATAGCCATAGTCTCTTCATCCGCAAGACCCACCCCTCCGTGCGGAGCATGCAGACAGTTCATGCGCGAGTTCGGAGATTTCGAAGTCATTCTTGCGGGCGACAACGACGAGACGATAACAACTGTGTCAGAGCTGCTTCCCTTAGCTTTCTTGATGAAAGGACATTGATATGGAGGAATCGATTCGATCTGCAGAGCTTTTTCGTGGAAGGATTATCAACGTGGAAAAGCACGATGTTAAACTTATTGATGGTAGTTTCAGCACAAGAGAAGTTGTTAGGCACTCGGGAGCAGTTGGAGTATTGGCACTAGATGGAGAAAATGTGATCTTAGTGAAGCAGTACAGATTTCCTGTAGAAAAGTACATGCTGGAGATCCCGGCTGGAGGACTCAATCCAGGAGAAGATCCCGCCGATTGTGCCCGAAGAGAACTACTGGAGGAAACAGGTTATGGCATCAGCGATCTGGAACTGATGACTGTTTTTTGTTCCTCCCCTGGGTTCACCGATGAGCGAATCAGCCTGTATCTGGCAAGGGTCCAAAAAGTGGCCGAACCGACGCCTGACAGCGGGGAGTTTCTGGAGACGGTGCTGCTAACACTAGACGAAGCGCTTGAAAAAGTGCGGTGCGGAGAAATATGTGACGGCAAGACGATCAGCGCACTGCTATTCTTCGAAACAATCATACGCAGGAGGAAAAAACGATGACCAGAGTTAGATTTGCGCCCAGCCCGACAGGTAGCCTTCACGTAGGTGGAGCAAGAACAGCGTTGTTCAACTTCCTTTATGCGCGTCATGAGGGAGGAAAGCTTGTTCTGAGAATTGAGGATACTGACATAGAACGTTCCCGAAGAGAGCATGAAGAACAGCTCATAGAGTCCTTGCTATGGATGGGACTGTCATGGGATGAAGGTCCTGATATTGGCGGGCCTTTAGGTCCTTATCGACAGAGCGAGAGGACCAGTGACTACAGGGAAATTGCGGACCGGTTGCTGGCTGAGGGGAAGGCTTATGATGTATATGCATACCCGGAGGAGATAGAGGGAGTGCACGACAGGCTGCTCGGGCAAGGAAAAGCCCCTCATTATTCCAGGGACATGTTTTCGGAATTTGATACTCCCGAAAGAAGGCGCGAGTTTGCTGCAAAAGGTCTTTC
>PWXG01000262.1 GCA_003561215.1 Thermotogales bacterium
ACGTGACCCATCCAGCAGCTGAATCTGTACACTCCTTCATTCTGCGGAACGAATTCAGCTACAGCTGTACCATCTCTCACAAGTCTAATCTGCCCAGAAAAGAGTTCCCTGGAGATGATCGCGTTTGTACACCCACTGAAACCGGCATCAACGATCTCCCACCGCACCGGAACGTCGAGTCGAACAGTGAACTGATTCGGAGAATAGCGTCGTGAAAAAGCCTCCATGCTTACTACCTGAAAGCCGTTGATTACCGGGGGTAATCCATCCGGTTCATCCACTGACGCTACTTGTTCCTCAGCGTCCTCGGTCTTCCCTGAGGCAAGTTGATTGATCCCATCTGGTTCTGGAGAAAGACTCTCCCGGGTGGCAGGTACACCAGATGCCGATCTTGTTTCCGGTAACCAGTTAGCTCCCAGTACGTTCAGCTGACTGCTGACATTGAAGAACACAAGGAAGATGACTATCAAGCCTGCTGCTCTGGTAAAGATTCCTGACAACCGCTTGTTTTCATACAGCTTGACGGAAGCAACTCCTATTACGAGAAGTGGAAGAGCAGTCCCGATAGCAAAGGCTGTAAGCATCGCAGAGCTCTGAACAGGATTACCTGCAAGAAGCGCAACGCTCTGCACTGTCAGCGTAAACCCGCAAGGAACGAAAAAAGTTGCTGCACCAATTAGCGGTGCTGAAAACCGGTTCCTGATGACAGGCACTCTCGATAACCAGGCAGCCATCTTTTTTGTACCGGGGATCTTCGGAAGGATCTTCTTGTTCACCCCAAGCATCTGAAGAGCAAGAAGTAGCATCAACGCGGAAACAAGAAATACGAGCACGGACGAGCCCAACATTGACAGATGCACTCTCGACCCCAGCAGGCCAAGCAGGAAACCAAAAAACGCATACGACAAAATCCTCGATATATTGAACAACAAGTGGGGTTTGATCCTGCGGAACAGGTTATTCGCGTCTCCAGTGAGTTCGTACCACGGTTTCGACAGCGAGACGAGCAACCCTCCAACAAGTGCTGCGCAGCTCGAGACCCCTGCGACCAGCCCCAGCAGGAGAAAAACCGGCAGCGCAGTAGATTGAGTTACGTCAAGCATCCCTGCGATTCCAGACATCTCAAGTAGTATGAAGGCAGCGGGCACAATGATGACAAGAATAGCAAGCCCCACAACACGGGTGAGTTTTGGCGGTGACTTCTTCTGCGAGACATACCTAGAAAAGCTGTACTCGGTGTCAGAAAATAGTTTTTTCAGAAATGTCAGGCGAGGTTCTTCCTTGCCATATTTGATGATAACTCTTTCCTGTGAAGCGATTGCTCTTACCTTCTCAACAGTGTCCAGTCTGCCTATTCTTTCCTCGATTAACGCCTCGCAAGATGAACAATGCATTCCCTGAACTCTATAGACTACCTTGTTGGTTTTGTCAGACATAGCCTTACCCCCTTCGTTCAAAATACTTATTTCCGACAATGTTTGTATTGTATCATATTGACTGATAACTTCTGTCGGTTTTTGTGCGTTAGTAGCATTTGAAGGAGTATGGGGGATTCGACCCTGTGAACTCTCCGTCGCTGATATCAGAATCGTTAGATGCTCTCCAGGATTAGCCGAAGATAGTATCCTGGAGGTTCTTCTGGACAGGTGCTTGAATAGTCTTAGAGTGCCGTTTCGAACTCAGAGGAGTGCTTCAGCATGACTTCTAAATCTTAAGCCCCAAGTGCTTTAAGCATCGAGGATATGGATAACATTCCGTAGTCAACAACAAAGTCGCCATGTTCTTTTACCTTGATGTTGATCTTCTTCTTAAAGAAACTCGTCTTCGGTTCAATCTTCTCTATTGAATCTCTTGGGATCGTCAGAATGCCGTCTGCATCTTTGACTTCAAGAAGTGCAGATGAAACAAGCCCAGAAATCGAAGAATCGAATTTCGCTTCAAAGTACACGTTGCGATCAGTTACAGTTAGTTTGCCCAGGTACTTTGCCCCACCAGGCATTATCATGTTGGTAGTCCATGTGCCAAGTTTCGTTTCATCCGTGTTGATTCCCATCTTGTCATCACTCCCTTGGGAAAATCCCCAATTAATGTCTGAAGCAAGGATGCTACAATCAGCAATCTTGGGATAGATTAAGAAGACTTCTTGATGGTCTTTCGAGTTTCCTATTCAGGGACCTTGAAGACCAGGCTGTTCATTATTGCTTCCACCCCTTCATCAGTGTCATGCCCTCTTCCCTGAAGAGTTACGGTAGCGCGCCAATGACCAACACTGGTCGTGCCGGTATCCCATGTACCGATATCCGTTTTCAGCAGAGTCTGAGGTCCTCCGAGCTCATATGTTGTCTTGAAGAACTCGTTCGTTCCATATGTTACCGCCTCTGTGGGCGTTGACTTGTAACTCTGATAATCTTCCACGAACTTGTCAATCTGCCCTTCAGCGGTCCTCAAGGAATCCCTTTCAAGTTTCAACAGAACATACATCTGGGTGCCCGTCTTTTGCATGTTTATCTGCCGCGTTTCTGGGAAATCACCGATCTGCCAGCCTTCCGGAACCAGAAGATTAACCCACTCACCTTCGAAGGGTTCTCCCTTCACTTCCGGAGCGCTTGTCGTAGACGCATCTTCATCATCTCTGCATCCGCTTGAAAGAACAACCAAAAGAGATAAAGCCAACAAAACCAAAAGAACCTTCCTCACATCCTTACCCCCTTCTTGCAGGTAAACGCATAGCCTGTAGATACGCTGTGCATTTCCTGACTCTTGAGAAACCTCTCGAAGAACTCCAGAAAGCTTGCTTTCATGAGAATTCTTTGACGCTTATGTAGTTAACTATACCGCAGACTGCCGGTAATTCATATACCCTTGGTATCATCTGCACACAGATCCATGAATGAAACCATATCTGATTGTGCTCGAACAGCTGAATATTTGGTAATCAAGAGCTTTCTACAGAACCTCTGTCATCGCAGAAGAACAATACACTCAAAGAACAAAACCGCTCATTTCCTTTTGCCAGATGCCGGTTATCTCGCAGATAAGTGCTATCATATGATTGAAGAGCTGAGACCCTCTTGATCTTATAGCATACAGCATTTCAGATGAGCTCTGGGCAATGTGATGTGGGGCTTCCGGAGGAGGCAATTATGAGGTTAGTTGAGCGTGGTCATTTCATCATGGGAGATACATGGGGAGACGGTAACAGTAACGAAAGACCTGCTCATGAAGTGATCATCACTTACGATTTCTACATGAGTGAATTCCTGGTAAGCTTTGAAGACTACGATCAGTATTGCGATGAAGTGGGACTGCCGAAACCTTCAGATTCTGGCTTCGGACGAGGTAGGAGGCCTGTCATTAATGCTGGATGGCTCGACACAACTGAATACTGCAATTGGCTCAGCGAGAAAGAGAACCTCCCACTTGCCTATCATGGTGATGGCAGCTTCTTGGATGCACATGGCCGTAAGACAACAGATGTCAACAAAGTCCATGGATTCAGATTGCCAACTGAGGCAGAATGGGAGTATGCCGCAAGAGGCGGTAATAGAAGTAGAGGATACAAGTTTTCCGGAAGTAACAATCCAGATCATGTTGCATGGTACAACACTAATTCAGGCTACAAGACACATGAGGTGGGAAAAAAGAAGAAGAACGAGCTCGGCTTGTATGACATGAGTGGAAACGTATGGGAATGGTGTTCGGACTGGTATTCAACATACACAACATCCAGAACGATAAACCTCTACGTCTCAAAAGGCACTAGGCGAGTAGCTCGTGGAGGAAGCTGGCTCAACGCTCTTGACAGCGTTCGTGTTTGCAACCGAAACGAATTCTTCCTGCCTAAGGACACTGCGTATAACCTGGGCTTCAGGATTGCCAGAACAGCAGTAACCTGATTCTTCCGCAAGACATTCTCGACGGCAAGGAAGATTTCCTCAGAGATGTTTTCTGAAGCAATAGGCTGTTTTTCACACTGAATCTCACCATCAGAAATCTTCCATTTCGATCACAGAGAGTGGTTCTGCTCCCAGAACCGGTTCCGACATCAGAACAGTCCATCCGGCGGTGCACTCTGCTTATCTTTCAAACAGAGTCTTCTCTGAGAATACGTTCAAAAACAACATCAACAAGGGCATAATTGCTGTCTTTCTTCTCTATCCAGCCCATCTTCTGGAGAACAGTTAATGCGTCCGATACTCTCGACTTCGATACGCTATCGCCACTGGCCTGAAAGGCTCTCAAGAGAGAAGAAAATCTCACAGCACCCGAAGCGATGAATTGCAGGGCCAGCAGGTACCTTGGGCTTCGTTTCTTCAGCTCGGCAAGCTCGCTTTTCAAAGTAGACCTTGCAGCTCTGAGGGCTTCTTCGAGAGCCTCTTTGTGACCTTTCCTGATCCGATGAAGCCCATACTGAACAAGATGCCCGATGATACCGTCGAGCAAAGCTTGCGCCTCTTCCAGCTCATCCCTGACAGCAACTAGATCAGCCTCTTCCAGCGCGGTTTTTAGAAATCGGATCGATTTCTCCTGCTTAAACGGATGGAGTCTGATCTCGTTCATATATCTGCCATGAAGAGGATTATCGTAATCGGAGAAACCGAGGAAGTCATACAAGAAACCGATTTCTGAACCTGTCAGAAGAAACCTGATGTTTTCAAGGTTGTCGTAAGACCAGGCAATCAGGTTCTGTATGCTCTTCCCGCCCCGACTGCCGTAGTACCTGAAGTATTGCGCTTCGTCAATCGCAAGTATAAACGGCTCACCATAGTTGTTAAGTTTATCCAGAATATCACTCAGCGTCGCTTTGCCCCAATCAAACTGGATGGTGTTTCCCATGACACTTATCCCCTTAACCTTTGCCAGAAACCCTTTGAACTTCCTCGATACAGACTTCTTTGACAGCTGTTTCTCCACGGCCAATGCAAGATCCAACTTGCCAATCGCCCCCGAAGCGTCTGAATAGACCTTCCTGACGTCTATCTGAGCCGACTCATATTCGATTTCCGAAAGTGCTACCTTCATTAATGAGGACTTGCCGATCCTTCTCATGCCTGTTATCAGAGTTATGGGGTTGTTCTGAAGCGACTCTTTCAGAGCAGGGAGCTCGTCTTCTCTTCCAAAAAGGTCATCTGCTCTGCTTTTTGGTTTCGGATCAAGAAGCACAGTCTCACCTCGTCTACATGCATTGTTCGGGACAGGTTCTGATACCAGAACTGGTTCTGATGTCAGAACTATTCTATCACGAAGAGGTATTTTCTGTTCGTGGTTGCTGTTGATCTTTTTGTGATACAGTGAAGTGGAGTGTCGATAATTGGGGGATAATACCCTGTTTTCAAGAAGCCCGTAAAGGGGCTTTTGTTGTACAATCGTTCATGAGAGCTCTTTACCGAAGATCAAATCAGATCTCATCACAGGGGTGATACTGAGACTTTGAGAAGACAAAGTGACGGCGGACCATCAGTGGTGACTGATGATTACTTCGCTTACTTTCGCCATTTGATCAGCAACTTGGAAGAGGATGCTCATCTTCTGCGATTGCTGGAAGAAAGAGATAGCGACGATGTCATAGGGAGATTATCGATCTTCACCCGACTGGGAGAGATCATGGCTCTTTCTGGCGTCTCAAACAGACTCATTATCAAAGAAGATGCCGATAAAGGGGCCTATCTTCGCGGTCTGCTTCTTTGCGGTGTCGCTGCAAAAAAGGAGATCCTCGGGATCCTTTCTGCAGATATTTCAGAGAATCTACCCATTTATCATCTCCTCGCTCTGCAGAGTGGCTCAACTATGCGTGATTTCGTCGAAGAGCAGCTCATCAATGAAACCCGCAATACAACACCCATCTTGCAACTCGCATCATTGCTGAAATGGGAGATTTTCTCCCAACAAGAAATACAGAATATCATCGGCAACAATAGAGAAAACACTTCTCTCATCAGGGCAGCTTTCGATTACGCTGGTGAAATTGGTTTTGCTGAGCTTCTTCGAAAAAACAAGGAACTTGTTAGAGAAGCAGACTGTTCTGTCGCTTACTCTTACCTGGATGCCCTTTGTTCATGCGGCGAGATCGATTTCGTGGCTTCATTGAGTTTCGGGAGAGAACTCCCTCCTGCTTTGAACAGCTTCAAGAGAGCCATCCCGAATTTGAGCAGTAAGGATCGTATAACTCTTCTTCATGATTTTGCAGGCAAGACACTGGTTGCACAGACGGTTTTCCAGGGCGATCCGCTTCAAGCAGGGAGAGGAAGCGCAGGAGGCGTAGGGACGCTTCTTGCAACACTGGGCGAGGAGTTGGCATCATCCCACAGTATATCGGGTGTCTGCACCATTACCGCTGTTCCGACACGATACTGGAATAAGAGAATGGACATTGTACAGAGACTTTCGTCTGCTCATACAGTCCTGAGAATACCTGTTTGCGAGACATTGCGAAGAGACGATTCTTCCAGAACACTCTATACTGAGATGGTCTTGCGACTCAGACACTCAATGAGGCTTTTCGGCATCCAACCCGGTGTCTTTCACCTTCGTTACGCAGATTTCGCCACTCTAGCTGCATTCACTGTTGCTCGCGAGCAGGCAGGCAAGGTAGTATACACAGTCACGCCTGATCCTCATCGAAAGCTCTCCTCAGGAAGAGACGCTCATGCTGTTCTATCCGTAGAAAAAGCTTCTGAAGAATTGTCGAAAGTGTTCATCTCTGACTGGCTTGTCCGCTTGTCCGACGGATTGATCGGAATTGGCGGAGAAAAGACCAGGGCTGAACTTGAAAGCTTCTTCCCTGAGCTCAGGAACTCCGGTTCTTCTGCAAGTAGAAGACTGTCGATGCTCGCAGAAGGTGTTATCCCAGGTGACTTTTGCCCGCTTGCTAGTTCTTCCAGAGCAGGAGAAGAGCTTCTCTTTGACCACGCCTGGCAGTACAAACTGAGTAGAGAGAGGGAAGGCAAACCAATAATCCTGACAGTGGGAAGACTGAACCGCCTGAAAGGCCAACACAGGCTTGTGAAGGCTTGGGCAAACTCAGGGCTTTCAGAGCTCTTCAATCTCGTTCTCATCGGGGGTGATCTTGACTCACCCTCAAGCGAAGAACTGGATGTTCTGAACGAGATCGACAGGGCAATCAGTAGGAGGCGAGAGCTCGAAGGTGCCTTCTGCCATTTGGGAGCGCTGGACAATAGGACTGTAAGATGTCTGCAGAACGTTCTCGCAAGAAGCCTCCCTAATCCGCTTGTGCACGTATACGTCGCTCCCTCGCTGAAGGAAGAATTCGGTTTGGCAATCCTGGAAGCCATGTCTGCCGGTTTTCTCGCCATCGCTCCTGAGGCGGGTGGTGCAAGTACATACATTCAAAACGGCACAAACGGCTTCCTGATCAACACAGTATCGTCAGAGAGCATTCAGGAAGGACTCGAGAAAGCCTTGATTAGCAGAAATAACAGACCCAGAGAAGACCTGAAACAGATCGCAGCAAGGGGTATGGAAACAGTGCTGAACGAGTATAACCTGAAGAAGATCGCAGGGGCATACGCACAATACTATTCAGAAGTCGCGGCAACATAAGGAAAGGTTCTACAGGCAACTGATCAGCAACTTACCCCGGCTGCGGCTGAATCCTATTGTTTGATCGCTCTTGTTGCGATATAGGTGCAGGTGTATGGATCGAGGGGCGGTTCTCCCCTGTCCTCGTAGAACCCTGCAATGAGAAATCCAGCTAAAATCTGCCCCTGGATCTGATCTCCAAGTGAATGACCAAACTCGAATGGTCGACAATCCCTGACATATTCCTGCTTCTTCTTGGGAGAAAGAGATCTCAGATCTGAGTAGGGGATTGCATTTGTGATCTCACAGCGACCTGTCTTCTCAATATTATCCAGGTCAATCATGTATATGATGGGGTTATTGAAGCCTGAAATCAAACTTCCCTGCTTGTCAAGCACTCGGTAGCACTCTCTCCAGACAGGAAGAATGTCATCGATGAAGCAGTTCGAAACGGGGTGCACTATCAGATCGAATGACCCGTCTGCAAGACAACCGAGATCCTGCATGTTTCCACGAACTGTCCTGATATCCAGTCCAAACTCCTTTGCCGCATCTTGATCGCGCTTCAGTTGCTCATCGGAATTGTCGAATACTGTGACACGCGCTCCCGCTGCTGCCAGCAACGGGCCTTGCTGCCCACCTCCTGATGCCAGACAGAGAACACGCTGCCCCCCCAGATCACCAAGCCAGCCCTTTGGAACGGGAGTCTTTGGCGTCAAGAAGATTGTCAACCGCCCGTTTCTCGCTTCGTAAACCTCGCTTTTCGTCACAGGAACTGTCCAGACGTTTCCATTTGCAACTTCTTTGTTCCATGCTAACCGATTATGCTCAAGTAGATCCATATCGATGACTCTCCTTTAGGAAGGTCATGCGAACGACCCTGCCTGAAATATTCTATCTTTTGAGCGCTTCATTTTCCAGCGAGTCTTCCGCGGGAGGTCTCTTTTGCAGCATCGACAACGACTGGAGTATAAGATTCTTGTGATATTCTGAATCTGTAAGGTATTGTCAGAAGACTATTCTGAATTATCCTGGTGTTGACCTACTGCAGCCTCAAACAACGGTTCTCCAGCAGTCTGATAGAGGTGATACGTTGCTCAGACGATTGTGGTTTCTTGTAACCCTTGTTGCACTTGCGGTATCGATCTTGTTCAGTTCTGGTGTTACAAGATCTTACGGGAACACCGTTTCATTTCATGAAAGAGTGTTGCTGATCCGCCAGTTCCTGAAAGAAGACTCACTAGATCTGCGGACTACTCCTCGGATTCGCCTTGAAAGGTTATTGAAAAGCTTTACAGAATTTGCTGAACTCTTCTCTGCCTCTCAACACGCACCTTACGATTTGGAAGAGCTGGTCTTCCACTTCATAAACGTTGGGCAAGGTGATGCGATACTCATCCAAATGCCCTGCGATGCCTTCATTCTGGTTGATGGTGGTCCAAGGAGCGCAGCTGACAAACTCCTGGACTATCTGTATTCCCAGGAGATAGAGGAAATTGACATAATGGTGGCGACGCATGCCCACGAGGACCATATCGGTGGGCTCGTTGCCGTTTTCGAGAGTGATATCGGTGTTCTTGTAACCTATGACAGTGGCTATGTTCACGATTCGATACTCTATCGAGACTTCATCTCTCTCGCCGAAGAACACAGCGAGGTCAGAAAAGCAGAAAGAGACCAAGAGATATCCTTGTGCACAAGTGCGGTGATCATTGAAATCCTTCACCCACCTGGCGCGATGAGAGATGCGAATAACTCGAGCATCGTGCTGAGAGTGGCATTTGAAGAGATCGCCGTGCTTCTGACCGGAGATGCGGAGACTCAGGCAGAACAACTCATACTGGAACACTTTGATCCTTCTTCACTCAGGAGTAACATCCTCAAGGTCGCCCATCACGGTAGCCGAACCAGCACAACTGCTGCTTTTCTTCATGCAGTCGATCCCGAAGTTGCGATCATAATGGTTGGAGATGACAATAGTTTCGGGCACCCTCACGAGGAGGTTATCATAAGACTTCAGTCAAGGGAGATAGACATCTATCGCACCGATATCCATGGAACGATCATTGTCACAGTCGATTTCACAGGATTCACAATAGATGCAGTTCCATGGGCAGACATCGAGATAAGATGTGTGGATATCAACAGTGCATCTGTTGAAGAACTCCAGAGAATAGTCCACATAGGACCCGGAAGAGCGGAAGAGGTAGTTGCCCTGCGCCCTTTCTCATCCCTGGAAGAGCTACAGAAAGTCTCAGGGATCGGGCCGGCAAGGTTGGGGGACATAATTGAGCAGGGACTGGTGTGCGTGATTCTCATTCCTTCCGCTTCCGGTGGATCGGATATTTCCATAATCCGTCATGATTGTCTCATTTTGCACTAGGGCTTCACCTCGGAACTAACTTCCCCTTCTCTCCTGTACTGCGATGATGCAAGAATCCGGACCATAATTGTTATGATATTAAGAGAAGGTTGTTATTTCGGATTCTTGTGAGGTGGGAAGATGAAAAGGCTTGAAGAGATGCTCCTTACCAGGGAAGCTGGCTCTGAGATAATGATCGGTAATACTGCCGTCGTCAGGGCGATGATTGAAAGCGGAGTGAAAGTAGTGACATCTTACCCGGGGTCACCAACGCCCGAAATTGCACAGGCTATCATGTCAGTGCCGGCAGATCGGAATCCACTCCATTTCCAATTCTCCGTCAACGAAAAGGTGGCAACGGAAGTGGCTTTTGGAGCCTCGATCAACGGCCATCTTTCCTGTGTGTTTTTCAAGAGTGTGGGTCTGAACGTAGCTTCAGACACGTTCGTTCAGCTGAGCCTGATGGAGTTGATTGGTGGAATGGTGGTGATGATCGGCGATGATCCCGGTGCGAACTCCTCGCAGAACGAGCAGGATAATCGACACTATGCACTGATGTCATACACTCCTGTATTTGAACCATCTACACCTCAGGAAGCTTATGCCATGTTCAAAGAAGCGACAAGAATTTCGAAAGAGATGAAAATGCCCATTATCCTGAGGCTCACTACACATGTTTGCCATGCCAAAGAAAGAGTCGCTTTTGGCACGTGGTCTCCTGAGGAGACGGATAGTAAATCACGTTTTGATGTCGACAACGGCCCTTACATTCCAATCACATCCGTTTCGCTGAAGATGAAGAGGAGAGCGCTGGAAAAGCTTGAGAGTTTCCGCGATTACTCAGAGGACTCCGCACTCAATAGGATTGTTGACAATCACTCAAACAAAGGGATTATCTCCTCAGGAACGGCCTTTCTTTCCCTGATGGACTGCGTTCTGGAGATGGACGAAAAGCCGGACATCCTGAAACTCGGCATAACAAACCCCCTTCCCAAGGAACTCATAGAGAGCTTTCTCAGGAATCATTCAGAAGTCAAGGTTCTCGAAGAGCTCGACCAGGTAATCGAGCAACAGGTGAAGTCACTGGCATACGACCGCCGGACCAAAACCAGGATAATCGGCAAGGAACACATCGATGATTTCATTGGCGAGTATCTGCCGGACAAGGTCAGAGAAATCATATCACGTACATGGCCAGGAACAGTTGAACCGTCTCATGAAGCCCCGTCGTCTGTGGAAATTCCTGCAAGACCTGCCCAGATGTGCCCCGGTTGTGGCCATAGATCGGCCTTCTTTGCCGTAAAATCGGCTCTCAAGAAGATCGACATTACAGTCGCAGATATCGGCTGTTACACTCTCGGAGCGTTCGAACCGTACAACCTGGGGCAGGTCCTCCTTTGCATGGGGCATTGCAGTGGAACGGGCTCGGGTCTCTCGCTGTTCAATGACGAAAGACGTGTCGTAGCATTCATCGGCGATTCGACGTTGTTCCATGCAGGATTGCCTGGGATTATCAACGCAGTCTACAATAACCACAAAATGACTCTCATAGTAATGGAGAACGGCACGACCGCAATGACCGGTCACCAGGATCATCCTGGTTCAGGCTCTAGTGTAAGAGGCCCAGCAACGAAAATATCGATCCGTAAGCTTCTTGACGCACTAGGTGTCGCGTTCATCAAAGAAGTAGATACTTACCAGCAGACAAAACTCAAGAAGTTGGTGGAAGACGCCCTGGGCTTCGACGGTTTTTCAGTGGTGATTGCGAGGCATCCCTGTATGCTGAAGTTCACCCGGGAACAGCGAAGAAAACTGAAGACGATGCCCAAGCCCGTCAGGGTGGGTTCGAAGTGCGACAGAAGATACGTATGCGTCAAAAGGTTTGCCTGTCCAACGTTCCAGAGAGGTGAAGACGGGAGTGTGTGGGTACAGGAAGACCTGTGCATAGGTGACAGATCGTGCATGCAGACATGTCCGGTAGACGCGATTATTCCTTCGGAGTGATCTTGGAGGTGAAGAGATGAGTTCATCCAGGCTCGATCGTTTCGACATATACATTAACGGAGTTGGAGGACAGGGCATCGGTATGCTCAGCGAACTGATTGTGCGGGCTATAGATCATTCCGGTCAGGTTGTTCGCGGAGCAGATACACATGGTCTTGCTCAGAGAGGCGGAATGGTCGTTTCACATATCAGAAAGGGTAAAGACACCTATTCTCCACTGATAGGAAAGAAAAACGCTCAGCTTGCTGTCTCGCTCGAAAGACACGAAGCGATGCGTGCGATTGCCGAACAACAACTGGAGGAAGGAGGCGTTCTCATATACTACGATGCAGTCTGGCAGCCGCTCGGTGTAAGGCTAGGCAATACCCCGCAGCTCTCGAACAATGACCTGGAAGATGCGGCAGAGCGCTGCAACCTGATGCTTATCAGGGTCTTCCAGGAAGACCTGCCCGATGCTCGAATGCAGAATGTCATTCTTCTTGCAGAAATTGCAGCCAGAGTTCTGGTCCCGGGTGTGTCACTTGAGCACTATGAAAGAGCGATGGAAGACCTCATGGAAGGTGCCCTCCTCGAGAGAAACTCTAAACTCTTCAGGAGTCATGTAAGAAGACAATCAGGAGACAACTAGAGAGCTTCGCATATGGTAGACTCTCCTTTGGCTTAGAGAATGCCTTCCTGCAGGAGCCTCTTTGTGTAATCCAGGACAGTATCAGCACCTTCAGCAAAATCTGCAATCACCGGGGTACAGAGGAAATCTGGAATAACTGCGTCAAAGCCCTCTAACTTCGCGCCGGGTGCTTCAAAGAACTTGCATGAGACTGCAACTATCAGCTCTGATCGTGGCAGCTGTATGTAGAGCTGATCGCCCGGCACAGATCCTCCACCTCCTGTTGCCTCCCCGACAAAGACAGCTAGATCATTTGCCTGGAGTTCCGCTGCAGTCCATTCTGCCGAACTGTATGTGTCTGGACCTATCAGGACCACAACGATTCCTTCATACTGACGTAGTTCTTTGAGCTGCGATTCTTCAAGGCGATTCTCATAGGGGAACAGCAGTCTTCTCTTCTCGTATTCAAGAACTGCCCCGTCCGTCTGATTGCTGAAGAACTCTTCTCGGTTCTTGAGTTCTTCAGAAACCTTCACCCGGGTCCGGTAAGTCGACAGTTCCTTCTTCGTCAGGTACTTGTAGAGGAATTGGCCGATTCGGGAATCCCCGCCGGGATTTCCCCTAAGATCGATTACCAGGTTCTTGAAGTGTCTCTTCTCCATCTCCTCAAAAAGTCTCCACCACGTTTCTTCAATATCGCGTAAGCTTTCCGGATCGATGCTGAAGATATCATTGATCATGGTGTTGTAGATGACCTTGTCCCAGCAAGACCTGAGTTTGAAGTAGCCTGCTTTCGCATCATCCAGGATTTCCGTTTCAAGAGGCGTTGCGTAAGTCGTTCGATTCTCGCGTATCAAACAGTCTCTCACGGCCGGAACTGCTGATGAGTAAAGTGGAAAGTGACTTGATCGAACCCTGCCATGTCTATCTGCGTAAGTTATCTCGATGGTCGAATCGTCAAAAAAGCAGTAGCCAACCAGCTCTCTGGCAGCCTTTTTTCTGCCCCAGGCAATGCTGTTAAAGGGGGTTCTTTGCAGATTCTCTTCAACAATCTCTTCCGCACTCTTTCCATTCACATAAAGAACTACGCTTCCACGCTGAAGACCGGGGGCCTCTTCATTGAAGAGCTCTCTTCTCAATTTGTCGACAACGACCTGGCCATCCACGAGTTCCGTGGAAAAGGGGAGCGTAGCTCGCGCGTCCTCCTGGAATTCCATAAGAGATGTATGGGCATCGCCAATCTTCTTCAAGAAGCGGCTAACAATAGCCGCGAATGAGTCGGGGTCTTTACATCGAGTTGCAAGCTTTCTGCAGATCTCCATTTCATTTTCGATCTCCTGAAGAGGGATCTTGAAGTCGATGCACGGGTGTATTGCCTTGACCTTACTATGAAGGTAATCCAGATCATTGAGGCAGTCCTTTTCCTTCAGCACAAGTTTACTCCTCCCATAGTCCTGTTCGGCAGAACCAGCTAGATAATGAGCAGTTCACCGTTTTCGAGATGCCTGGGATCTCCTTCAATATCAACGTATTTGGCAGGTTCTTCCGAACAGATCATCGAAGCATCATCATGCTCCAGAAAACAGAAGTCATGATAGGTATCGCCCTGATCTGCGTTGAGCTTCAGGCACCAGAAGTGCTCCAGGTCAGTAATGATGGCGTTGAGCGATGTGTACTCGTATTTCGATGCGATATCGTTCGCGACGATCTGAAGGGAGAAAGCTTCATTTTTCCCTTCGATTAACATCTCAAGTACCCTTTCGAAGTAATCCTGACTGTCTGTAACATCCTCTCTTGAAGATATGTGGCTTATCACACCGTTGTGAACGAAGTAGTATGTCTTACCGTGCAGCGAGGCGGCAAACGGGTGCACCTGCATGAGATTTCTCCTGTAATCGCCCGTCGCCTTTCTTGAATGGAGAAGCGTCCCTTTGGCCATGAACCTCTCATCCACGGCATTAGCAACGTTCACGTCGCTTCTATAGAGGACTTCCTCATGTGAATTCCTGAAGGCATACCCGTAACCATCGCCATGCGGATTGTTGATACCTCGCTCCGACATCATCCTGAAAAATCTGAAATATGTCTCTATACAGATATCTTTATCTGTCTTCAATGCAACAATCCTACACAATGCTGCCATCTCCCTTCATAGCGTATCGTCGCTTCGGAAAAACTCCCGGAAAACGCTGTCAAGGCGACCTTTTTTCTGGGGATACCCTCGAACTCACCTGGTGCTTAACTCATTATAACCTGAGGCGAAAATACTGATTACTTAGAAACAAGAGCTCAAGATCTTTCTTAGGGAAGAAGGCGGAATATAGCACTGAGTCAACATCTGCTAAATTGCCATTTTGTGAATCATTACTCTGTACTATGCCAGTCGCGTAGACAAGTATAGAACCTATTGAGACCACGTAGCATGATGGCTATCCTTTTTGAGCCGAGATACACACAAGTGCAGAAACGCCACATCATTCAATGGTTGTTTATGAGAGTCACTGCGATATCATCAGAAAGGAAGATGATAGAATTGCGGAAAAGCTAGCTGATCCTTTGAGCAAGGAGAGATAATCATGTTTCGGCGAACCGGTTGCTTTGGCGTTGCACCTGGTGTCAGAAATACTCTTGCCACGCTATTTCTTATACTCGGTGCACTTTCTGTCCTGTTATCGGCTCAGGCCGTTTGCCAGGAGAACCTGCTTCGGGTTAAGAACTCACATACAAGTGGTCATCTGGAGAATATCGTTGCTATAGACGCCGGATGGATGCACTTTGTTGCACTAAAGTATGATGGCACGGTATGGACATGGGGGCTGAACAGCTTGGGCCAGCTTGGAGACGGCACGAACAGGGATCGCCATTCAGCAGTTCAGGTCATTACTGCAAAGGGTGATGATTACCTTTCGGGAGTAGTTGCAGTCGCTGCAGGAGACTACCATACAATGGCCCTCAGATATGACGGCACAGTCTGGGCGTGGGGAAGAAACGAGTTTGGGCAGCTTGGAAATGGTGCTGGCGGTTGGGGTAGATTTTGTAACAGAGCAATTCAGACTGGACTTCATTCAGACTCGGCCTTTCTTGGAAACATAATTGCCATTTCCGCGGGCCACGAGCACTCGGTAGCAGTGGCACTTGATGGGTCAGTCTGGACATGGGGAGAGAATTACTTTGGGCAGCTTGGAGACGGCAGCAACTACGAGAGTCATCTCCCAGTGAAAGTAATAGCTGAGCCAACTGATTCTTCTGAAGGAATCATAGAGATATCTGCTGCGCATGAACACACGCTAGCACTAGATGGGTGGGGAAAACTGTATGCCTGGGGTTGGAACGAATTTGGTCAACTTGGAGACGGAACAAATACGAGCAGAAATACCCCTGTCCCTGTTTCAAGTCCCGACGGTTCAGGACTCTTAAGCGGAGTTATTTCAGTATCTGCAGGTTACTACCGCTCCTATGCGATAAGAGAGAGTGGATCGATACTTGCCTGGGGATGGAACAGATTTGGCCAACTTGGTGATTGCACAACCATCGACAGAAACGTCCCGGTCTGTGCTCTGGGATTCAGCAAGAAGAGTGGGGGTGGCGTAAGCAAAATAGATGCAGGGTTCGAACACACTGCTTTCCTGATAAATGATTCGGAACTCTGCTTATTGGGAAGAATCAGCATTCTGCGTCATGATTCAAAATCAAGAACCTCCACGGTGATCGCCCAAGAAGAAGTTGATCCAGTACATTGCAAATACTTTCCCGGTATAGTCGATGTTGCTGCTGGAGGAATCAGTACGGCTTTCCTTATGGATGATGGAACGGTCTGGATTTGCTGCTACGCTAACAGGTAACTGCCCCCTAGCAGTATTGAGCTCAATCAGCGCGACTAGTTCTCTGTGCATCACGTCCAAACATCGGCCATGGACCCGCGGGTACACTGTAGGTCTCCAGTGAATAGATTATGCTCCTGCTGCCAATATCGTTCAGTATGGCCCCGAAATAGATCGTACCTTCACCTGACATCACAGGAGAAGACATTGTTGAATTACCGGTTTGCGTCTTCTGAAGAACAGCTCCGGTTTCATCAAGAGTAAACAACGTAGCACCGTGTTCGCCCACAACATATATACGATTGTTGTCGGCTATTAGAGGTGTGGTAGGGATTCTCGTATCAAGATCCTTGGTCCACAAGACTTCAGGGCCTTCCTCTTCTGAGGAAATGGCGTAGATAAAACCCTCCTGGGTCCCAATGTACACTGTACCGTTAGGACTGATAACAGGGCTTGAAGCGATCGCGCGCTCCTGTTCCGAAGTGATTTCCAGACTCCAGAGAAGAGTTCCTTCTTCATCCAGGGCATAAAGGTATCCGTCATGACAGCAGGTATATACTGTCCCGTCAGTCCCGATGGCCGGGCTGGAGTAGAACCCTGTTGATTCTCCTTCCGACTCGAGAGTCCAAAGGACTGAGCCATCCCTCACGGCGTAGAAGATCTGCTTCTCTGTCTCACCAGAAAACGTACCAAAGTAGACGGTCCCGTCACTTGCTACTGCAGGCTTCACCCGGATCGCTCTACCAGTCTCAACCTTCCAAACTTTCGATCCGTCATTGGTATCTAGGCAATAAAGAGTCCCGGCGCGAGTCCCGAAATAGATTTTTCCATCGCTCCCTATTGATGGCCCTCCGCTGGCTTCTGAACCAGCTTGATTCGACTCAAAATGCCAGATCAAATCTCCATCTGGGGAGATTTTCAGGAGACCCCCTACAAAGATGATTTCAAATCCATTCTGTTGGATAGATCTCTCTGTTCCAACAATGATATTCCCCATATCAGTTATTGATGGACCACAGCTGAATAGTTCCCCCGATTCAAGAGAGTAGACTGTGTTGATATCCCCTTCAGGAGTAAGCTCAAACAGACTGCCTCGGGAGTTGTAGAAGTAGATCTTCCCGTTATCTCCCACAGCGGGGTTTGAGTAATATAGAGATCCCTCGATTCGCGATCCCTTGGTCCAAGGATCAAAGACAAAAAGACAGCTCCCCAGCGCGATCAGGCTCATCAAGCTCAGGATAAGTAATAGTCTTTTCACAATAGTATCCCCCTAACAGGATCACCGACAGAGTATTATCCCTTTCTCTGCCGACTGGCTTTTTCTTCATCTCGAGAAGTCACGAAAGACTGCAGCAGTTAATGCTTCGTCAGTCGTCAAATACCGATAGATCTTTTCTTGCGAACGGGTTTTCCTTCACCTTGTCAAGATACTTGAGTCTGTATCTGAAATAGACCAGCCCGAGAATTTCCCAGACAAAGAACATTAAGAAGAAGACTATGCTGAAGTCAATCCCGACCTGGTAAAGCAAGATCACCATTATAAGCATAGCAAAAACAGCTCCCAACGTGGGAATCGCGAAGAACCATTTTTTCCTCGTTATCGAAGGAGCTTTTTCTCTTAAGACCCTGTTCCTCTTTAGCTGGAAGACTGCCAGCATCGTTGGAATAATAACAGCCACGGCCCCTATGGACGCAAATGCTGCGAACAGATTGAGGCCCGTCTCTCCTATCGACAACAACATAACTGAAGAGAGGCCCCATATGATCGTCAGCAGCACCCAGGGGGTGCCCTTCTTGTTGATAGCAGCAAATCTGGATGGAAAGATTCGAAGCCTGCATAAGGCCAGAAGCGACCTGGTACCCCACATGTAAGTCGCGTTGATCGTGGTGGCTATTGCAAGAACGGGTCCTCCAAAGGCAAAGAGATAGAACAGGAAGCCGCTCATATACTTCGAAGCTACATCGTTCAAGGTGCCATCCACCACCGCATCTCCTCCGACACCGAAAGTCACAACTGCCATGAGAATGTAGCACAGGAGCACAACACTCAGTGAAAAGATCACGGACAATGGAAGGTTGCGCTTGGGATTCTCAATTTCTCCGCCAAGCTCAATAACTGCATTTGAGCCCGCAAACGTGAACGACAACAGCGCAGATGTATAGATCAGCGAACCCATGCCTGTGGCGAATACATCTTCAAGATTTCTCGACTCGATCTTTCCCATTCCAAGGCCCGTGTATATCGCTATGGCTACAAACAACAGCCCGACAAAAAGGATCTCTACACGTGATGCAGTTCTCAAACCAAACAGGTTTATCACGTAGAAGAAAGTAAGTATGAGGAAGGCGACTGGGATCAGCGGCAGCTCCTGCCAGAAACCTCGCATGTACTGTGCCAGTGCGAGCGCGTTGAGAGGAAAGAGCCCAACAAAAGCGCCAAACAAATATGCCCAGAGTCCAAGAAATGCAACCTTAGGTGAGAAAAGAAAAGCGCCATACTTGAAGGTTCCTCCGGTCGTCGGGAGTGTCGATCCAAGAAGCATAACGTTTATCATGATTATCGCCATCGGGACAAAAGCGATAAAGAACGCGAGTATTGTACCTGAACCTGCAGCACCTGCGGCGATCGGCAAGTAAACAAATATACCTGCGCCAATCGTCATACCAATTTCGAGCGCTACTAGATCCCAGAACTTCAACACCTTTTTCAACCCTGCCCCACCTTTTCTGCTGTCTGACGATAATGGTAACAACGTCATAAGGCTCTCAAATAGCCGAACTCATACTTTTGGTATTATACACTGCCTGGAAGAGCAACAGAGCAAGAGCGGTTGGACAAAACCGGGTATGGGGTGTAAGGATCGGGTGTGGTAAGAAAGAGCAAGACGCGAAAACCCCGTCGGGAGACAACTCGCGACACCCGATGGAAGAGCTGTTGCCGGTGAAGACAACCACTCCAAAAAGTGGGGTTATGATCATTTCTGAGAGCAGGTTTTAAGAGCAATTAGAGTTGGAAGATAAGGAGCGGTTTTGCAGGACCGAGCGGGAAAACTCGGGTGAATAATAGCAGGTATAGAGGATATCATGGAGGCGGGTTCTGAAGGTATAGATGAAAGGTTCGGGTGATATGACTCGAACCGAATAGATCGGAATGGAGAGCGGCGGGAACTGTAGCGCGATGGCTAGAGTATTTCCAGAATATAGCAGATTAACGAATGTGCAAGTTCAGGAACCACTGCCCAAGCTGGCATACTCTCTTGCAATACGCTTGATGCTCTTCCAGTGAACACGTTCATGCCAGACAAGCCTCCTTAGCACTTTACGCAGAGACCATTCTTCGTCTCCTTTTACAAGCCTGGTTCTATCATCCGAAGATTTCAACTCCTCAAGACATCGAACCGTTTCCCTTCTACTCATATGAAGCTGGCGACACCAGCCAACATCCGTAGGGTATTCCGGGGTTATTATCGGGCGTGTTACCCAGGGCAGGTAGTTGCCCAGCTCAGTAAGGGCAATATGCTTCAGAATCAGTCTGATAGTTCTCCACCAGACCCAATGAGGAAAGACCCTGTTGGGTGATATCCAGTCAATAGCACCATCAGGCAAAGCTTGAACTGTGCCAAGTAGATCTTTGCGCGTATACTGAAGCAGTTCGATGCAGTATGAAATCTCCTCAGGTGTTGCAGCAGAAAGGTCATCACAGAACAATGGCTCATCGCCGCGAACTTCCTCTATTATTATTACTACATCAGACGAATATGCCTGATCAATAACAGGTCTGTGTCCGGCTAACCATTGCAGATACTCTCCAAGTTTCCCCGGCGTTTTCTGCAGTACTCCTTCTCGTGAAGGCGCCCACGTAGAGAAACCCAGGTACTCAAGGCTCCAGGCACTCCACCCAGATTCAGCTCCCTCGTGCTGATGAAGTAACGCACGCACAATGCTTCGCCCCCATTCCCAGACCTATATTACCAAACAAAGCATCACCAACCTAACAATCTACGCTGAAAGTGCTCTCCGGCCCAACAGAAAGGCTTTCTTCAACAGTGATGTTCGAGCTTTTCGTACATCAGTACAAAAGAGACTATTGCATTCTCAAAAAGAGACCGAAGTGCAAGGAAATAGCATCTCTTTGTTACTATTTCTCCGTGATCGCCCCCCAGAAGAAAGAGTTTCATTCCTGGGCGAGATGCTTTACTGGATTACTGCACTCTGGCTGCTTGTAATATTCACCCGACGGGAGCCTGGCGGGCCGCTCTTTGGAGAGCTTCCCAATTACCTAACCCTGTCAGTAGCTAGCGTAACTCTTGTCGGAACAATTGCAATCTCAATTACAAGCAACTTATACATTGACAAGACAGACTGGCTTCAGCACCTGCACAGTGTCGTTTCGAATAGAGATTTTCTGCAGAGCGGTGCTCCACCAAAGTCGATGTACTCTAATGCCCGGAAATGCGTAAAAAGGTTTGTGGGTACTGAATAATCAGGTTCTCGGGTGGAATATTTCGCTGCTGAGCAACAGCTACCCCAGAAGCAAACCAGTCTCCTTCCACAGGAAGCAGATCATACTTGTTCTTTTGAGAACGCTCTCTCCGATTATTTCCAGCCGGACATCCAGAAAACCAGCTAACTTATGAGACTCTCGGAAACCACTGGAGAGAACAAAGTCAATAAGTCTCCCCGCTCGTTCTCCGTAATACTCACCCAAGAGCCTGTAGCTTTCTGAGCCTTGCTCAATTATCAACGAAGCATTCAAGAATGAGCCGTCGGGTTTCAACACCCTCCTTGCTTCTGAGATTCCTTCCACTATTGAAGCACCCATATTTGCGACGCCAAAGAAAGAAACAGCCATGTCAAAGCAGTTATCGTTGAAGGGAAGGGCAGCAGCATTACAGGCTATGTAGTTAATCTTTGCCCGCGGGTTGGTGTTCTTTGTCTTTTTGCGAACTTCCTTCAAGACCGCCGGGCTCAAATCGACACAAACCAATTGAGAGCTGCTTTCAGTGATGGGGGCCAGTTTCTCCAGTAGCATTCCCCTGCCCGTTGCAACATCCAGTATCAGTTCGGGTTCAATCCGCCTTACCTGTTGGGCAATAAACTGGCAGGTCTTCTCCTGCAGCTCTAGTTGGTTATCCGGAGTTCTTTCCTTAACCTCCTGATCCAGTTCTTCAATGGACTTGCTTCTGAGCTCTCTTGACCATTCACTCCCGTCCTTCTGTTCTTCATAACCAAAATCGAGTACTCCGTCAAGAAATACCCCAAACTTCCCCACGTGGGCAGTACAGATTTCCGCCGATAATCTCGTTGTTTTCCTCCACAGCTTCTTCTAAGTTCATCTCCCGACCGCACTGTGGACACTTCATTACTTCTACGATTCCCGCGTACACTCTGCTTTACCCCCTTCCGAAGACCAACAATCCCCGATTACATTATTTTCATGTGCACAGTCTTGCAAGAAACTCGATCCTCCTTCCTATACTAACGCACGATTTGCGGCGTGCGAAATCAAAATCATCTGATAGTGCATGACTTATCGAGTATAGTTAGGAACCAAGAAGACATTCGAGGAGAACTCGAAGATCTTAACCTAGCTGCAAATCTGATAAGCAGCTAATGCTGCTCTTCAGCTATTCTGGGGAACACCTACAGTTGTGCCCTGTTTCTTGGTCTTTCAAGATCAGCAAAACACGAAAGTGCCGTCGTTCGGCTTATGACGTGCGAGAGAAGCCTTACAGGTTTTCTGAACTAGCCTGATCTTGGCCATTCCGCTTCGGGCCTACTCTGGTTCTTCGCGATCAGCTTCATTCATTTCCCATTGGGCTCTTCTGGGGGGAACAACACTGTTGCCCTGATCTTAGGGCCTCTTGAGGCACCTGAAGCTCCGTTTCCCCTGTCTCTCTAATTGGGGCCCATATTTTCGAACCGTGGATGATTTGTGGCAGTATTCTGAAGCATTGTCCGGACTCCAGGTGTAGTCTCACAAGATCTATCAGACAATCCAATCTAAAGGTCATAAACGTGAAGAAGAGCACATGCGTTAGTTGCAGACCAAACTGCTAAGGTCGTTTATTTCAGGGTCACAGCCTCACACCAAACCTCGGAGAATGGATGAAAACACCGCGTAACCTGTAACCATCACACCGCTTGAGATTACCAGGGTGAGGTAGAAGTTCAGACCACGTTTCAACAGCACAGGCATTACAATGAAGATAAGCGAGGGAGCAATAAAGAGCAATATTCCTGTTGATAGCTCAGCCACCTTTTCCACATCTCTCGTATCGTTGTAAAGCCGGAAGAGAGCAAGAATCGATGTCAAAGGAAGTGAAGCAATCAAACCACCAATTTAGCCTGTCTTCCTGCTTACTTCGGACACCACGGTTATTATGATTGCTGAGATCACGATCTTAACAACATATCTGAGCATCTTCTTTCCCTCCCAAGATCAGTTTATGTAACTCATCCCCGTTCTCAACACTGGTTATTATCATACCCGAACCTGCCGGGATTGAATTATGCTACTAGCCCAGGGCTGATGTCTCATACTAATGTAGACTATAATAGTAGCATAATGTTACTATTCGTAGTATGCTATATGTACCCCCCTGGTGGGGGTTGAAAGCGGGTGATCCGAGATGTTTGTAGGAGCATTGATACTGGTAGTAATTGTCATACTAATAATGAGACCGAATTTGTTGAGACCTTCGGAACGCACTGATACAAAGCATTTTTCCACTGCCGAAGAGATATTGAAGGAAAGGTACGCACGTGGAGAGATCTCTGCAGAAGAGTGCAGATCAAAGCTCAGTGATCTCAGAGGGGGTGCGTGATATGCACTGGTGGCATTGGACACCGATGTTCCGCTCGGGAACAGACTGGAGCGGTTGGATCTATTTAGGAATCGCTGTTTGGGTTATATTTGCTGCTCTTGCAACGTTCCTAACTATCAGGCTTCTTATGAGAAGTGCGGACTCATCAAACCGATCAGATAAGTCTGCCGGAAGAAAATCTAATGCCCTGGCAATTCTTGATGAGAGGTATGCACGCGGTGAACTTGAGCGCGAGCAGTATCTCGAGATGAAACGGTTGATAAACAGTTAGATCAAACGGAAGAGCTTCCGCTACGAAGATACTTCCCGTGTCCTTTCA
>PWXG01000224.1 GCA_003561215.1 Thermotogales bacterium
CGTCATCCTTATGGCATCAGGTAATGCAATAAAGCATCTTGGTGTCGAATACACTGCGTTCACCGTCAGGACGCTTGCAGAGAGAGTCGACATACCCGTTGTTGCTCATCTTGATCATGCAACAGACCTGGGGTTGATCGTTCAGGCAATGAAACACGGATTCACTTCGGTAATGTATGATGGTTCTTTGCTTCCAGTCGAAGAGAACATCAGGAATACCACTTTCGTTGTTAGTGTCGCAAGAGCACTGGGAATAAGTGTTGAAGCCGAAATCGGAAGAGTTGGAAAGACAGAAGAAGGCGAAGATGTCGGAGAGATCCTTACAGAACCCGGAGCAGCTAGGGATTTCTACGAACGAACAGGTGTTGATGCCCTCGCTGTAGCTATAGGCAGTGCTCACGGTATGCAAAAGCAAGAAGCCAATCTCAATCTTGACCTTGCAAGGCAAATTCACCAGGCTGTTAATGTCCCGCTCGTTCTACACGGGTCAAGTGGTGTGAAGGATGAAGACCTTCGGAAAATCGCCAGCTACGGCTTTGCGAAAATCAACATCGGAACAAGGCTGAAGCATGCTTTTGCAGAGGGTATGAAAAATCTGTGCAAGCCGGAGAACTTCAAACCGGACCCGTTGAAGATCGTGACGAAGGCTTCCATGAGAATAGACGAGGTTGTGAAAGAGAAGATTTCGTTACTCAGAAGATGAAACTTTGCAGACTCGCTGAGAAGTGTATTTGGCAAGAATATTGGGACGATGACAGATCTGATTGCAATGATCGTGCGTCCGTCAGAAGTCCGATAATGAATTGTGGTTTTTTGATCTCGTCTGCTGGGCATCAACATATCTGGAGGAGGGGATGGCATGGAGGTTCTTGTGAGGTTAGCTTCAGAGGAAGACATTCCTTTTCTGGCAGCATGCGGCCACACGGAAGACGATCAGGAAATTCATGACTCTGTTCGTAGAAAGACTGACTGGTTCAAGAGGCAATGGAAGGAAGGCCTAATCTCGCTTATCGGATTCGTTCGGGGAGAAAGAGCAGGGTGCCTGAACATGTTTCCTGTTGAGAACTGCCCGTGGGGACCGAAAGGGAAGGATCTTCTGGTAATGCCCTGTCTCTTTGTGACCTGGGACTACCAGGGGAAAGGGCTCGGCAAAGCTCTCATGGAAAAGGCGATCCAGATTGTCATGTCTTCAGGGAGAAAAGGCCTGGTGGCCTTCGGTTTCTCCGATCCTGAATGGTTTCTTCCAGCTAGTTTCTTCAGGAGATTCGGTTTTGAGGAGATATCGCAGAACGCAGGAGAAAGACTCATGTGGTTGAAATTCGTGGACGATGCTGTTGCACCCGAACAGCTTGTTAGCCGGTACATCTACAGACCGATAGCCGGAAAGATCGTTGTCGATCTTTTCTTCAACAGCTTCTGCCAGACAAGCGATATAGAAGCGCAAAGGGTGAAAGAGGTAGCTGGAGAGTTCAGGGATAAAGTCGTTTTGAACGTCTACAGTGCCGAGAATTCAGGTGTAAGAGAAAGATACAAGCTCTCAAGGGGCATCTTTGTGAACGGAAGAGAGCTCTTCTGGGGATACGAAGCGCCCAGGGAAGGCATAAGAGAAGCGGTCAGGGAAGCACTTGCAGCGATGGAAGGCGAAAAACACCGAATCGCAGACTGACTGTCAATTTTGCCAGTCGAGAGTTCCGCTAACGTCTCACTGAAGCAACTTCGCTTATCCAGCTTAACGTGCTGGAGACTTTGCTGTTTATATCAAAGACTATTCGATCAACGCCCAGGTAATCTATGAACTCCTTGAAGCAATCCAGAAGAGTCGTGATTATCTTGTTGTCAAGGACAACGCCGTCTTCCCACCACCAGCCCTTAATGATCAGGGCCTTATCTTTCAGACTCCGAACCGGTTCAAACCGGGCGATGAATCTGTCACCAAGCAGTATCGGCATGACATAGTAACCGTACTGCCTCTGGGCAGCGGGTTTATAGACTTCCCAGGTATAATCAAAGTCAAAGAGCTCCTTCACAAGCCTTCTGTTCCAGAGGAGGTTATCAAGAGGAGCTATTACTGCTGCTCCTACAGAAGTGTGTGCTTGAACCAGAGCTTCGTTGAGTATAGATTCTGCTTCCTTACACATGTATAGTGGCGCGCTGAGTCCTTCAACATTGATCTCACAAATCTCTCTCTTTTTAAGAAGTCTGGCGATCGATGCTGCTCTTTCCTTGCTTTTCATGTTTCGAATGCCGAGCCATACGTCTCCCGAAAGTGCCCAAAGAAGGCCAACGCTTCTGATACGCCTCTTGACGTGCCAATCGTGATAGTCTTCGAGTGTCTCGTTGGGATCGGGGGCTTCCAGCAAGTCTTGTGGGAGATGATTCTTTGAGAAGTCGTAGTATTTTCTTGTCCCTGTCCTGTGGTGAACGATCAGTTCTCCCCACCAGAACATACTCTCTAATGCAGCTCGAGCGATCCTGGCTGGACCCCATGGCCATGCGATCTTCTTTTCAAGGCTGAACTCTAGCGATGAGAGCGGTCCTTCCTCCTTCAGTTTGTCCCTGACGTGAGGAAGAACTTCGCTGATGTGATCGTTGTTTATGTGCCTCTCCAGGTAGGTTTTGCGCGTTCTGCTGAAGAAAGGCCAGTCTTCAACCGGGTATATGCACATGTTTCTGTCCCAACCATCAATGAGCCTCCTGTCAGTGTAAAGAAGTTGGCGCAGGTGCTCAGTACTGTATCCTTTGACTCGCGACTGAAGAACAAGATCAGGGTTCTGCCCGGCCTTGTCAAGCGGGTCGAACTGAATGCACCCCACAGTTCTTATAAATCGCAGTGATCCATGCTTCCCTTGAAGGTATCTTGGAGGATACAGGTGCAGGTGCTTCAGGATGAAGCGCTTTGCCTGGTTCTTAGAAAGCTTGATAGTCATATTCCGTTGTGGTCTCTCCTTTAGTTATGTTTTTCCAGAGTACTATACACGCTTGTGGCTCAAGAACGTCAGGAGTTATTATCTGCAGCATCATGGAATGCTTGACTAATCACCTTCTTGGAAAGAAAGTGAATTCCGTACTATTCGCTTTCGATTGGTTGTTCCGGTTCAAAACCTATCTGGATTTGACTGAGTCTTATTTGCATGCCATAAGGAGGCGAGTGTGTTGAAGAAGCTTTTGGTTGCTATTGGTATGGCTATGTTGGTTTCAACTGCAAATGCTGACGGAGTACTGGTGCCCACTACCCAACTCCCTGCAGGTCTCAGCGGATTCGCAATGACGTTTCACAGCGTGAATATCCTGGTTAGAGAAGGAATTGCACATGTGTTCATTGAAGAAGAATTTCATAACACTTCCAACGCTTTGCTTGAAGCTGTTTATCTCTTCCCGGTTCCGCATGGTGCAGTTATCAGCCATTTCACTATGAAGGCTGGAGACGATGTCTTCACAGGTGAGGTTTTGGCCGCAGAAGAGGCAAGAGCTGTTTACATGGAGATTGTTTCTTCAATGAGAGATCCTGCTCTCCTGGAATACATTGGCTCGGGCCTTGTAAGACTCAGTGTGTACCCTTTCGAACCTGGTGAAAGGAGGACATTCACGGTTGAGTACACACAGCCTCTTGAACTCTCTGGGAACGCCTACACGCTCACATATCCTCTGAAGATCGAATCCCTTCTTTCATCACCCATAGGTAGAGTCAAAATACGGGTCAAGACTTCAGAGGAAATTGCTGAAGTATTCTCTCCCAGTCATCCTTTCAGGGAGATAGATGAAGGTGTTCAGAAGTGCTATGTCTTTGAGACAAGTAACCTCCGTCCTGATTCTGACGTCACGCTGCTGTTTAGCAGTGGTGACGTTGAAATACCATCATCTCTGGTTACTCACTGGGATGACATACAAGAAGAAGGCTATTTCCTTCTGTCTGTAATCCCAAGAATTGCTGAGCATACGATGATAGCGAAAGATATAGTCTTCGTGCTGGACATTTCGGGGTCAATGTACGGGTCCAAGATTGAACAGGCAAGAAGAGCTCTCGAACAGACAATCCAGATGTTGAGGGAAGAAGACAGGTTTGCCCTTGTGACTTTTGATGGTAACGTATACGATCTTACCGGTGGTCTTCTGCCAGCTCAAAAGAAGTCTGAATGGATTAGCAGAATACGCCAGATCCAGGCAGGGGGACTCACAAACATATACGATGCACTGAAGATTGGTCTGAGCGTTTTTGATGAAGAGGAAGGACGCTTCAAGGTTCTTCTATTCTTGACTGACGGCGAGCCAACTGTTGGAATCGTAGAGACGGGAAAGATCGTGAACGACGCTACCGCCCTTGCCAGGGCAAACAACGTGCACGTTTTCTCATTCGGTATAGGAACAGATGTCGTTGCAGAATTGCTCGACCGTCTCGTGCAGGAGAATGCCGGAAGAGTTAGCTATATTGTGGAAGGGGAAACGATCGAAGCGAAAGTCGCAGATTTGTACATGTCGATTGAAACTCCTGCGCTGGAGAACGTTTCGATTAGCTTGAGCGGAATCCAGACGATTAGTGTTGCTCCTGGAGGACCTTATACGCTGTTTTCGGGGAGTGCTCTCAGACTTTCGGGAATCTTCCCTGAAGAAGGTGAACTGAGCGTCAGGATCGAGGGAGAGCGAGGAGGCGAACACCACACCTACATTTACAAGTTTGACGTGACGAAAAGCCAGAGCAACCCTTTTGTATCGCGAATATGGGCACAAAGAAGGATAGCACAACTAGCCAACATGTATCGTTATGAACAGGGGTTGAGCGATGAGGCGAGAAAAGAGATATCTGATGAGATCGTTGCGCTATCGAAGAGATTCAACATTATCAACGAGTTCACCTCATTCCTTATTGCTCCAGAACTGAAGAGTATTGACAGAGGATTTGCCGTCAGTTACGACCTGGATTCTGACGGTGTCGGTTCGGTAATGGCAGCCAAATCGGTTGCTGAGATGGAACAGGATGCAATAACCGGGAGTATGGCAACAGATCTAAGGTTTGTCGGACAGGATGCTTTTGGCTTTTTTGAAGGTTTTTGGATGCACGATTACCCTGGGATTGACAAGATGCAACCTGTAGAATTGGAGATCTTCAGCGAAGCATACTTCACGCTTGTTGAACTCGATCCATGGATAATTGAAGTATGTGCACTGGGAAGCAGAATAAGGTTTGTCTATGACGGTATCCTTTTCGAGATTGGAGATGGGGGAATAAGTAGTGCGGAAGAACTCCGCAGATTCATGAACTAAGAAATCTCGGAGATTAATGCCACTGGTCGTTAATTTAGACCAGGTTTTCCTTCATTTTCTTTGGACAGGGCTTATAATACTAGTATAAGAAGCACTCCTACTACGCCGGAGAGCACCTTGGCCTGCTCTACTACTTGAAGGAGGAATATGTGAGGCACTGGTCCCAAACTCTGATAACGGTTGCAATCTCAGCTGGTCTACTGATCGGGATTCTCGGTTACAGCGCAGGTACGCCTAGAATTGACTCACCTGAAAGCATCGCTCTTCTTGAGAAGATAGAAGTCGGCGGTCTGGATCAATGGATATTGATTAGAGGACATGACGTTTCGAACCCTGTCCTGCTGTGGTTGCACGGTGGTCCAGGATCATCGATTATGGCTATGGCATGGTACGCTGACAGGAAGCTTGAGAAAGACTTTGTGGTCGTTCACTGGGACCAAAGAGGTTCAGGAAAATCGAATACGTGGAGATTCGACTACGATGGACTGACTCTTGACCATTACGTGCAGGATGCGAACGAAGTAACTGCATATCTGAAAGAACGACTCGACAGGGACAAGATATACATAATGGGGTATTCCTGGGGATCCAGGATGTCCATCAGGTTAGCCAGGAGATACCCCGAGGACTATTACGCAGTGCTTTCCATGGGTCAGGTGATAAGCCCGCTTATGGATCATGAGATTACATATGAGCGCATCATGCAGAAAGCATTTCAGCAGTCAAGCGAAAGAGATATCAGGCGACTTAGAGCCCTTGGGGAGCCTCCGTTTACAGATCATGAGGATTACACTGTGCTAAGGAAGATGGCCAACCAATATGATGGAGGGACAGATTACAGTTTCACAAAGCTTGGATGGCTAGGTATGCAGTCTCCCGAATACCGGCCACAGGACTTTATACTCTTCCTGAGAGGATACCTGAGAGGACTGAGTGCGATGTGGGAGGAGTCTCTCGAGTTCAACGCTTTTTCCGAAGCTCCCAGGCTTGAAGTTCCAGTGTACTTCCTTATGGGAGCGAAAGATCTTTATACTCCTGTAGAGCTTGTCTGGGAATACTACGAGTTTCTTGATGCACCCATGGGAAAGGAACTGGTGATCTTTGAAAAATCTGCTCATGCGCCTTTTCTCGGTGAACCCGAGAAATTCCACCAGGTGCTCTTGCGCATCAAGCAAGAAACGTACAAGTAATCGAGCAGAGAACGCTCGAGAAGCGAGAGGCAGAAGGGCGCTGCTTCAGGCGAAATGGCCGAGATCAGGCCATGAAACGGAGCCGCAGGAGAACGACGAAGCGAACGATCAAAGACTTATCGGAAGCTGAAAAGAACAGTTAATGGCTATAGCGAATAGCATACTCCATAGATCGCACGATCGTCATGAAATACTCATTATTCACTGCACTTCACAACGCAAACTGCGCTTTTTGCTCTTGATCCAACGCTACCTGCTCTTGGAACCCTATACCTGCTTCTAGACCCTTGTCTTACTGCACCCGGGCTTATCCACCCAATCTTCCTAAACCGGCCTTGTATTAAAGGTCTCCGCACGCCGCAAGCCGCACGACGAACGACGTCTTCTGATCTTCTACTATACCTGCCTTTTAACCCTGCTCTTCATATACCCGCTTTGTTTATCTCACTAAGCTGCCAAACAGCTAATCTGCTGCTCTTCAACCAACTATTAGACTTGTTTTCTTTAATGCAGCATACTCCAGAAACGCTGCGTGAGACCATAACAGAGGCGACGCAATCGGACCCCACTTCTTCATCCAGGGTTCAAACATGTCTTCATACATAAGGTACTCTGGCACCTGTTC
>PWXG01000173.1 GCA_003561215.1 Thermotogales bacterium
AACGCAGGAAGGATCATCTCAGCGCTGAACGAGCTAAGGGCAATCTCTTTATCCCATGAAAGAGAAAGCAAGAAGCTTGATGCCAAACTTGCTGCGGAACGTGAGAGGCGAGCACGGAAATCGAAAGGGAAGACCAATGGTCGCTGACATTTTGATTATCACGGTGATCGCGGTCTTCGCGGTTCTCGCGGGCATGGCCGCGCGCACCTACCTGCGCTTTCGCCATGTCTCGAATCGCTTGCTGGCGCTCGCTACCAAAGAGTTTCACGACGCAGCGGACTCGCTTATGAAAACATCCGAGGAACTGCCGGATGAATTGTTGGATCTGCTCGAGATGATGGACCGAACAGCATTTCAAAAGGGTGCTGACCGAAAGCTTTTGAAGATGGTTCGGGCTTCCTCAGCGAACGCCGGTAGTCCCCCGCAGTGGCTGAACGAAATTCGTAAGCCGCTTCGGGAGCTCTTCGGCAAGACCGTGGCCTCTTGGCTCAATATCATGATGTACCGCCACACGATTGCAGGCACATTGATTAGAGCAGAAATCGCCAAGAAGGAGCTCCAAGCCGGAAGGGTGTCGACAGAAGCTGGCGACTCGGCCCTATCGACACTGGCCGGCCTTGGTGGCTCGCAGCGGGGTAATGGCCCAGGCGGTGCTTTTGTTTCATAGGCACTATTCGGCGCCTATGAACTCGCCGCATCCCGGCTCATAAAACACGGGACGCGGGCGGTGCCCTCTTTCAGGACGAAGGCGCACCCAGTTGCCGAGCTTAAGGACGAGACGGTACTACTGGACGCAGCAGGACGTGACAAGGCGTCGTGCCTACCCCGCCCATATTGCCGAGAGTTTTACTCGGCCAGGCGCCCGGTTTCGCTTGAAAACCCGCGCCCGAGAAACGATATTACACGCAATCGCAGCGCCTCCGGCATGGGGCCGGGGACCTGAAGCTCACCTTCCTGGACGACGAGGAAAGCGCAGTGCGGGTGGCGCGCCTCCGCCGAAAGGGCTTCCGCGACCCCGACGGTCGAAGGGAGATCCCCCGCGGCCTGGAGGCGGTCGAGACCCGCTCCTCGATCCTCGACGTCGACCTCGACCGGTGCCGTGACCTAAGCGGCGCCTCCTTCAGCGGGGGCTTGCACCCCTTCGCGGCCACCCTCCGGCAGTACGCGGAGGATCACGAGCTGCGCTACGGGACCTCGATCCTCAAGCTCTACTACGAGCGCTTCACACCACGCTCCATGCAGGAGCTCCTCTTCGGTGCCGCGGAGGATGCGATGCCGCCCCTCGATGCGGGCTGGCCCCCACTCCCCTGGCTCAGGCTGCCCCAAGCGTCCCACCGGGCCCGGCCGCGGTTCGTCACCAAGCGCACCGAAGAGCGGGGAGGAAACCAGCACTTCGGCCCCAACGCCCTGGACTTCGGGCGGGAGGAGCTGCGACGGGTGACCGGGGCCTACGATAGGCTCGCCTCCCAGGGCTACCAGCCGGAGATCTTTCCCGACGGCTACATCCGGGGCTACCTCCTCAAGCGAGGTGAGGACTACCGGTTCTACGTGACCGAGGGCAAGCACCGCTGCGCCGCCCTTCCCCTCCTGGGCCACAAGCGCGCCCGCTGTCGGTTCGATTCCCAGCCCATCTACCCGCGGGTGGTGGATATCGAGGCCCTCGAGGAGTGGCCGCTGGTCAAGTCCGGGTTCTACCCCCGGGAGACCGCCGGGAGGGTCTTCGAGGCCCTCTTCGGGCGTAACGGCCTCCGGGTGGCCCGGGAGACGGGGCTCCCGCGGGCGTAGAGCGCTGCCCCGCCCCTCCCGCTCCCTTCCCGCCTCAATCCTTGCCCCCACGATTCCTGGCTCCGCGGGCAACGGTCATGCCCCCATCACGCGCGAAAGCCGGCCGGCGGTTCGCCGGCCGGCCAGGTCTTGCGCTGCGTCAGCCAGTGTATCGGTAGGTGCCGTCGTTAGCCCAGAAGCTGCAGGACCGACTGCGGCGCCATGTTGGCCTGAGCGAGCATCGCGGTCCCGGCCTCCTCGAGGATCTGGGACTTGGTGAACTCGGTCATCTCGTGCGCCATGTCCACATCGCGGATCCGGGACTCGGCCGCGGTCAGGTTCTCGGCCGCCACCTCGAGGTTGGCCACGGTGTGCTCCAGGCGGTTCTGGAGGGCTCCCAGCTTGGAGCGCTCGGCGGAGACCTGCTCGATGGCCTCCTGGATGGTGGTGATGGCCCGGTCGGCCGCGGTCTGGGTGGAGACGTCGATGCCGGTGTCGGCGCCGGTGATGGTCACCTCGTCGCCGTCTTCCAGAGCGTACTGGGTGACCATCGCTGGATCTAATTCTTCTGCAATTGCTTGGTCGTCAACCCCTGTTGCATCCTCGGGATCGAGATCTGCTATAAGATACCAGTTAATTTGATCCTCGGTTACGGCCACCACTTCGTCGTCCTCGTTGACTAAAGCAAGGTCTATGCTACCTATAAATTCAGTCTCATCCCATCCATCAGTGTACTCCAGATCACTCACATCATCCATAACCCTGTACTCTCCGGTATCGATCCCTGTTGCGCTCACGAAGGCCGTGGCTTCGATGGTGGAAATATCATGACCATCAACCTCCAGGGTCACCGTGCTCCCCGGGGCGAGCATGTCGTCGAAGGTGATGCTGTAATCAGTATCTGCAACCGCTTCTGTTTCTAGATCTTCGAATGCAACACCTTCTACCAGCATGTCAAATGTTTGGACGGTACCGTCTTTTTTTCCTCCTACAGCAACAATATCTCCATCTTCATTCTGCAGGCCGTAGCGGTACCATCCCTCTTCGCAGACGAACTTGTACTCCCCGAAGTCCACAACCTGCAATTCCTGCTCGCCTTCGACAAGGGCCGTGCTGTCGGCTACGTCCTCCCCAGTTCCATCAGTACCCGTTATCGCATACGACGCCCCCGCGCCCAGCCCGGCCACGCCCAGCGCATCCGCATCCATGGCATCGATCTCCAGCCCGATGTTCTGCGCCTCGTTGGCCCCGATGTGGAAGATGTTGTCCAGCGTGCCGTCCAGCAGGTTCTGGGTGTTGAACTCCGTGGTGTCCGCGATCCGGCTCAGCTCGCCGGCCAGCTGGTCGACCTCGGCCTGGATGTCCATCCGGTCTTCTGCGGTGTGGGTGTCGGTGGCCGACTGCACCGCCAGCTCCCGCATCCGCTGCAGGATCTCGTGCGACTCGTTTAGCGCCCCCTCGGCGGTCTGGATGAGCGAGATCGCGTCCTGGGCGTTCCGGACGGCCTGGTTCAGGCCGCGGATCTGCCCGCGCATCTTCTCGCTTATCGAAAGCCCCGCCGCGTCGTCTGCGGCCCGGTTGATCCGGAAGCCCGAGGAGAGCCTCTCCATCGACCGCGACTGCGCCCGCTTGGTGATCGTAAGGTTCCGGTACGCATTCAGCGACTCGACATTGGTCTGGATCCTAAAGGACATGACAGTATTCCTCCTGTGGTGTTGGTGTCATCCCTAACACGTCCAGCCGTCATCCGTGACAGCTGCCGTTCACCCTGAGGTTCGGACAAACGCGCGATCAGGCAAGGTGGAGACGACGGGATTTTGGGGCGTCTGCGCCCCTGAGCGGCCAATAGCGCCTCCTCGCGCCGCAGGATGACCCTTTTTCGCCCCGAAGGGGCCCTGCAGGGTCCGGGCGGCGCCGGGCGCATCCGCCGCACCCAGGCGCCGGCTGCCGGCCGGTTTTTTGTGATATGCCTCGCAAAATCCCGGACCTGGCCCTATCGCGGCCCCGGGGTGTGCAATAGCTCGCAGAAGGTGGGAAATGTGTGGTATCATGGAATCGAAAGGGGGGGTCGTCCATGGCCAAACGAAGGCTCCCGGTCGTCTTGACCGAAACGGAGCAGACGGCGCTTTTGGCGCAGCCCAACCCCCGCTACATTACCGGCGAGCGGAACCGCATCCTGCTTCGCGTGTTCTTGAATGCGGGGCTTCGGCTGGCGGAGGCCGTCAGGCTTCGGTGGCGGGATCTGGACCTCAACTCCGGGAAGCTGGTGGTGCGCGAGGGGAAGGGCGCGAAGGACCAGACGCTTTGGGTGAGCGAGGAGGACCTGGAGCTTCTGCAGGGCTGGCGGGAGCGGCAGGCGCAAAAGGCGGAGGCGCGGTGTGAGCACGTGTTCACGTCGGTGAGCAAAGGCACCGTGGGCCGGCCGATCAACCGGCGCTACGTCCAGGAGATGGTGAAGCGGTACGCGAAGAAGGCGGGGATCGCGAAGGACATCAGCCCCCATACCCTGCGGCATACCTTCGCCACGGACCTTTACCGGCAGACGAAGAATATCCGGCTGGTGCAAAAGGCCCTGGGGCACGCCGATCTCTCAACGACGATGATCTACACACATATCGTGGATGAAGAACTGGAGGGGGCGATGAAGGGGTTTCGTTCGGCGGGGTCCGGTGGGGAGTCCCAACCCTTGAGGTCGCATGATTCATGGTGTTCGCAAAACTCACAAGTTTTGCAGGTATTTTCGCACGGGCATGGAAGGGATAGAATAACGGGACAAGCTCCACCAACGGTTTTGGGAAAGAACCAGAAGGGAGGGGCGGATAGCTTTAGAATCTATGCCGGGGACTGTTATGGTGGTAGGGCTTGATTGGTCCCTTAATTTGGATGTAATGGTAAAAACGAGCAAGGAGGCGTTCTCTTTGTTTAAGGAAAAATGGTGTGCCATACTGGTGATATGTTCTCTGATTTTGTTACTGATATCCTCAGGAGTGAGCGCATCTTTTCCGGAGTATGATCTGGATGGCCAAACGGTAACGGTACGACTGAAGGCTTGGTTTATGGGATTCCCCTGGTTTATTGGGCCTCGGGGTTCATATCACTGGGATGATCCGGATGCGCGACTTCAGGCCCATATAGATGAAATTGAGGAGGCTTTTAACTGCAGGGTTGAATTTGATTATATGCCTGGGCATGCTGATATTATACGAGATCTGTCTTCCGCCGTAATGGCCGGAGATACATTTTTTGACATAGGTCAAATCTATATGTGGACATACGCAATCCTTGCGACCGAGGGATTGTTATATCCAATTGGAGAAGTTCTCGAAGAGGGTTACTGGGATAGGTTCCCCTTGGCTGCTCGTGATGCTTTGAAACAAACGAGAGAGATCGCGGGAACTATCTACGGGTCCCTTGGAGGTCCCGAAGAGGTTGCTCCCGGCAAGGTGATTTTGTGGGATAAGAATATGTTTGAAAGAGAAGGGCTCCCCAACCTTCATGATCTTTATTATGAAGGCAACTGGACCTGGGAGGCCATGGAGTCTATTGCAGTCCAGGCTACCCGTGATACAACCGGGGATGGAGAAATAGATCAATTCGGATTTCATCCCCATATGAATCCGCTTTTCCCTCTGACAAATAATGCAGCATCTGCATATCTTGAGGATGGCAGGGTGGAAATCGCTGTTACTGAGCAGGCGTATCTCGACGCACTTGCTTATTTGAACGGTTTGGTGCAGCAAGGAGTAGTCACTAATATAGGACATGCATATGACGGAAGAGTAGCCATGACTGTGGACAACGCTAGCCATTTAGGCATCCGCTCGGACCCCGACGACGAGTATGCTTTTGTACCCTTGCCCAAAGGTCCGGCAGCTGAAGAGCACATCGCTTTTCTTGGAAACGACAGTGTTGCCGTACTGCCCATAACTGCAAGGCAACCCAGAGCTAAATTGGAGATGTTTAATGCATTAACGAAATTTACAGCACCATACCTGGAAGAGGATCTTGACACCTTCCTGTTTGGACAGAGCCAGGCCACGCTGAGGGCTGTTCCTGACAGACAATCCCATGATATATATCTGGATATGCTGCACAATCAGAGAGTCGTAGATATGTATCACTTTATACTTGACGGCTTGGCGGGGAATATATATCACAATGCAATAAATGAAGTAGTGTATGAAGGAGCCTCGCCTTCAGCTACCATGAATGAGGTTGCACCCATGCTGCAGGAAGTACTCAATGAAGTATTTGATCAGTAGCTGAAGGTGGCGTTTGCGTAAAATTAAGTCTAAGCTGATAGGTTATCAGCCCTGCACCTCCGCCAGGATATCCAGTGTCTTCCTTGCTTCGAATCCGAGTTCCTCTTTAATCCGGTTGGAATCGAAGGCATTTGCATACTCGTTGCCGGGTTTTTCATAAAACGAAACATCCACTTTGTCGCCCCACCAATGTCGGAGCTGCTCGGCGGTCGGAACGGATGACCACCAGCGGTCGGCCACACCGTTAAGTATTCTGCATCCTGCTCGTAAAGGAGCCTCTACCGCCATGGCGAACAGCCTTACCGCATCGTCCACGACCATATAGGTGGGCCCCCCTAGACACCAGGGGCCGTGCGAACGAATTCCCTTTGGAGGCTCTGTATTCGTGCCGGCTGTAGAGAGGCGTATATTCAGAATGTCAAGCTCAGGCTTCTGCCGGCTGATGTAACGGGACATCTCTTCCATGAGGTATTTCGAAACCCCATATCCGTCACGGTCGTAGCATGGGTGTTGCTCGGTGATTGGCAGGCGATCGGGAACAAAGTCGGTGTTCTGAAACCCAGTGGCGGCAATCGAGCTGGCGAGTACGATCTTCCCACTGCCCCGGGAAGCCAAATACTGCATAAGAACCCTGCTTCCCTCAACATTGACCAGTATGCCTTCACGCTCAATACAGCCGCCAGTCACCGCGGCAAGGTGGACCGCACCGTCTATTTCATACGCATCAAGTTGTGATAAATCCTCCCAGCAGGTGAAATCCCCCCGGATGTAGGTAAAACCTTCACCGTCGGGTCGTTGGCGGCTCATGGCAAGCACTCTGTGCCGGGATTCAAGCTTCCTTACAAGACTGTTGCCGATCAGACCGCTTGCTCCGGTAACGAGGACCGTATTCACATAATCTCCTCCTGTGTTAGTGGTACCAAAGGTACGGGAATATGTCGCTCACACTGCCGGGGCGGTCCGCCCCGGCAGTGTCCCTGGCGAGTCCCCACGGCTCAAACCTCCGACCAGTTGAAGATGACGCCGAT
>PWXG01000050.1 GCA_003561215.1 Thermotogales bacterium
AGTACTTCAGCAAGTGTTGCAAGTGACATTCGACAAGACCTCCATTCGTTGACTGATCAGGATGATTCGCCCATTTCGTTGTTCCTTTGCACTCTGGGCATCTATGTCGAGACGATCTCAGGTTCGGCAGTTCAATTTCCTATCCTGACGAGCGTCTTGACTGCCTGTCTCTTGTTCTTGAGGGCATGCTCAAACGCTTGAGGAAGCTCGCCAAAATCGAAGATCCTGGTGATCATTCGGCTGAAATCGATCCTTGCTCTTCGTAGCATATCCAGGGCGATCAAGTAATCCTCTTTGACGTACATAAGTGAGCCGGTTATCTTCAGTTCCCTGTCCTGAACGAAAATGAAATTAGTGGAAGACTTCTCGGCAGGAACCCCCATAAGGACGACTTCCGTTCCCTTGCGGGCATAGTTGATTGCAGCATTGATTGTGTCGTCCAGTCCGACGCATTCAAAAACCAGATCCGGGCCTTCGAAACTGAAGAGATCCCGTGAGAATTCCTCCGACTTGATAGCGGCGATTTCCGAGAGCAGTTCTTTCGCAAAGCTGAGTCTTTCTTCAATCAGGTCGAGAACGACGACTCTCCTGGCTCCAGAAAGCACAAGGAAGCTGCATGTAAGCAGCCCGATGGGGCCCGCTCCGATCACCAGCGCCTCGTCTCCCGGTCTGAAGCCGGATATCCTGACACCATGAACCGCTACTGCAAATGGCTCCACGAGTGTAGCAACATCTAGCGGGATCTCCTCGAGAGGGTATGCCTTTTTGGCCGGAACCGCAACAAATTCCTGAAAACCGCCATCATGGTCGACACATCCGATTACACTTAAGTCGGCACAGATGTTGTATCTCCCGTGGGTACAGTTGTAGCATCTGCCACAAGTAATCGACGGTTCGATGACAACGTGCTGTCCTACTAATAGCTCCCTGACGTCTTCTCCGACCGAAAATATCTCCCCCGAGAACTCGTGCCCCAGGATCTTGCCCGGTGCAACCAACGGGTGCTCTCCTCTGAACGCGTGAAGATCTGACCCGCAGATGCCCGCAAATGCGACCCGAACTACCACTTCGCCTGCTGAGGGTAGGGGTACTTCGTTTTCTACAGGTACAAGCCTTCCAACTTCTTCGAAATACCACCCTTTGTTTCTCATCAGCTTTCCTCCTGGAACTTCACCACTCCCTTCAGGAAACCGGATGTGGATATTTCTCCGCGAAGAATACTTGCGGCTTCTTCTGGCGAACAACATCTTCCTGCGATTCCTGAAAAGGTCTTCTGATGCGTAACAAGCAGTTTCACTGCTCGGCTCATGGTAAAAGGATTCACAAACGAACCGATTATGCTGATCTCTTTGCGATAGATATCATATAGTGAGAGCTGCGCGGTGGCATCTTCCGGCGGCACGCCGAACTGGACCACTCTGCCGCCAGCGCTCAGAATTCTTAGAGCTTTCTCGAACGCTTTTAAGCTGCCACTGGCTTCGAAAACGATATCCGCTTCTTGACAAAGAGGTTCGGAATCGATTCTCTCAACTCCCACCTCTTTAGCTGCACTGATCCGATTCTCGTTGATCTCCACGATAGAAACGTCGCTCAGTCCCATAATGGAGTGCAAGTACTTGTAGATGAGCACACCGATAGGACCTCCACCGAAGATAACGACTCTTTCTGAGGGATTGATGCTGACCTTGTCCACTCCATGAAGAACACAGGACAGAGGCTCCCCCAACATTGCTACTTCGTCGGAGAGGTCGTTCGGTATTCTGTAACACTGTTTGACGTTCACGCTCGCGAATTCAGCATATCCACCGTTGAGATTGACGCCCTGATTTATCATCCCGTTCACGCAGTGATTTACCTTGCCGTCTCTACAAGGTGCACATTGGAAGCAAGAGAGGTTCGGATCAACGATCACCCTGTCACCTGCTTTGAGACTTCTTGCAGCGTTCTTCCCAACCTGTTCGACCACACCGCAGAACTCGTGCCCCGGAATAACGGGGTATTTCGCAGACTCAAGTCCTCTGTATATGTGGATATCCGTCCCACATATGCCACATGCCGAAACTCTTATCAACACGTCGTCTTCAGTCTCGACAACAGGATCCTCAACTTCTCTGATCAGGATATTTTCTGGAGCCTCTATAATAAGTGCCCTCACGTCAGTCCCTCCTCGGATGCCTACTTCATCACGCAAGAACCTGATGTGATATCAACAATACTATTATGCCAGCTATCCTTAACAGTATAGCAGTGACCAGGAAGCGGAAAGATCGATAGTTTCATGTATCTGAATACCATGAATTCCAGGAAACCGATCAACAGGATTTCTTCTCTTCTTGCTTCCTTGTCGCTCACCAGATTGATGATTTGACCTGGTAAGATACGTTCTGTGTCCAAAGAGGTCTCTACTGGTAGACTGTAAAGAGAAAACATTTACAGCCACATGAATAGCTGGAAGAAAGGACTTTCACTTATGGTATGTAGAAGGCGGACTGCAAGATACGACTCTATTGCCAGGTTTTATGACTGGATGCTCTATCCACTCGAAAAACGCAGGATAGAGCCTCTTCGAAGACTCTATGTGCCTCAGGCTGAAGGGCTGATCCTGGATCTGGCTGCCGGTACGGGTAACAATATCAGGTTCTACCGCCCTGGAGCATCCGTTGTTCTTGTAGACACTTCAAGGGGAATGCTTGATATTGCACTGAAGAAAGCCAGGGAACTGGATAGACAACCCAGCATGAGATTTGTTCAAGCCGCACTTGAGAACATGCCCTTTGCAGATGATTTTTTCGACACCGTTGTTTCCATAGATGTCTTCTGTTCCGTGGACAATCCCCTTGAGAGCATTCTTGAAGTAAGGCGGGTTCTGAAGCCCGGTGGTGTGATACTCTTTGTCGAGCACATGTTGACAGGGAATCTTCGAAAGGATCTGGTTCTAAAAACTTTGAATCTTCTCACCGTTCCCACGGTGGGATCATCAATGACAAGGCGGACGGGTGATCTCATTCTGTCGGCTGGTCTCGAAGTAATTGAGAACGAAGAGGTTGGTGGTTCGTTCAGGTTTATCAGATGTACGAAACCTGATGTTCAACGCTTGAAAAAGGACTTCTCGGAGTCGAAACTTCCGTTTGAAACCAGATCATCTCCTGCTTCAGATAATTCGGTAATCATCTCACGAAGAGGATTGAGAGGTGAAATCAGTGAGACTAAGGATAATCAAATGCGAAACTCCTGTAACCAGGCTGAACGCAGTTGAGGAGTTTCTGGAACTCCCTTTCAAGGTTTACTGTAAGCACGATGAGTTGACGGGTTTTCTAACAAGTGGCAACAAGGTACGTAAGCTCGAGTTTCTGCTTTACGACGCACTCAGGAAAAACGTCGACACAGTCTTCACATGTGGCGGTATCCAGTCCAATCACTGCAGAGCAACAGCAGTTGCCGCACGTCAATTGGGCCTTGATACCGTGCTGTTCCTGCGTAAGAAAGAAGACACCCCCATTCAGGGGAATCTGCTGCTGGATCACATGGTGGGCAGCAGGATCGAATACTTGACAGAAGAGGAATACAGAGACATCGATGCCATATTCAGTAGTGAGAAGAAAATAGCAGAGTCAACAGGCAAAAAGGTGTACGTGATTCCCGAGGGTGGATCGAACGCGCTGGGAGCGCTTGGTTACGTTGAAGCAGCTCGTGAAATCTCTCATCAGCTTGACCTGGACGAAATATCCGCAGTATACTGTGCCGTCGGAAGTGTGGGAACTTATGCGGGCATGCTTGCAGGATTGAGGCTTGCGGGTTCCAAAGCCCGGGCGCTTGGAATAAACGTGACAGCTGCTTCAGCTGAGACTCATAGAGAGAAGGCTAAGGCTCTTCTGCAGGAGATGGCTCACTATGGTTTCTCTCCGAGAATACGAGACAAGGAGATTGAGATTCTGGATGGATTCCAGGGACCTGCCTATGCCGTGCCTTCCGCGGAAGACCTGGACCTAATAAGAACACTCGCAAAACGAACAGCATTCTTCCTTGACCCAGTCTACACGGCGAAGGCCTTCAGAGGCGCCCTTTACACTTCAAGAGAACAGTTCAGGAACAAGAACATTCTCTTCGTTCACACCGGAGGAATCTTTTCTCTGTTTCAAGAACCACAAAAATATGTAGAAGTGCCCACCCGGAGTATGTGATTAAGAACAGCGGATCGACATAGGCGAACGTCTAATCGCTACTATGCGATCTCGTCTCTCAATTGCTGGACCTTACGCAGCCAGATTTTGCCCGTGCTGAATGAATTCCAGATCCCCTTGTATGTACTGGCCAGTGCCAACGCATCCAGAATCTTGAAACCACCGGAAGATTCGTCTGTTATATTCTCATCATCAACCGCATCTGCAGTAAGTTCTCCGAACAGAGCCTTGATGAGATACGGGTTCTTGTCTAGTGCTGAAAGCATAAGACTTTCAGCATCTTCGAGATTCTTCTTGACATATGACGATATCGCAGACTGAATGAGAAGCTCCACATTTTCCACTTCTTCGAGATCTATGCCGTCAATGAGTTCTCCAAGCTTTCTAAAATCCCTCGTTTTCGCCAGGAGTCGTCCATGAAGTTTATTGAACAGCATTCTATCGTCGTCAACAAGTCGCGGAGACATGTCTTCGATAACCATTCTGGCTGTTCCGAATTCCCTTCGATCGATGAGCTCATCGAGATATTCTCTCAAGAGTTCCATGATCTCCTTGTTTGAAGAACTGTTTTGTGCTGACAATAACAACAGCTCGCGATCGTCAGGTATTCGCAACACTTCTCTTAGTCTCTTATTGCCATTCTCAAGAACTCTGAACGCTTCTTCATAATCCTCCTGCGAATACTGATGCTGTGCAAGCATGTTATGGAACTCGAAGTTGTAAGGAAATCTCTCCACCAGACTCTTGAGCCGCTCTGTCGTTTCTTCGGCACCAGGTCTAACATACGTATCAAATGCAATCTCCTTCAAAGGAACCCTGGAATAATCGCCCATAACCGCATGGGAAAGCTCACGGTGAACGTGGAAACCAGGCTTTGCAAGCTCGTCAATACTACCCAGTATCTTGCCGAAACGATCATGCCATTGCCCAAAGGTGCGTTCGCCTTTAGAGTGAGGATGCATGACAGTGGCTTCATCCGCAACAATCTCCTTCATGAATAGTTCCATGAAGTCTTCATCAAGGAAGTCGAAATCGCGGTATTTCTCAGCGCACAGTTTCTTGAAGCTATCATGCTTATCGATCTTGTAATGTGCTGCAAGCCACATACCCAAAAGTGCGAGATCCTGATCTCCCTCTTTCAGAAGGAAGGAGAGAAAGTCATCTACCTTTTCTTTGTCGAGTTTCAGATCTATGATGGCTTTGCCTATCATGATGGCACCGTACCCCGAAAGAACCCTTCCCGAAGTTGATCGGATATACTGGTGCAAGACCTCTGCCTTCCCGGCATGTGCAGTTCGTACTACGAAACATTTCACCATTCTGTCGAATACTCCCCGTCGGAATTCCCTGGTATGGGCAACAATCAAGGATTGCCTATCCATGAGCAGAAGCTTTTCAACAATTTCAACAGCTCTGGGCTGTGTCTTTGCATCATCTGCCTCCAGAGAACTGAGCAACGCCAAAGGAGCGTGGTGTAAGCGTTCAAGCGGATTAGGCTTCATGAGTGGCAGTAAGTCTTCAAAAGGAATCGTCTGGTTTTCAAGAAGGGCGTACCAAAGCAGGGGAACTTCAAAATCCATCGTTGCCACATAGACTGTCTGAAGCGGGGAATCCTCCATGTTGTCCATGATCATGCTGTTCCACCTTACTGCTCTAGATATCATCAATGCCTTATCGAGCACTTCCGGTTCCTCACTACCGAAATCAGTATTCAGGACTACAAACACTGCGACTTCGAGTCCCCAGAGGAAGACCGCACGCTCAACATTTGGCTCCGTAACAGCGGCAAACTCTCTATACTCTTTCAGGCTGATCTTTGAAAGAGTAGCGCTGTCTTTATTGAGCTCAGCAAGCCCAACAGCGGTGTCGGACCGCTCGTCTTCTGCAGAGAGAATCATATTCACGAGACCTTCAAGGAGTATGATCGAGATCTTCCTTCTAACATCGATTGAGAGTGACTCGTCAGACAGGGAGATTCCGGCAAAATACCCTGTGAAGAAGTCAGATGATGCGATTTCTCCTACAGATTCTTCAAGTAAGAAGGAGTCCTTGATTTCAGCTGCGAGTTTCTCCATCTTCTCAGTGCTGATCAGTTCAAGAAGCCGTTCTTTGTCAAAGAGCTGCTGCTTTGAGGCAAGGAAAACTGCCTGAGAAGCTTCTGCGATTTGAATCCTGCTTCTCATATAGTTTTCCAAAAAGAACACATCAGAACGCGTAGATTCTTCGAATATCACTCGCATAGGCCCTAAAACGCCTCCCTATATGATTACTCGTCCAGGTTCTCTGAGTTCTCCTGTTTTGTCTCTTCTTCAAGTGCCTTAACAAGATCACCGACAAGACTGGGGTTTATTGCTATCCCTTTTTTGGTGGGCTTATACTCTCCCTCATCGTCCTGGTAGTGCACTCTTATGTCAACAAACTCGCGACCTTTGTACTCGCGCCTCTGCACCCTTATTATCTCCAGGGCGTTCTTCTTTATGTCTTTCATCGCATATCACCTTCTCCTGGCTGTAGAATTGCGCAAAACACTCTCGCTACTGTATCATATAGCCTAACAAAATACCAGTAGCCCCGCATCTAACTCTGCGGGGCCCTGAGAGGAGCGGCTATTATTCCACTGTTCTTATTGCTTCGGTTATGTTCAACGAAGTTACTCTTTTAGAAGAAGCGAGAGTAGTCAGTATCCCTGCAACAACAAGCCCCACAACGGCAATAGCTATTCCACTCCAGGGCAGAGACCAGGTGAGCTGTTCCATCTCGCCTTCCAGAAGAGAGTAGATCGAGAAAGAAAGAATAACGCCCAGAACCACCGAGCAAACAGCACT
>PWXG01000017.1 GCA_003561215.1 Thermotogales bacterium
CCGGTTCCGAGTGAGCCGAGGTAAAGCGTTCCGCCAGGCTCGCCCTCATACGGATCTACCCTGTACTCTGGTTCAGGAGCAGCCATCAGCATTACCGCGACTACGGCCACAAGCATTACTAACAAAAGCTTTTTCATTTCTGTTTCCCTCCTTCGCTATGAGATGAAGTGAATAGATGACATGCAACACGATGATTGTCTGCTATTTCCACTGTGGGTGGGGATTCTTCTACGCACACATCCATTCTGTATTTGCACCGGGGGTTGAAGAAACAACCGCTCGGTCTGTTTATAGGACTGGGGACCTGGCCGCCAATCAGATCCTTTCTATTCCGTTTCTTCTTCGGATCCGGAATCGGTGCGGCAGCCAGGAGTGCCTTGGTGTACGGGTGAGCAGGATTGTCGAAAATTTCCTGTGTTTCTCCCTGCTCGACAACTCTTCCCAGGTACATAACTGAGACATCCTGAGATATGAACCTTACAAGTGCCAGATTGTGCGAGATAAACACATAGCCGGCATTCATCTTCTCCTGAAGCTTTTGCAGGAGCTTCACTATCTGTGCCTGAACAGATACGTCGAGAGCAGAAGTCGGCTCATCAAGCACCAGTATCTCTGGATCGACCGTGATGGCTCTTGCGATAGCGATACGCTGTCTCTGGCCGCCGCTGAACTGGTGAGGGAATCTATCGATGTGGTGTGATTTCAACCCGACCTGTTCGAGCAACTCCCCAACCATAGTATTGGCTCTTTTTTCGGTTTTTGCGATGCCGTGAAACAGAAGAGGTTCGGAAAGCATTTGCCCCACGGTCATCCTGGGGTTCAACGAGGACATTGGATCCTGGAATACTATCTGTACCTTTCTTCTGAGAGCCTTTCGTTTATCGCTCAGTCGATGAAAGAGCTGGTCTATAGTCTTCTTCGCGTCTTTCGAGCTCTTCACGAAAGCGTCGTAAATCCTTTTCTGGTAAGGAAGCAAATCTTCAGCCCCGTTGGAAAAGGCGGGAGACGAGAAATATTTCTCGTTAAGGTATTTTTCTGCGTTCTTCTTCTTCAGGAAGTAGAACGTTGTGTCAAGGTCATCGATTACGATCGATCCGTCAGTAGGTTCATGCAGCCTGACAATAACTTTGCCTATGGTAGTTTTGCCGCACCCGGATTCGCCGACAATGCCGATAGTCCTGTTTTTGTCAACACTGAACGAAACGTCGTCTACAGCCTTTACAAAGCCCACGACCCTTTCAATGAGAAAGCCTTGCTTGATCGGGAAGAATTTCTTAAGTCCCGTGACGTTGAGGAGCTCCATCAGACTCCCTCCTTGACAACTTGAACCTTTTGCGGAACGGGATTGTTGCACCGAATGAAGTGATCCTCTTCTACTTGCTCAAGGTCGGGAAGAACCTGTTCGCACTTGTCTACCGACCTGGTGCATCTGGGAAGGAACGGGCAAAGCTTAGGAGGATTCATCATCACTGGTGGTTGTCCGGGAATTGGAAGGAGTTCAGCTTGCTTTATGTCAAGTCTTGGTATACACGCAAGCAATGCGTGTGTATAAGGATGCATTGGAACTTCAAAGATGTTGTCAACTGGAGCAACCTCCATCTGATAGCTTCCGTACATCACACTTATCTTCGTTGCCATTTCTGCTATTACGGCAAGATCATGGGTTATGAATATCATTGAGCTGTTGAACTGTTTCTGAAGATCTTTCATGAGCTCCAGTATCTGTGCTTGAACGGTAACATCAAGAGCCGTTGAGGGTTCGTCGGCTACGAGTACTTCAGGGTTACAGGAAAGCGCGATGGCTATTACCACTCGTTGCCTCTGGCCTCCGGAAAGCTGAAACGGATAATCGTCAATTCTTTCTGTAGGTTTGGGTATCCCGACCTGTTCGAGAAGCTTGATCGCCCTTTCCCGCGCTTCTCCTTCAGAAACTTTTTCGTGGTGAACGATTACCTCTATCATCTGATCTGCGATGGTGAATATCGGATTCAAGGAAGTCATTGGGTCCTGGAAAATCATTCCGATATGTTTACCTCGGATCCTCGAAAAACTCTCTTGTTTGAGTTTCGCAAGATCAACGTATTCCTTTTCCTTCCTGGCAATCCTGGCAAATTCGTCCGTGTAGAGAAGTATTTCTCCGTTTGCGATATATCCTGGAGGATCGATCAAACCTGCGATTGTCTTCACGCACACGCTCTTACCAGAACCGGTTTCCCCAACAATGCCCAAAACGTCATCACTGGAGAGATCAAAAGATACATCTTGTACAGCCTTGACAGTACCCTCTGCCATTGCAAAATACGTCGAAAGATTCTTGACAGAGAGAATAGGCTTCTTCTCCAAAAAGATCACCCCATCCAGAACTTGGTCTTCTACTTGTCCCCGATCCCTGATGCTGCAATTACTGTATAATTATGACATAGAACACATCAATATATCAACCCAATAAACAAATCCTTGACTCAAATTGCCTTTCGATGGGATTCAGTTGCTCGTTATATCACATTGACATATATGCTTTGACTTTTGTATACCGTATGGATGTTCAACAAAGCTATCATACTATAAAACACATTCGATTGCGCAGGTGAATTCCATGGAGGCAAAAGTCCCTCCACATAGTCTGGAAGCCGAAGAAGCCGTTCTTGGTAGCATTCTCATCGATCCTGATGTTCTTCCCGATATAATGGAGACTCTTAGAAACGGAGACTTCTACACACGAAGAAATCAGTATATCTTCACTGCTGTGGAAAAGCTCTTTGATGCAGGGGATCCCGTGGATATTGTGTCGATCACGGAAAAACTCAGGTCAACGGGAAGGCTGGAAGACATCGGTGGCGAGGTCGAACTGGCAAGACTGGCCGATGCCGTTCCGACTTCAGCAAATGTTGGGTATTATGTGAGAGTCGTGAGGGAAAGATCGATTCTCAGGCAGCTCATTTCGGCGGGTGGACAGATTGTCGAGTCTTCTTATGGAACAGATGACACGGATGGGGTTCTTGATAACGCAGAACGTCTGATTTTCCAGATAACAGAGAGCCAGGCCACCAAGACATATCGCCATCTCGGTGGCATTATGCACGATGTGTTCGAGAACATTGAAAGAATGAAAGACGTTGCAGGAACCATCAGCTCGGGAGGGTTCGTCACAGGTATTCCCACGGGCCTGAAGGATCTTGACAAGCTGACAACAGGCTTTCATCCTTCGGACCTCGCAATAGTCGCCGCAAGGCCGTCGATGGGAAAAACTGCGCTTGCTTTGAGTATGGCAAAACACATGGCGCTTGAAAAGGATGTTCCGGTCGGTATCTTCTGCCTTGAAATGACAAAGGAACAACTCGCTCAAAGATTGCTGTGCGCAACAGCAAGAGTGGATCTGCACAAGATTCGAACCGGCTATATTAACGCCAATGAATGGAAATTGCTTACCGCGGCAGCAGACAGGCTTTGCAGGGCTAACATAATCGTTGATGATGAACCGGCTCTTGATCCGAGGTCATTGAGGGCCAAGGCTCGCAGAATAAAGAAAGAATACAAGACAGAAGTCCTTTTTGTAGACTACCTTCAGCTGATGCATCTCAAGGGAAGGCACGATAATCGACAACAGGAGATCTCTGAGATCTCAAGGTCTCTCAAACTGCTCGCTAGAGAACTGAATGTAACCGTTGTAGCCCTGTCCCAGTTGTCGCGAGCTGTTGAGCAGCGGGACGATAAGCGTCCCAGACTGAGTGATCTGAGAGAATCGGGCGCAATCGAACAAGACGCAGACCTTGTTATGTTTCTCTACAGAGAGAAGTATTACGAGGACAAGGAGAAGAAGGAAGACAATGATACAAACGAAGAGAAAGCTCATGTAACCGAGCTGATTATTGGAAAACAGCGAAACGGACCTGTAGGGATGGTTAAAGTCATGTTTGATCCGGTTACAACGAGCTTCTTTGAAGCCACAAAAAAATATGAGGTGTAGTTCAAATTGGTTATTGCAGAAGGAATAACGAAGAGATTTGGTAATACCCTGGCAGTTGACTACCTGTCTGTCGAGGTTCAGAGCAGGGAGATCTACGGGTTCCTCGGTCCTAACGGTGCCGGAAAGACCACCACGATAAAGATGCTCACAGGAATACTGAGACCAGATTCAGGAAGCATTGAGATCCTCGGGATGGATATGAAAGACAGGGAAATGGAGATAAAACGTCGAATAGGTATTGTTCCCGAAGAACCCAAGATGTACGAAAATCTTCGTGGCCACGAATTTGCTTCTTTCATAATGGAGATATACCGTGTACACAGAGACGAAACAACCAGGAGACTCAGTGAGATATGTCAGGCGTTTCAGATTGACTATCTTGACAGGTTTATAAGCGACTACTCTCACGGGATGAAACAGAAACTCATGGTTGCGACCACCCTGATGAGGCAGCCGAGCGTTCTGTTTCTGGACGAGCCAACCGTGGGACTTGATGCCCGTAGCGCGAAGATTCTCAAGCTTCTCTTGAGAAGGATGGCTGACAACGGGGCTGCCGTATTTCTTACTACGCATGTGCTGGAGATTGCGGAGAAGATGTGTGACAGGATCGGAATCATCGATAAGGGCGTGCTTATCGCAGAAGGTACGATGGAAGAACTCAGGTCACGTTCTCGTAGAGAAGACGATGTGTCCCTGGAGGACCTTTTCCTTGAGCTTACAGGCGCTGAAGAATTACGGGCGATAATTGACCAAATGGGCGAATAGGAAGCGCGTGGATGTCAGATTTCTTTCTTCTTGTGAAATACAGATTGCTCAACACAACCAAGGGTAAGTTGAGAAGGCAGACTAACCACAGGAAAAGGATGCTGGTTTCGCTCTTGTATTTCGCGATTACCCTGCTCATCTTCTCTATTCCTCTCTTTCCCGTTATGCTGGACACCTTCCGCCAGGCTGCCGACGAAACTATGATTCTGGGAGGCGTGGTAGTCTCGTTGGCTGATGCCTTGTTTGCCGGAGCTACTTTTGTTGTACTCTGCCTGGCATTTGTCAACCTCGTGCCTTTCATGATACATAGCCTTTTTGACGAAAGAGAAATCGGTTTTCTCTTCTCTTTGCCCGTTCGAAAGAGGACAATACTCCTCTACAAGGCATTCGATGCCTTTCTTGGAACGTTCATCGTCTTCTCAATATATCTTCCCGTTTTCCTGGCCTATGGCGTCGCCCAGGGAGGCGTATTGGTAGTCACTTCCATAATGGCAGGGATCGCAAGTATCGCACTCGCCATATCTCTTGCAATGCCCTTTTCGGCATTGCTTTCGAGGAAGATCTCACGAACCGGGGCCCGAAGAGTCGGGGGTGTTCTTATACTGATGAATGTCGGCATATTCGCTGTAATCTTCGTCCTTGCTGCCGAAAACGGGTGGACAGTCAACGGTTTCTCCGGTCCGCTATTGGTGATAGGGATGAACCGGTTTCTTCCGTCGACCTGGGTGATGAGGGCGGCAAATGCAGAGTTGATCGACTGGGCCCTGATAGTCGTCCTGATTGCATGGCTATGGCGCATCGGAAGCAGGCTCGCTGACAGAATGTCCTTGAGCGGGTCGACATACCGACAGGGCTCTGCAAGGTTCGCTAGAGCGAATTCCGAGCCTCTTGGAAGATTGACGAGACTTCGCAAGGAGCTATATTCTGTTACGAGGGCGGAGAATAGTTTCTTCTTCCTCATGTACCCTGTCGTTTTCGGGGTGATTATGATGCTCTTCACAGGCGAATTCTTGCCTGCAGCAGTGGTGATGGTCCTGATCTCGTCCTTCTATGCCGCCCAGCTTACAGTGGTCAGCATGGCCCACGAATCGTCATGCTGGCCGATCCAGCTGTCTTTTCCAGACTCGCTTCAGAAAGCGTTCTTCAGAAAAGTCGCGATAGTGGGACTACTCTTCACTGCAGTCTACAGTGGGGGTTTGTTCTTTGGTTTCCTTTACCTGCAGCTGCCAATACTCTACGCAGTTACAATTGTAACGGCCTTCTGCACTTTCTTCATCTCTTCGTCGCTGGGGATGAGGTTTTACGTTACTTCGGGAGCGTTCTCCTCGGGTGTGCAGAGGAGACGTCTTGGCATAAAGGCGACACTTGTTCTAGAGATCTTAACTTTCTTAATCAGTTTAGGTAATATTATAGTCCTGGTGCTGCTCATTGATGCAGCAACTAAAGGCTTGGAGAATGGTTTTTCGCCGTTTCTCATAATGCCCGAGTATTCGGCGTATTTCATCGGTTGCGGAGTTCCCGTCGTTGTATCGGTTACAGGGATTCTGCTAGCCGTGAGATCGACGAAGAATCTGACAAGAAGACTGAATGATGAGAGGATGTGATACAGTGCAGGTAACACTTGACCAACTGCTTTCGGCAATCATGTCGCGTATGGATTCAATGGAAGCGAGCCTGAACGACATCAGGATCAAGACAAACGTTCTGCTCAGACTTCTTAAAGAGAACGGAACTGAACTTACAAAAGACCGTATACTTGAAGTTGTGAAAGAGGAGCTTGAAGTGATGAGCCAGGCGGGCATGCTCGACAGCGAAGAGACTGATGAAATCTCAAGCTCGATTGCAGAGGGGATCCACAAGTGGCTTGAGGGAGACGTCGCGGACATCCGGGAGAAGATCGACAACTACAGGAAAGAAGCCAAAGAAGCAGGATCAGACAGTGACAACGTGATCGATGTAGCTTCCCCGGACTTCCTGAATCGCCTTGAAAATGTCAAGGGGAAGTCCAAGAAAGGTGACAAGGGCAACCTGTTATTCTAGCCTGGTTTCTGCCGGTGGATGAGACACGGTACTTGATTCGAAATTGTTCTGTCCACAAAAAACAAAAGGGAGCCTGAAGAAGGCTCCCTTTTAGTGTATAGTAACCTGGGCACTACCTACTCTTGCATGGAGCTGCCCCCATACTACCATCGGCTTGGGATGGCTTAA
>PWXG01000191.1 GCA_003561215.1 Thermotogales bacterium
ATATTATAACACAAGAAGCGATTAGCCTTGATTAGGCTGGTTCTTCCGCCCTTCTGTCACCCTTTCTAACTGTTCCAGATCCTTGACATGAACAAATACCATTCCTGCTTTAGTAGAGGCACCGTCAAGCACGGCATCGTTGCCTATCATGATGCATTCCTCAGGTTCTGCAGAAACGGCTGAAGCTGCCTCCAGATAATACTCAACCTGAGGCTTCACATAATGGCTGTTTTCCATAGTGGTGACATGGCTAAAAATCTCTGGGTCGAGTCCGATCCAGAAAAGCCTCTTAAAAATCGCCTCTTCAGGGAAAATCGGATTGGTAGCAAGGACTATGTGGAAGCCCATTTCCTTCAATCCGAGCAATGTACTTATCATACGGTCATTGGGACGAACAATCCTGCTCAACTCTTCGTAGGAACTACTGTAGAAGTCTGAGAAGAAGCTCTCGAAGAAGGAGACATCATGGTCGGGCATCTTTGAGGCAAATACCTCCATGAATAGCTCATAGTTGTTCTTTTTGCCGTCTCGATTAGATGTAAGCGAGTCAAGCGCAATGTTGATCGCTCTGAAAAAATCCGTCATCTCAAATGTCCCGTCGCTGTGTTCGGCAATAAGGCTGAAGTACTTCCTAGCGAATTCGTCTTCGCTGATATCGGTCAATGTACCGTCAAGATCAAACAGAAAAAAGCTTCTCTCTTCGTTCATATGAATCTCCTTTCAGTTTGCGAAATCATCTTGATTATCGAGTATATTATACATGCACCATTTCGCCTCGATTGAAAACGCATCTATCCTAAACTATAATGGTTGAGAATATAGCCGAAAGGAAGTGCGATAATGTCAAAACGATGCGATATCTGCGGAAAGGGTCCTAGCACTGGCCACACGGTCACTCACTCAGATAAGAAGAATAATCGCTGGTGGCGACCCAATGTCAAGAAGGTCAAGATCCTGAAGGATGGCAAGCCGGTAAAAGTGAGAATCTGCGTCGGTTGCCTCAGATCAGGGAGAGTACAGAGGGCGGTATAAAGAGCGCGAAAACGCGCTCTTTATCAACGATGCTCAGTAGAAAGACTTTTGCTGAAGTCAGCCTTTCTTCATATAGACACAATCTTCGACACTTCACAGAACGGATCAGACCTTCAAGGATCATGGCTGTCGTCAAGTCTAATGCTTACGGTCATGGCATGGTAGAAATATCGGAGGCTTCGATCACTGAAGGGATTGACTGTCTTGCAGTAGCTTTCATAGAAGAGGCACTCGAATTGAGGAAGAAAAATATTGCCGTGCCAATAATCGTGTTCAACTACTTTGAACCTGCCTATGTAAGATCAGCGAAGACGGCCGGCTTATCATTGACAATATCGTCAAACGAGCAACTACAGGAGCTTAAGGCATCTTCTGAAGACCTGAAAGGCCTCAAGGTGCATCTCAAGATAGACACCGGAATGAAGAGGTTGGGGATAAGACCGGAAGATGCTGTGTCGATTGTAAGAGACATAGACCATCAGGGCATGCTTCTTGAGGGGGTCTACTCTCACCTGAGTTGTGCTGATGAAGAAGACGAGGCGTTTTCACTCTTGCAGCAAAAAGCCTTCGACGCAGTACTGGACGAACTCGAAAACGTGAATATCTTGCCTGAATACAGGCATCTCTGCAATAGCGCTGGGGCTTTCAGGTTCAACTCTGAACGATATTCACACGTCCGGCTGGGAATTGCAGGCTACGGATTACAGCCTTCTGCAAGATTCTTCGACCCGAACCTCAGACCTGTGTTAAGATGGAAAACCGCTGTCTCAATGGTCAAGTCAATCTTTGCGGGGGAACGAGTCAGTTATGGTGGAACATTCACAGCAGACAGGACAATGCGCGTTGCAACAATTCCGGTCGGCTATGGAGATGGATATAGCAGGCTCCTCTCAAACTCTGGCGAAGTACTCATCTCGGGTGTCAGATGTCGCGTCATTGGACGGGTCTGTATGGATCAGTTTGTTGTTGACGTTACCGATCTGAAGGAGAGCCCGTCAATCGGTAGTGAAGCGGTGCTCATAGGCGAGCAGGGAGAAGATAAAATCACTGCAGAAGAGATGGCGGAAAAGATAGGGACAATCAACTACGAGGTAACTTGCTCAATCAGTGGAAGGGTTCCCAGGGTCTTTTTGTGAAAGGGGTAGCTCAAATGAAACTCGGTGATCTGGTTTCAAAGGAAGTGCTTAGCGAGTTCGGACTCAGGCGTAAGACGGACGAAGAAACACCTTATGTATCAGACCTTCGAAACGGAATGGCGGTGACGATAGATCTCAGGGTCCAGTCGAAACGAATGCAGGAAACTCGTGCCGGAGATCCTTTCTTGTTGTTGACACTCTATGATAGAACAGGTGCTATCAGGGCAATTGACTGGCATGATGCCGAGGCCAGCGACCGCATTGTAGAGATCGGTACAGTTGTCAGGATAAGAGGAAAGGTAACAAAATATGAAGAGAGATTGCAGATAAACGTCGATAAGGGGGCGGGGCTCTCGGTGATTCCCGAAGACAAGATACAGCCTGAAAGATTCATAGCTGCAACAAAGAAAAACGTCCCGGATCTCTACGACAGGCTGCTTTCCTTTATCAATGGAATTGACAATCGTCACATTAAGGAACTGCTCACTGGCGTGTTCACAAAAGATAAGAATTTCGTTGAGAGATTCGTTCTGTCTCCCGCAGCATCGAGAATCCACCATGCTTACAAGGGAGGCCTTCTCGAGCATACTGTTGCAGTGGCGGAGCTTTGTGAGTTTATCGGGCTCAAATACGCGGATTCCGTAGACAAGGATATCTTGATTTCTGGTGCACTTCTTCACGATATCGGCAAGGTCTTCGAGTATATGCTGGGCGCTTCGGGAATCGATCATACACGCCAGGGTGAACTTGAAGGACACATAGCCATCGGTCTTGAATTCGTAGCGGGTTACGCTTCAAGGATCCCAGGGTTTCCAGGGGATCTTCTCATGGAGGTAAAACACCTGATACTCTCCCATCATGGGGAGATGGAGTGGGGATCTCCAGTCCTGCCCAAGACGACAGAAGCTATTGTTCTTCACATGGCCGATAACCTCGACTCGAAGATCGCGCAGTTCCGCGAAATAGAATCCAGAGAGCACTCCGGAAACGAGTATGAGTGGAGTAACTACGACCGATACCTCAATCGAAGAATACTGATGAAGAATCGGGAAGACATATAGTAGAGGTGATCTCGTGTCAAAGAAGCTGGTGATTGTCGAATCCCCCGCTAAGGCAAAGACAATCTCGAGGTACCTTGGAGACGGTTTCGAGGTGACCGCTTCGAAAGGTCATGTCAGAGACCTTCCGGAATCCAGTTTCGGCATTGATCTTGAAACTCTGGAACCTACTTACGAGATTCTGAAGGGGAAACAGAAGGTTGTTAGCGAACTGAAGAAAATGGCAAGAGGCAAAGAAGTGCTACTGGCTCCGGACATTGATCGTGAGGGAGAAGCAATAGCATGGCATATAGCCAGGCTCCTCGGGCTTTCCGAATCGAACAAAGTAAGGCTGGTATTCAACGAGATAACCAGAGAAGCGATACGTAATGCCGTGGACTCTCCCAAAACGATTGACATGAACAAGGTCAATTCCCAGCTCGCAAGGCGAGTGCTTGACAGAATAGTCGGCTATAAGCTGAGTCCTTTGCTTTGGAGATCGATTGCCGGCGGCCTTAGCGCTGGTCGTGTCCAGTCAGTTGCGCTGAGATTCATTGTGGAGCTTGAAAAGAGGATCACGGAGTTTGTCCCCCATAAATACTACAGGGTTTCCCTGGAGATAGATGGTGTTCGTGTCCCACTAACCAGGATCGACGGAAAGAAATTCGGGACGGATTCGATTACCTCGAAGGAGCTTCTGGAAGAGATACTTCAGGAACTTCGAGGCAGTAGCTTTTTTGTTGATGAGGTAAGCAGAAAGAAGAAGAAGAGAAACCCGCCGCCTCCTTTCATTACATCATCGATGCAGCAAGCCGCAGTTTCAAGCCTTGGGTGGAGCGCTTCCAAGACCATGAGAGTTGCCCAGCAACTTTACGAGGGAGTGGAAACTCCGGAAGGCAATGTTGCTTTCATTACATACATGAGGACAGACTCGACGCGAATATCCGATGAAGCGAAAAAGAGAGTCAGGCATCTCATAGCGGAAAGATATGGCAAGAACTATACAGGTTTCTACAAGACAGCGACGAAAAAACAGACAAAGGTACAAGATGCGCACGAAGCAATAAGACCCACCTATATTGACAGGTCTCCGGAGCAGTTGAAGAGACTGGTCTCAGGAGACCAGCTGAAGCTTTATTCGATTATATGGAATCGTTTTGTTGCATCTCAAATGGCTCCCTCCGAGTATGAGATAACCAACGTGACGATCAAGGACCAGAAAGGCAAGTACTCCTTTGATCTTGAAAGCCAGGAACAACTCTTCGACGGGTTCGAGAAGCTCCTTCCTCAGCCCCGTTTCAGTAATCAGACAAAGCTTGAGTTCAAGAAGTCGGAAAAGGTCGATCCTGACTCTATCACGAGCGAAGAAGATATGACAAAACCTGCTTCAAGGTTCAATGAAGCATCCCTGGTAAAAGAGCTCGAGAAGCGTGGAATCGGTAGACCTTCGACATATGCGACAATAATCGGCACATTATTCGATAGAAAGTACGTCGTCAAGTCTGGGAGGGAGTTGATGCCGACCCTTCTTGGAAGCGTGGTCTCAGATTTCCTGACGGCAGGTTTTCCGGATGTTATAGACGGTAAGTTCACTGCAACCATGGAAAGTGAACTGGATGATGTAGAGAGTGCTGCCAAGGACTGGAAGGAAGTAATCAACGATTTCATGAACAGCTTTGCCAAAGATCTTGGCTCAGTTGAAAAACAGATAAAGAACGGACGGGGATCACTCGAATATAGCACTGACAAACCGTGTGAGTGCGGAGGTTCCTACAAGCTTGTCTTTGGCAGGTATGGAGGATATCTCAGGTGCCCGGGTTGTGAAAAGCGCGAATCACTTGATATGACGCTGTCATTGCCCGTCTTGAATGGAAAAGTACTGCTGAAAGACAAGCTTTCGGAGCTGAGAGTGAACTCCAGGCTCGAAGAGAAGTGTCCAGAATGTCGAGCTGATCTTGTGGTGAAGAGGGGTCGTTTTGGGGAATTCGTTGCATGCAGTGCGTATCCGAACTGTAGATACACCAGAAATCTCAGACTCGAAGTGCCGTGCGCAAAGTGTGGCGGGGAAATCGAAAGACTCAGGAGCAAGAAGGGTAAGACTTACTTCAAGTGCAGCAAGTGCGGGGAGCTCTTCTGGAGGGAGCCGACAAAGTATAAATGTGACAAATGCGATGGAATACTGTCAGTAAAATACAAGCGAGGGGGAAACAAGGTCCTGTATTGTCAGAACTGAAAGCAAGACTCTCCCTTGAGAGAGGAAAGCGATGAAACCTAGAATAGCCGTCCTCTACGGTGGTATTTCACGAGAACGCTCCATTTCCTTGAAAAGCGGAGCGAACATCATAAGCGCACTCGAGGCTCTCGGTTATGAAGTGGTCCCCTATGATCTCGGGCACTCCAATATTCGCGACATAGAAAGCCTCAAGAGCTGTGATATTGTGTTCAACGCGCTCCATGGTCGTTTTGGTGAGGACGGATGTATACAAGGATATATGGAACTGCTGGAGCTGGATTATACCGGTTCGGATACTCATAGCAGTTCGATTTGCTTCAATAAGGAAACAACATACAGGTTGCTTAAGGACATGATTCAGCTTCCTGAATGGCGAGCCGTTAACAGTCCCGATCAACTGGCTGGCTGGGATCGTTTTCCTGCGTTAATAAAACCGATCGACGAGGGGTCGAGCATAGGCATAGAGATCTGTGATGACGCGCGATCTTTACAGGAAGCCCTTTCAAGGTCGCTCAAGGTCTACAGGAGAATGCTGCTCGAAGAATACGTCGAAGGGACCGAGGTTTCCATATCGGTTCTTGTGAAGGATGAAAAACCCTTTGTTTTACCGGTGCTCGAAATCATGCCCAAGAAAAGGTTTTACGACTATGAAGCGAAATACACGGCAGGAATGACCGATTTTCTGGTGCCTGCCGATGTGAACAAAGAGATGTTGAAAGAACTCGAAGATATGAGTGAAAGGGTATTCTCTTATCTGGGTTGCAGGGATTTGGCTCGCATAGATGGGATAATCAGAGATGGGGTATTCTACTTTCTTGAGGTCAATACTATACCTGGAATGACGGATCTCAGCGACCTTCCTCTTTCTGCAAGAGCACTCGGGATGACATTTAGCGACATAACCGAGTGGATAGTCGGGGAAGCAAGCTCGCGGAAGAAGGGGTGACTCGATGGAACAAATGCACGGAACAACTATTCTTGCACTCAAACGAGGAAACAAGACTGTGATAGCAGGCGATGGTCAGATTTCGTTTGGACAAACGATCATCAAGAGCACTGCAAGAAAAGTTCGTAAACTGGGCGATGGGAAAGTCGTCGCAGGATTCGCGGGATCGGTTGCAGATGCACTGACCTTGTTTGACAAGTTCGAAGAGAAGTACCGAGAAAGCAATTCGAGCCTTCTGCGAGCTGCCGTGAAACTTGCACGGGAATGGCGAACAAACAAGATTCTCAGGAATCTTGAAGCATTACTGCTTGTTGCGGATCACGAAAACCTGCTGCTTGTTTCGGGCAGTGGTGAAGTAATACAGCCGGACGAAGACGTCATCGGAATTGGTTCGGGAGGCGCCTATGCTCTTGCAGCAGCGAAGGCCCTTATGAGGTCAACAGAACTGGATATCGAGGACATTGCAGCTAAAGCAATGAAGATCGCCAGTGAGATATGTGTTTATACAAACGAGAATTTCG
>PWXG01000176.1 GCA_003561215.1 Thermotogales bacterium
AGTCAGGATCTCCGACCTGAGCTTCACCGCAGAAAGACTGACTCGAGAAAGAGCGGAAGGGAGACTGAATGCTGGTGGAGATCTGAAGATAACTCTTTCCACTTCCAACGGCAGTATTCTCCTGGCAAAAAGCACTCTGTGGTGACAATTACACTGCAGAATACGATCCCTGATATCAGCAGCTCTAGTCTCCCTGTATTGAGGTATCTACAGGTAGCTTTATGAGCACATTTTCTTTGCCCAATCTGCACAGACAGTCTTGCCTGTCAAAGAAGTGCATAATACTTGACACTCGCTCCTCTTCAACGGCAAGAATAGCATCCACATTCGCACCGAAATCGACTTTCGTTGTGCTACATCTTGAAAAAAGCTCGCGACTCCTTTCGAAGTGGTTCCAGGCATTGTAGGAAACCTTCAGTTCAATCAGCTTTCCGTCGCAATACCTCGAAACCCCTCCAGCATCAACAGCGCCAGCGGCCGTGGTGCTGTATGCTTCTATCAATCCACGAATACCCAACCTGACGCCGCCGAAGTACCTGACGACGGCAACGGCAACGTTTTCGAGATTGCGCTGTCTGATTGCTCCGAGCATTGGTTTTCCCGCGCTCCCGGAAGGTTCGCCACTGTCCGTGCTGTGCTCTTTCGAGAGTGCACCTGTCTTCAGGAGATATGCCCAGCACACGTGTGTTGCATCGGAATGCCTTTCTTTAACAGCATTTAAAAGTCCTGTAATGTCATTCTCAGAAACACACATCTCGGCATATCCGAGAAAGCGGGATCTCCTGATCTTCTGCTCATATGTTCCTCTTTGATCGAGCGACAGATAGCAGCTCATTTGCTTGCCTTAGTTATCGCTGAGAAATTTCTCTATGAACTCCATCTCAGAGGTCAGAACAAACGTTGAGCCTCTCAGGCCCGCCTCATAGACCTCCATTCTCTTGAGGAACTCGAAAAACTCCGGGTCCTGTCCGTAGGCAGCGGCGAATATCGCTACAGAATCTGCGTCTCCCTGCCCGCGCAAGATCTGAGATTGCTTTTCAGCCTCAGCAATGATTAACTGGGCTTGTTTGTCTGCTTCAGCCCTTATTTCTCTTGCGTCTCTTTCGCCTTCTGCCCGAATCAGTGCAGCTTCCCTGTTTCTTTCTGATCTCATCCTTTCGAAAACGGCCTCCCTGTTTTCATCAGGAAGGTCTGCCCGCTTGACCCGAACGGAGATTAGCTCAATCCCGAACTGATTCACCTCGACACTTGCCAGCTCCGTGACTCTTTCAAGCAGTACACTACGCTTCTCCGAGATGATGTCATCGAAGTCAGTCTCTCCGAATACGTTTCTAACATTTGAGTAGACGACATCATCGATTCTCGTCAAGGCGTTCTGAACTGTTCTCATGGTCATCACAAAAAGCTCCAGATCTTGGATCCGCCACATCGCATACGTATCAACCAGGAGGGTCCTCTTGTCCTTTGTATATATCCGCTCGGTAGGGATATCGTAGAGCTGGATTCGGCTGTCAAATTTGTTGGCATTTTCGATGAATGGCTGCTTGAAATAGAGACCGGGCTCGGTGATTACTTTCCGTATTTCCCCAAATCTCACAAGAACTACAAATTCGGTCTCGTCTACCGTGAACATGAAAGCTGAAAGCAGTACTATCACAACAACCACAACTACTGAAAGAGTTATTAGTAATTTCATTGGTGAATCCCCCTCTCATGAGGAGTCAGGTCAAGGAAACGAAACAGCCCCTCTGCTCCTGTCACAACCGTCTTCTCAGAATCGGCGAGTACACTTTCGAGCATCTCAAGATAAAGCCTTGTCCTGGTGATTTCCGGCGCTATTTCATATTCTCTAAGCATGTTGATGAAGCGCTCAGTATCACCCGTGGCAGCAAGGACTTTCTGTGCAGCATACGCTTCCGCAGCCCTGGTAATGCTCGCGGCCTCACCGTGTGCCTGTGGCACGATATCATTTCTATATCTCTCCGCATCGTTCGTAAACTTTGTGCGGTCCTGCCTCGCGTTGTTAACATCATCAAAGGCAGCTATTGTCTGTCTTGGTGGACTGGCTTCCTGCATGTATACGTTCTGCACCAGTAGTCCAATCCCCATCGAGTCAAACTCCTGCTGAATCCTTTCTGCAACACGGGCTGAAATTCCCTCTCTCTCAACGGTCAGGACAGCGTCAATGGTACTTGCAGCAACCTCTTCTCTTAGAATGGCTTCTGAAGTGAATTTTATGATGTCAGTGTCGGGAACCACTTCAAAAGCATACTTCTCAGGTTCACCTACGTAATACTGGACGACAAGCTCAACAGAAACGATATTGCCGTCTCCTGTTAGCATCAATGCTTCTTGTTCCACGGTGATATACCGGCCGGGTGCAACTGTCTCGAAACCTATCTCTTCCTTTCTCAGCGAAGCGGTATTAACAACTGCCACGCTTCCCATGGGAAAAGGCAGATGATACCTGAGCCCTGGCATGACAGTTGTTGTGTGCTTCCCGAATACCTTCACAAGACCCACCTCTGCAGGACCCACAACAAAAAGCCCTGTCGCGAAGTAGATCGCCACTGCCGCCAGAAAGATCAATACAATAATGAATCGTGGGATCTTCCTGAACGGTTGACTCTTTTCCTCTCCAAAGAAATCTCTTTCTTCCATGTGATCACCTCTCACCATACGTCCAATTCGAGTTCCAGCCAATGTCCTGAGGATTCGAAAACAGCAGTCCTCAGCTTCTCAATCAGCAGCAGGACATCCCTTTGTTTCGCACTTCCCCTGTTGATAATGAAACCTGCATGTTTCAAGGAAACCTCAGCGTCTCCGACGCGGAGGCCCTTCAATCCAAGCCTTTCGATTTCCGCGCCAACATAGAAATCAGCAACGGGTCTCACGAAGATGCTACCTGCGCTGGGCATCTGAAGAGGCTGTTTTTCCAGCCGCCACTCAAGAATCTGCCGTCGCCTTTCCTTGATCAGCTCTGTGTCTCCTTTTACTAGCCTGAGCTCTGCCTGTAGGAGTGTGATGCCTGACTTCCGGAAGACACTTGAACGGTATCCAAATCCCATCTCCGAGGGTTTCAGCTTTCGTATTGTCATATCGGGCATCAGACATACAGCAGATTCTACAAGATCAGACATCTCTCCACCAAACGCCCCGGCGTTCATTGCTATGGCCCCCCCCAGAGTTCCGGGAAGGCCAGATGCGAATTCCAGCCCGGAATAACCGCATGCAGTCATGAGTTCGAGAAGTCTGTCAATTGTCATCCCGACTTCGACGGAGACATTATATTCATTGAACTCGTGTTTGGTTAGGTGGCGTGTAGAAACCACTGCGAAAGCGTCGTCGTCACTAGCGAGAATATTGGTTCCAGCGCCAATGATTCTCCATGGCGCGCCTGCTTCTGTGAGAATTCGCAAAGCTCTTTCAAGAGCGTCTTGAGAGTATGGTATGACAAAGTATTCGGCCTTGCCGCCGATCCTGATACTTGTGTGACATGACATTGACTCTCCAGGTCGCACTTCACATCTGGCAAGATAGAGGGCGGAGAAAAGCCTATTTTCTGCTTTCAAGCCAGTGGTTCACCCTTTCGATTATCTCTTGGCCTCGCTCAAGTCCGTTCCGCACGTAAGAATGAAGGTCAGGATTTGTGGAAAGCAAAACAACGAAACCTTCAAGAATGAAGGCTTTCACAGACTTGGAAATAGTCGGATCCTTGTACATGCCTTCAAGGAGTAGTGCGGCCTTCCTATTACCGCAAAAAGCAAGAGCAGAAATCACCTGGTGCTTCATCTCTTCGTCCATGGGCTCATCAATCATCGCTTCCAGAACCCCCATGATAGAGTCACCATGTCCGAGTTTGGCCAATGACTCATACAGAACGAGGAGTGCCCTTTCATCATCGTAGAGTTTCAGCATAGAAAACGCAAGCTGCGCAACGCGTTCATCATCTGTTTCAGCCAGTCTGTCAAGCATGTAAAGCGCAGGAATATCATTTCGAGTTCCGTCACGAATCCTCCCGGCCATTTCTTCGACAAGCGCGTTCCTGCCGCTATCACTCATCTGAAGGATAGCATCAAGGCAGGTGGAAGCAACTTCATGATCACCTGTATTGATCAACTCCATGAGCCTCGGAATTGCATCCGTTCCTTTCTCTTCAACTATCTTTCTTACCAGTTCATCTCTATCCACGTCTTTCCTCCCGAAACATCTCTATTCGCTTCCCCGACATCTCATTGATTTCTTCCTTTCTCGATTTGCCTTCCAGTCGCGAAACCACCGACACGAACTCGCGATCGCCGCTGGTCCTGCTCACAGCAAAATGGGCATCCGCTATCTGCGCCACTTGTGGTAGATGAGTGATCACTATTGTCTGAACACCGTGGGAAAGCTCTCGCATTTTGGCAGCCATGATGTCACCCATACGCTGGCCAACCCCCACATCGATTTCATCGAAGACAATACTCGAAACGGGCAGGTAGTCTTTCAATGCACACTCAATTGCAATAAGGAATCTGGAGAGCTCACCACCGGAAGCAATTTGACCGATTTCTGTGAAAGGTGAAGATGCCCGAGTCTTTACCTCAAGAACTACTCTGGAAGTCCCGTGTGCCTTCGGCGCGTCCTCAGGTCTCATGAAAAATCTCAGATCAGTTTCCTCCATTCTCAGATCACGAAGATGTTTCTTCACGGAGATAACCAGCTCTTCCGCAAGCATTGCTCTCTGACGATCGATTTCTTTGCCCAGCTTCCAGAGCCCGGCAGCAATCTCCTGATCCTTTCCTGCAAGTGACTCCATTTCTTCTTCAGCATTCTGGAGTTTTGTGAGCTTCCTCTTTAGCACTTCTCGGAACTGAAGAATATCATAAATCGAACTTCCGTATTTCCTCTTCAGTTCTTGAATAGAGTTGATTCTCGCTTCGACTATCTTCAGGCTTTCCTCGTCTATTTCAAGTGAGTTCATCTCCTTTTCCACACTTTTGCACGCCTGTTGCAGTGCGTTTATGGCTTCGATAACCTTGTCAGCTACATGCTCATAGCCGAACCTTCCCAGGTCTTGCAGGATTTCCACACCTTCATTAAGTCGAGCGTAGGCCGATGATTCATCAACGCGTAGGATTCCCATAAGCCTTTCAGATGTTTCCTTTAGCGAGGTCGATTCTCTCATTCTCATGTATGTCTTCTCGATTTCGTTATCTCTTTCGGGATCGAGTTCGGTCCTATCGATTTCATCTATCTGGAACTGCAGGATTTCTTTCTCTCTTTCCATACCTTCTTCGTAATGAGAAAACGTCGAGAGTCTCCTTCTTGTAGCGATGAGCTCACCAAAAAGGTCCCGATATTCCTGCAGAAGGCTTCTGTCCGTAATGGCGTTATCGATAATGACGTGATGAGTTGAAGGATCAAGAAGTCGCACGGTGCTGTGCTGCGAATGAACTTCAAGAGAGCCTCCTAACACTTCCTGAACAAGCTGTCTCGAAACAAGTCTGCCATTTATCCTGTAAACAACTCTCTGACCCGTAAAATCGACGCTTACTGACAACTCGTCGTTTGAAATGTGGCCATGATTACTAAGCAGTTCCTTCTGCCGCCCGTCAGCAACGAACACTCCTTCAACGTAACCACCGGTTGCTGAACCAGACGGTAATAAACCCACCAGTGACTGAATCGCCTTAAGCAAGACCGTCTTGCCTGAACCGGATTCACCGGTTATGACATTCAGTCCTTCGGAGAAGACTATGTCGAAACTCTCGAAGGTCAAGTAGTCTCTTCCCGATACTGCTACCAGCATATGCACCCCGTCACGGATCTCTAAGTAACTATAACATAGGGATTGCAACATGCTATTCGCATCACTCAGCCCGGAAAGACTCCAAAGGAGAAGATTCCCGAAGTCTCATGGAGATTTGTCTTATTGACAGTTGAGGCTACCCTAAGTATAATGAATAGTTAGGTTTCGAAGGAGGATTTTTGATGAAGCGGACTTACCAACCATCAAGAAGAAAACGGAAGAGAACACACGGTTTCCTGGTAAGAAAAAGGACACCGGGAGGCAGAAGGATACTTGCGAACAGGAGAAGAAAGGGACGAACGAGAATAGCAGTTTGAACCCACCAGCTTACTCATTTGAGCGTAAGCATAGACTGTCACGCAAGACAGAAATTGAAAGGGTAATTAGGGAAGGAGCTTCTGTCAGGGATGACCTCTTCATTGTCTTATTCTCAAGGAACCAGATATCAAATTCTCGCATTGCTGTTTCGGTCAAGCGAAAATTGGGGAATGCTGTCCTGAGAAACAGAATAAGACGGTATGTTAAGGAAATATTCAGACAGAGCAAGGATAGCTATCCAAAAGGTTATGATATACTCTTCATTGCCAGAAAAGAACTGGCAGACTCGATGAAGAGAGGCCAGGTTTCCTTCAAGGAGATATGGGACTCGTTGAACAGCTTGGGGAAGACTGTTGGTGACAGACGCGATGAAAAAAGCTCTACTGGCAATCATTAGCTTCTATAGAAGGTTTGTATCTCCGCTAAAACCTCCATCATGCAGGTTTTCACCGACTTGTTCCGACTACGCGCGAACAGCCATTCAGAGACACGGTGCCTTCAGGGGTAGTTTCCTGGCTGCAGCGAGAATCTGCAGGTGTAACCCTTTCAATAAAGGGGGACACGATCCTGTGCCCGAACAATACGCGACGAGGAGGAAGGTATAGTGAACAAGATCTTCCCAACAGTTTTTCTGCTCTTGTTAGTAGTCCTTGGCTCCATCGGTCTTGCATTCGAGATTGAAGTCCAGGAATTTGATTCGGTTCTGACCATCAAGATGAGGACCTTGGAGTTTGAGTTAAACACGGAAACCGGAGTTATCAAAAGCATTCACACGATAGTTGATAGAAAACGTGTATACATCTTCGAATATGCCGATGATGGCTACGATGTCCTGGACTCTGAACGAAACGTGCTTCTTCCGATCTCACATTCCTATTCAAAGAATGATATTGACGATACCGTGACGGTGACATTCACATACGAAAACGGTACAAAAGAGTTCATTATTCCTGGAAATCCGTACTACGAGTTTGACGTCGTCTTGGATTTCACGGACCCTGTTATCGTAAGTCTGCCTTTCATATCCTATGAAGACCGTGCATTGCGTCCGGACTTCTTCGTCAGCTATAACAGGTTGGACCGCCAGAAGACCGTCGTCGCAATTGCGTCCGAAACTGGAACGTTCCAGATCCACCAGAGATATCTGCCCCAGATATCTTTGCCTTCCGGCAAGAATGTGCTGGAAACATTTGCAGGTCCCATGAGGCTTGTCTATATATCAAATGCTCTACCTGACCAGTATGACGATATCAGGCGAGTTCTTGATGACTTTGGAGCTGTGACCTTCTTCAGTTACATATTCCATGGTCTTGTTGTCTTCCTTTACTGGCTGTTCAGGCTCACGGGCAATTTCGGTTGGGCAATCATTATTTTCACCGTAATTATCCGTCTCATGCTGTTTCCTCTCAATAACAAGCAGACGAAGTCAATGCTTGATATGCAGACAATACAACCTGAAGTTCAGAAGATAAGGAAGAAATACAAGGATCCAAGAAAACAGCAAGAGGCTCTCTCAAAGCTCTACAGGGAAAAAGGGATAAATCCTGCGACGGGATGTCTAACCATGCTAGTCCAGCTACCGGTGTTCATAGTCCTTTACAACGTCATAAGGTATTTTGGGGAGATGTTCGCCTATTCTCCACGTTTCTTTATCTGGTCCGACCTGTCCACGGGAGGTTTTTCTCAGAATATCCTTCTGGTATTCATTAGTATTGCAACCAGCGTCTACGTCGCAACTCTTCGAAGCCAGGAAGCAAAAGCGGCCAGACAACAGATGCTCATGGGAAGTATCTTTCCTTTCCTGTTCATTACGTTTCCGACTGGTCTTCTCCTTTATTGGACAACGAACAGTCTGCTGGAACTACCGGTGACCTTCCTTATATACAAAAGGCGCGGAGTTAAGGGAATAAGCTTCAGGGAAGTCTTCGGGCTGCCTCCGAAACCCGCGAAGTGATAACTGCTGCAAAAGGAGTCCTTGCTATGAAACCGTTCGAAGTCACTGCAGAAAACGTTGAAGCAGCTATTCGAGAAGCACAAACGAGATTCGACGCTTATGAAGACGAACTCGATATTACTGTAATAGAGAAGGGATCCAGAGGTTTTCTCGGAATATTTGGAGTGCGTGAAGCAGTTGTAAACTGTAAGCTGAAACCACAGTACGTAGAACGGAAAGCAGGTTCTTTTCTGAAAAGACTGCTCGACGAGTTTGATTCCGAAGTCTTCTTCCAGGTCAGCCTCCGGGGCAAGACAATCAAGATCAGTCTTGATGGGAGCAACATCTCCAGGCTCATCGGGAAACACGGAAAGACTGTGGGCGCCCTACAGCACATTCTCGCTATCTACGCGAACCGTCTTTCGGACGTCAGGATGAACGTTATTGTGGATGTGGGCAACTACAAGAACGAGCGTCGGCACCTGGCCGAAGATGTTGCCCATAAGGCTGCAAAGTCCGTACTGAAGAAAGGCACCAGGATATCCCTGGACCCGATGTTCGCGTTCGAGCGGAGGATAGTGCACGAAATTGTATCTAAGTACAAGGGGTTGAAAAGCTTTTCAGTTGGTCTGGAACCTTATCGAAGAGTAGTAATCGAGCTTGAAAAGAAACGCAGTAGAGTAACAACACAGCGAAAGGGCTGATGTATTATGAAGAGGGACGTTATCATCTCCAGGGCAGTGGATACAGAACCAGTAGTGCTTGACACTGAAGAAGTGCGGGGCGTGGAAAAACGTGTCATGATCGGAAGAGCATCTGATGCCCCTAATTTCTTCATGAGACTGTTTACTGTTAGGCCTGAAGGACATTCTCCGCTACACAGACATCACTGGGAACATGAGGTCTTCATAGTAAGCGGAACTGTAACCGTTGTTACCGAAAGCGGAGAACACATTGCTGAAGAAGGAACTTCTGTCTTTGTCCCTTCCGGTGTCTTGCATCAGTTCAGAAACGAGAGTTCGGAAGTCTCAGAATTTATCTGTGTTGTACCTTCAACCGGGGAAGAATAGAGTAGGAGGAGCTTATGCCCATATACAATTATTCGTGCGAGGATTGCAGAGAAAGCTTTGAGGTCTTCCAGAAGATGTCTGACCAACCTCTGAAAGTTTGTCCGAGTTGTGGAGGGAAGATCCACAAGACGATCAACAGGGTAGGTGTGGTTTTCAAAGGAAAGGGTTTCTATTCCACCGACTCCAAGGACGGTAACGGTTCTAAGGGAGCAGGAAAGAAATCGGAAAAAGTAACCGAATCCAGCGACAGCTAGGCCGAGTCAGACCAGCCCCAGAAAAGGCACGGCATTCTCGGATAGATCTGAGTATGCACCTCTTCTAGCCATTTCCAGAGCGGCTCTTCCTATCATCGCCGCGTTGTCCGTACAGTATTCTGCAGGAGGAAAGAAAAGCTCCATTCTCTTCTCTATGGCGCAAGCCCTTGCCCTTTCTCTCAGAGCCGCATTCGATGCAACACCTCCAACAATGACAACCGTTGACACTTCGCAGAGCTTTGCGGCCAGGAAGGTTTTCTCTACAAGAGAATCGATGATCACTGACTGAAAGGAAGCGGCAATGTCTTCCTTCTTTTCGTGAGGGTTATCGCGCATGTAGTAGAGAACTGATGTCTTCAACCCACTAAAACTAAAATCAAGGATGGTCTTATCCGAAAGTGGTCTGGGAAAACTAATGCTTGCCTGTCCGGATGAAGCAAGCTTCTCCAATTCGGGCCCCCCCGGGTAACTGAGCCCCAGCATTCTTGCGATTTTGTCAAATGACTCGCCGGCGGCATCGTCTCTTGTTCGCCCGATTCTGCTGAAGTTCGACCACGATTTCATGAGAAGAATTTCACTGTGACCACCTGAAACAAGCAGAACAATGAACGGGTATTGAATCTGCGGGAACGCCAGAAACACTGCGTGAAGATGCCCCAGCAGATGATTAACACCAACAAAACGTTTTCTCGAAGCTAACGTCAGACCCTTCGCAAAGCTCAACCCCACAAGGAGTGACCCCACCAGTCCCGGACCAACTGTTGCAGCAAAAACATCAACCTGGTCGATTTTGCAGTCTGCTTCTTCCAGAGACCTGTCGAGAAGGAAAGAAATACTCTCGAGATGGCTTCTTGCGGCTAGTTCCGGCACAACCCCGCCGAATCTGGCATGGATGTCCGTCTGCGATGCGAGAATGTTGGAAAGCACTCTTTCATCATCGAGAACGGCAACACCTGTGTCATCGCAGGAGCTCTCAAATGCAGCAATAATCATGCTGTCTTACGGTAGTATATGTCGGGCCCTTTCTTTCCATCAATTGAGTCCGCTGTAATTACTATTCGCTCAATGTTCTTCTTCGAAGGGACTTCATACATGAGGTTGAGCATGACGATCTCAAGCACGCTCTTCAAGGCTCTTGCGCCTGTAGAACGTTTTAACGCTTTCTCTGCAACAGCTGTCATTGCTTCTTCAGTGAACTCGAGCTCGACTCCGTCGAGTTCCATGAGCTTCATGTACTGCTTCAGCAAGGAATTCTTTGATTCCTTCATTATCTTCTTGAGATCCTCCACATCGAGATCGGACAGCGTTGCAACGACCGGAAACCGTCCAACAAATTCGGGGATCAAACCATAGTGTATGAGATCATCAGGGACAACCTGTGAGAGGATTTCTCCTATTCTTTCAGAATTCTTACCCTTTACTTCCGCACCAAATCCCATTGTGCTCTTCATTACTCTTTCCTTTATTAGCGTCTCGAGTCCGCCAAATGCCCCCCCGACAATGAATAGAATATTCGACGTGTCGATCTTGATGAACTCCTGGTAAGGATGTTTCCTTCCTCCCTGCGGAGGTATGTTTGCTACAGTTCCTTCAACAATCTTCAGCAATGCCTGTTGAACTCCCTCGCCTGAAACGTCTCGCGTAATCGAGGGATTCGGAGATTTCCTTGCTATCTTGTCTATCTCGTCAATATAGATTATTCCATGTTGTGCTCTCTCAATATCAAAGTTCGCTGACTGTAGAAGCCTGAGCACAACGTTTTCCACGTCCTCACCGACATAGCCGGCTTCGGTCAGAGGCGTAGCGTCAGCAATAGAAAAAGGTACATCAAGGATCTTCGCAAGAATCCTTGCAATGAGGGTTTTGCCGCACCCCGTTGGACCAATCATCATGATATTCGACTTTTCTATATCCACATCTTCGACCTTGTTAAAGACCCTCTTGTAATGGTTGTACACTGCAACTGCTATGGTTCTCTTGGCAAGTTCCTGGCCGATAACGTACTTGTCGAGTTCCTGCTTTATCTCAACGGGTGTTGGAAGTCTTTTTTCAGTGGCGATTCTTGCCTTTTGATCCTGCCTGAGAATATCCTGGAAAAGACCGACACATTCATCACATATGTAGCCTTCGGTTCCCGAAATAAGCTTCTTTACTTCGGAAGCCGACCGTCCACAAAAAGAGCAATGCTTTCCTGAAGGCAAAAGGTATCCCTCCTGATAAGATGTAATATGATTATACACTGACAAGTTCGGCGTGCTGTAAATGGAAGCTTAAGGAGTGTGCTCAGTTTGAAAGTGACTATTGTAGACGGATACCTGGACGAACCGGCTGCACTTGGTGTGCCACCCTACGTATCTCCCATGATTAGAGCAGCGGCGGGCCTCCTCAGGTACAAGAAACACAACGTGAAGTACTACACGATTGATACCGTAAGAACCAAGTCATTATGGGGCTCTCTTTCAGACAGTGGTCTTCTGATTGTCTTCGGAGGTCTTGCAACTCCTGGTAGATACGTAGGCGGCTCTCCCATAACACCGACAGAGCTGAACACGATTCTCTCACTTAACCAGGAACCTGAAAAAATCCTTATGGGTCCGATTATTCGTGGTTACTCGCTCAGGGGTGGGAAGAATGCCCAACTACTGAAGCTTCCGGGCGAGGTCATACAAATGAACGACGTGTTCTCACTCGCCGACAGGTTTGGAGTTGATCGTTCCGCTGATCGGTATGAGCTCCTGAACACCATATATCCGCTTGGTGCCGACGTAATAAAGCAGCATCCTCGTTATCCTGATGTGATAGTTGAGTTCGATGTTTCTTCCGGATGCGACAGAAGAGACGGGCACTGCTCGTTTTGCACGGAAAGCTTATTCTATGGAGCATTCCAATCACGATCTCTTGAAGGAATTGCGGCAGAGCTACAAGCGCTGAAAGAAGCCGGTGCACATGCTATAAGGTTTGGCCGGAGCTCTAACATACTTGCTTTCGGCTATGATCGGGCAAAAGACAGACCCGATCCGGCGGCTGTTGAAAGTCTATTCTCAACAACCAGAGACATTCTTTCACCTTCTGTTCTTCACGTTGACAATGCCAATCCGCTGTTCATCACACGTCATCCAAAGGACTCAACGAGAATAATGGAGTCTATTGCACGGTATGACACGCCTGGCGATGTTCTTTCTTTCGGAGTTGAGACTTTTGACGACAGAGTCAGGCAAATCAACAGGCTAGGCGGAAATGCCGAAGAAATCATGTTCGCCATCGAACTGGCAAACAGCGTTTCCACCAGAAGGGTTGATGGTGTACCCAAATTGCTTCCCGGTATCAACTTGCTGTATGGGTTGCCTGGTCAGTCTTCAGCGAACATGAAGACTGACAGGGAGTATCTAGACAAGATACTTGACAGCGGATCCCTCGTTCGAAGGGTTAATATACGGCGGGTGATTGTTTTTGAAGGAACACCCATCAGTCACATGAAACAGTCCAAGATCGACAGAAAGACTTACGAACACCATAAATCCAAGATCAGGAATGATTTTGATCTGCCAATGATCAAGAGAGTATTTCCCGTAGGAGCGATTATCAGGGGGGTGTTACCAGAGTATTCGAGAGGACGTATGATTTTCGGAAGGCCTCTTGCAACATATCCCATTCTGATGGCCAGTCCTGTTCATTTCGGTTCCAGGACCGATCTCGTAGTAATCGGGCACGGCAGTAGATCATTGACAGCCATACCATTAGGCAGTAATCTGAATATGATGTCATTGGACGCGCTGAAGGAAATCCCAGGAATCGGAAGAAAACTGGCGACCACCATTGTCCTCAAGAGGCCTTTCGGGACATGGCAAGACTTGTTCCGTGTCATAGGAGAAGAAGCGACCGAGGCCATCCGAAGAGCGAGAATGACTCTGGGAGAAGAGAAGTGAAAAAGATCGTCATCGTCACAACCGGCGGAACAATTGCAATGACCAGAGATCCGGTGACAGGTTCGTCAGTGCCCGCGTTAAGACCTGATCGTCACATCTCTCATATAGAGCAGTTGCGCACAATAGCTAAGACAGAGCACTATGACTTCTCAAACGTACCTAGCCCGCATATGACTCCAGAAATATTATGGAGACTTTCGACTGTCGTAGATTCCATTCTCCAGCGAGAGGACGTTAGCGGCGTGGTAATAACTCATGGCACCGACACTCTTGAGGAGACGGCATATTTCGTCGACTTGACGATCAACACGCCAAAACCGGTGGTTCTTACTGCAGCAATGAGGAACATCGATGAACTCGGAACAGATGGACCGAGAAATGTTGTGTCTTCGGTCCGAGTTGCAGTAAGCGACTACGCCCAGGAATTGGGGACGACGGTATGCGTAAATGACGAGATTCACGCAGCAGTCGATGTTACAAAGACTTATACAAGCAACATAGCGACTTTTGAATCCCCCGGGAGTGGTCCGCTCGGCATCATTGATGAGGAGAGCGTGATTATCCACCGGAGGCCCGTGTTCAGGAAGACATACAGTGTTGATTGCATAGAGCAGTCGGTTGCTCTTCTCAAGACATTTGTCGGAGATACTGGCGATTTAGCGAGGTTCTTACCTGAGAAGGGTTACAAGGGACTGGTTCTTGAGGCTTTTGGATCCGGCAATGTACCTGTTCCTGTTCACGATGCCGTAAAATGGCTCATAGAAAAACACTCAATGCCTGTTATAATTACATCAAGGTGCTTCAAAGGGAGAGTCCTTGGAACATATGGCTATACGGGCGGGGGAAGAAGCTTGAAAAATATTGGTGCAATTTTCGCACAGGGTCTTTCGTCACAGAAGGCAAGGGTAAAGCTTATGGTTGTTATGGGTATGAGCAAAGAGGTTTCTCATATTTCCAGGGAGTTCCGGCTTCCCGCAAGGGTTGAAAACTGGTGATGGAGAGGCTTTTTGGCAGCAGGAGACTGACTGTCTTTATTCTTTCGGTCATCTATGTTGGGCTCTTCTTCATCCTTTATGCCGTCTCTGCGAGAACAGCGGCAATAGCCGTGATCTGTTTTGCGATAATCCTTTTGCTCGAGCCATGGACGAAGTTCGCGAAACGATTCTTCCGAATTAACAGACTACCTGCGGTTATAATGGGTCTCGTGTTTCTCTTCCTCTTCGTGGCACTGGTAGTAGTCTTTCTCGTGCCTGTGGTGGTTCGAGAGGCTACAAACTTCTACTCCACTGTTCTTGATTTCTTCCCATCAGATAGAGACACTCCTATAAGCATATTCGAGATTAACACTAATATCGACAGGATTGTGATGGACGAGAACTTCATCCAAAGGCTGAGTGGTGAAGAAAGAGAACGTCTCGTCGATCTTAGGGCTGAACTCAAAGCCTATTACCAGTCAGTCTATGGGATGGATAAAGAACACGTACCGATCCCTGTCGAGCAACTCAAAGACGCGTTACAGGAAAGAGGATTTTTGCTGATCGCTATCGGCAATGCATACACCGAAGTAGAAGCTCGATATGACGAAGTCCTGGAGATCACAAGAGAGTTTTTGAGTGAAAAGAATGCAGCTACGCTGACGGAAAGACTGATTGAGCAGGCCACAGTCGTTCCTTCAAAAGAAATCTGGCGCGATGTAGTTGAAGCAATCATGCCGAAAACAATTGAAGAAGGAACACGTACCCAGATCCTCGACACCGTCAGAAGAGGGCTACTGGAGTTCCAGATGTGGTTCAGAGACTATTCTAGACGTTTACTCGAGCAGATTCCTACTTTTCTCAGCTCATTGGGGGCAATACTGTTCTTCGTGGTTCTTGGAACTGTCTATTTCAGTTATTACTTCCCCTCCTTCAAGAGATTCACACCGCACCTCTATCCAAAATCTAGCAGAAGTGAAGCGGTGCCTTTCTTGAAGGACACGTACAAGAACCTTGAGCGATTTGTCACTTCGATAGTGCTGGTATCGATCTTCGTGGGTATCGTGGTTGCGATACTCATCAGACTGCTGGGCCTGCCGTATAGTCTACTAATGGGCTTCTGGGCAACCATCACGAACATGATACCCATAGTCGGAGTAGTTTTCGAGATAATTCCCCTCATACTCCTCGCAGTTTCCGCGAGAAGCTTAGTCGTGTTTATCGGGCTCCTCATAGCACTTCTGGTTATACACACTGCTGCTTTCATAATATTCCTAAAGCTTATGAGAGGTTATACGCGAGTAAACCCCGTCATAATGATATTCGCAATTATCTTTTTTGGTCAAGTTCTTGGAGTTGCTGGAGCGTTTGTCGCTGTGCCAGCAACGATTATCATCAAGCAGTTCTGGGATCATTTTATTTCCCCGTGGTTTGAGCGCGGCAAGCGTGAAGAGGTGTCTTGAGTACAACAATCTCTCGCTCACCAAAGCGTCGTTTCTGTTGTCTGTATAAGATCTGCGGCAGTCGCTTTTTGACAGTCTTCTGGCCTTATGATATAATCGCTCCGGACTAAGACTCGAGAGGTGAAAGACATATGAAGAAGGCAATTCAGCCAGAATTGAAACTGGTTAGTGCAAAGTGTACATGTGGTGCAGAACACAAGTTCTGGTCCACAAAGGAGAGCGTGCGAATAGATCTTTGTTCAAACTGCCATCCTTATTACAAGGGCGATACCTCATCGATGATCATTGATACAGAGGGAAGAGTCCAGAAATTCCGAACAAAATTCGGCGACGACTATTGACGTCGTTATTAATACCTATATGGAGGTTGAGCATGTGAGTGTCAAGGTAGGCAACATTGTTGAAGGCAAGGTGACAGGCCTCAAGAAGTTTGGTGCTTATGTAACCTTGCAGGAGGGCGGGGAAGGTTTTATCCACATCTCCAAGGTTTCCAAGGACTATGTGAAGAACATCGACGACTACCTGAAGGTGGGACAATCGGTTAAGGCCAAGGTAATGGGAACGACGAGAGAAGGGAAATGGGAGCTGTCCATCAAGGATCTCAGCAATAGAGAGCCTGTTGAAAGAGGTGGTGACCACGATTTCGAGAAGAAGCTGGGTCGCTTCATGAAGGACAGCTCACAAAAACTCTCTGCTTTTCGCAGAAGACTTGACAAGAAGAGAGGGATCAAGAAGAGATAATTTGATCTTTTAGAATATAGGCTGAGGAGCGTTAACGCTCCTCAGCTTTTTGTTTGAGCATAGGCATATCTATGTTGCCTTCTCTAGCTGCATCAATGGCAATGTCGTAGCCTGCATCGGCGTGTCTTGCCACACCAAGACCTGGATCGTTATTGAGGACCCTCGAAAGCTTCAGCTCACTGGCTCTATTGCCGTCTGCCACAACGACCATCCCCGCGTGAAGTGAGTAACCTATGCCGACACCACCACCGTGGTGGACGGAAACCCATGTGGCCCCACTGCTTGCAGAAAGCAGCGCATTCAGTATCGGCCAGTCTGCGATCGCGTCCGAACCGTCCGCCATTGCTTCGGTTTCCCTGTAAGGCGATGCGACGGATCCCGTATCATGATGATCCCTTCCAATCACGATTGGGGCACCTACTTCACCTTTCTCCACCATCCTATTAAGTGCGAGTCCCATCTCTTCCCTTTCTCCATGCTTGAGCCAGCAGATCCTTGCGGGAAGACCCTGCCACTTGATCTTGCTCTGCGCTAGTTCAATCCAGTTCTTAAGATGCTTGTTTTCAGAGAATAGCTCCAGGGCTTTCCTATCTGTCTTGAGAATATCCTCAGGATCTCCTGAAAGGGCAACCCATCTGAACGGACCATTTCCCTCGCAGAACAGAGGCCTGATATACTCGGGAACATATCCAGGGATGTCAAATGCGCTCTCGAGACCGCTGTCATAGGCAAGCCTTCTGATATTATTACCGTACTCGAAAACTTTAGCACCTCTCTTCTTCATCTCGATGATCGCTTCAAGTTGCTTCACAACTGAATCGCTGACTCGCCTGAGATATTTGTCCGGATCGTCTTTTCTCAGTCCCGAAGACTCCTCAATGCTAAGACCGGCGGGGATGTAACCATACAGGGGATCATGGGCAGCAGTCTGATCTGTAATGATGTCGGGAGTCACTCCCCTTTTGACCAGTTCCGGGTGAATCTCTGCGGCATTCCCGAGCAGACCGATGGATTTCGGCTTGCCTTCCTTGAGTGCCTTGTCCACGATTTCGAGTGCTTCATCCAAATCTTCACAGGAAGTCTCCAGATATCCTGTATCCAGACGTCTTCTGATTGCCCAGGGATTGATTTCGACGTTCATGATAACTCCGCCGTTCATTGTCACTGCGAGAGGTTGCGCACCTCCCATTTCTCCGAGACCGGCCGTGAGTACAAACTTCCCCTCAAGCGAACCGCTGAAGTACTTCCTGGCAACCGCACCAAAGGTCTCGTAGGTCCCCTGAAGGATCCCCTGAGTTCCTATGTAGATCCAGCTACCTGCCGTCATCTGTCCAAACATCGTTAGGCCACGGTTCTCGAGTTCTCTGAATTCTTCCCATGTAGCCCACTTTGGAACGAGCAGAGAGTTCGCGATAAGCACTCTGGGAGCCCACTCATTTGTCCTGAATACAGCAACCGGTTTTCCGCTCTGGACAATCAGGGTCTCGTCACTTTCGAGTTTCTTCAGAGAATCAACGATTTTGTGAAAGCAGTCCCAATTTCTCGCGGCCTTTCCGATTCCGCCGTAGACAATCAGATTCTCAGGGTCCTTTGCAACGTCCGGATCAAGGTTGTTCATGAGCATTCTCATCGCGGCTTCTGTCAACCAGTTCTTGCACGTAATCTCTCTTCCTCTGGGTGCTCTGACAGACTTCATGTAAAAACCTCCCATAACCTGTGCCATAGTTCAAGTCTACATCATGGATGCCTTAACATGAAAGAAACCCACAAGTGTGCTCAAGAACCATCGGACCGAGAAACGTCGCCTGGGGTTCTGTTAGGTGGGCACCTTAATCAAGTGTAGCCATATCTGTTCTGTTACCATATAATTGGTAGAGCACGAAATCTTCAAAGACGGAGGCGAAATGATGAAGTTCATCCAGAAGCTCATGGCAGTCCCCAAACTTCCCGAAAAGCTCGAACGGCTTGAAGAACTCGCATATAATCTGTATTGGACCTGGAACTACGACGTGCAAGATCTGTTCAGGATGATGGACCCGAATCTCTGGTACGATCAGAAGAGGAGCCCTGTGAAATTCCTTCGAAGAATCAGCCAACAAAGACTTTACGAGCTTGACGGTGATGAAGAATTCGTCAGCAGACTGGAGAAGGTTCTGGAAGAATTCGATGCATACAGAACCAGGAAGAAAACCTGGATGAGCAAGGAACACCCGCAGGAGTCAAAAGATCAGGTTGCATACTTCTGCGCGGAGTATGGGCTTCACGAGTCCTTTCCGATGTATTCAGGAGGTTTGGGAGTACTCTCCGGAGATCATCTCAAGACAGCCAGTGATCTCGGGATGAATTTCGTTGCTGTAGGACTTTTATATAGACAGGGCTACTTCTCCCAGATGATCGATAAGGACGGTTGGCAGACCGCAACCTTCCCCGCCTACGATTTTGAGGATTTACCCATAAAGCCTGCATTAGATTCGGATGGTCAGCAAGTGCTCGTGAATGTGATAATCCATGGAAACAAGGTCTGGGCAAGAGTATGGAAATGCCAGGTCGGCGTCGTCTCGCTTTATCTGCTTGACGCTGATGTCGAACAGAACAACCCGGATGACAGAACAATCACTTCGCAACTGTACGGAGGAGGCGTAGAAAAGCGAATTAAACAGGAGATGCTGCTGGGAATCGGAGGCGTACGAGCCCTGAGAATTCTCGGAATCAACCCGAACGTATGGCACATGAATGAAGGACACGCCGCATTTCTTGCTCTTGAAAGGATTCGTGAACTCGTTCAGGGCAAGAGTTTGGAATGGGAGTCGGCAATTGAATACGTAAGAGCGAGTAATGTCTTTACCACACACACACCTGTTCCTGCAGGCAACGACGTCTTTTCCCTGGATCTTGTCGAAAGACACTTTGAAGGTTTTTGGGATCAACTCGGTATCTCAAAAGACGAATTCCTGAGGCTTGGTACAGAAAGACTTTCAGACGGAAGAACGCACTATGGAATGACAGTTCTTGCGTTGAAGCTTTCGGCAAAGTCAAACGGGGTAAGCAGGTTGCATGGAATGGTCTCGAGAAAGATGTGGGATCATATCTTTGAGGATCTCCCAGCAGTTGAAGTGCCCATAACACATGTCACAAATGGCGTCCATCTCTGGACCTGGTTAAACAAAGACATGAAGGCGCTTTTCGACAGATACCTTCCCAAGAATTGGGAAGAGATAGTTGATTCTCCCAAAGTATGGGACGCAATAGAAGAGATACCCGATGAGGAATTGTGGGACGCTCATATGCGACTCAAGAAGAGGTTGAAAAGCTTCGTGCAGACTCGCTTGAGGCGGCAACGGAGACGCCTCGGCGAAACGGTGGAGGACCTCGCTGAAGTTGACAAGATTTGTGATGAAAGCACTTTGACCATCGGATTTGCCAGAAGATTCGCTACATACAAGAGAGCATCAATAATTTTCAAGGATATTGAGCGACTCAAGGCATTGCTGAATGACCCGGAAAGACCAGTGCAGATAATCTTCTCAGGGAAAGCTCATCCTGCAGACAACCCGGCGAAAGAGCTAATAAAGAAAATCTACGAACTGTCGAGGATGCCCGAATTCAAGAATCACATAGTCATTCTCGAGAACTATGATATGAACGTTGCCAGACATATTATCAGCAGTTGCGATGTCTGGATGAACACGCCAAGAAGACCCAGGGAAGCAAGCGGCACTAGCGGACAGAAAGCCGCTATGAACGGTTGTCTTAATTTCAGCACGATGGACGGATGGTGGGTCGAAGGCTTCAACTCGGAAAATGGCTGGGCGATTGGAGACGACAGGGATTATGATGATGAAGGGCTTCAGGACAGAATTGATAGCGTTTCGGTTTACACTATGCTGGAACGTGAAATAGTCCCTCTTTACTACCAGCGTGACGAGAAAGGTATTCCCAGAGGCTGGGTGCAGAAGATGAAGGAATCAATAAAGACCGTCTCACTTCAGTTCAACACTCACAGAATGCTGATGGACTATGCTGAAAAACTTTATTTCAAGAGCTTAGAACTCTCTAGTATTCTGGGAGCTAGGGATTTCGAGAAGTCGAAGGAAATGGCACAGTGGAAACAGCACCTCATAAGGCACTGGGGTCATGTGAAAATCAAGCCGAATCTTTCTCTACCGACCTCTGAAAAAAGCATTGCTGTGGGCGAAAAGGTCAGACTCTCGGCAAACGTCTACCTTGGCGAACTCGCTCCCGATGAAGTCAAGGTAGAAGTCTTTCTCGCCAGGCTGGACGACCAGGGACAAATAGAGGACTTCGCGACTTTCCCGATGAGCCTTGAAAAGAGCGACGTTCACGGCGAGTATGTCTATCTTGGAGAGTTTTCGATTCCACGAGAAGGTCGAATCGCTTACACCGTCAGAGTAGTGCCCAATTACGAACGACTGCCGGACCGCTATTTCTTCACAATGGCAAGGTGGGCATAAGACAGGAGAAGATCCTCCCTGTCAATTTAGTTGGTCTCATAGCCACCCAGATCGGTTAGCGTAGTCTCAAACTCTTCCGTGCTTATCTCGCCCCACAAAAGAGAGTACAGAAGATTCGGGACATTTGATATCACCAGAAGCTCCTCGCGAGTGAACACTCTTCGCCTCAAATCGCAAGAATCCGAAAAGACCATTTCGGTCTTCTCCATGCCGTTTGTGATGAGTCCAATCACAGATGAGTAGATTCTGTCGATCTGCTCACCGTCAATACCCACCTCGGATAGGTGGTCGTATATCTCATCGACGTCCTTTCCGTCGTATATCATCTTTATTACTACACGAAAGAGATCAGGCAACTTCATCACTCTACTAAGCTCCTCCTAGGATTTCTCTGAACCTCAACGCATTATGAACTGCGCGACCCATGTAGCAGTTATTGAAGAACACAAACACGTCCAGGCCTCTATGAGAGAATTCTAGCACATCTGAAGCAAACTCTCTGAGCTCGCTTTCTGAATAGTCATAGTTATAGCGCTCAGTGGCACTTGCAGTAAACCAGCGGCTGTTTCTACCGTGAAATCGGAAGTAGGCATGACCTGACGAAGATCTGGGAGCGTAAGGAAAGAGCGATCCAATTCCTGGTTCATCAACGACGACCGGAACCATTCTCAGAGAGTCCAGCATATCATATGTTTCCTGAACATCCCAGTCCTTGTGTCTGAATTCGATTGCCAGGGGTACTTCTGTTCTTTGATAGAGTTGAGACAGGCTCTCCAAATAGTCGTTGTTTGCAGAATCGGGTCGAAAAGAAGAAGGGAACTGAAAGAGAAGAGCACCGAGCCTCGAAGACTCTCTGAGTGGTCTGAGTGCTTCAATGAACTCCTCACTGTCGTTTTTCAACGTGTTCCTGTTGCCCGATCGCCAATGTTTGTGCGTAACACCGCCAAATGCCTTGACAGTGAACACTAGAGGGTCGGCAGAAACCTTATTCAACATCCCCAGCATTGTTCTGTCAGTAGGCATCCCGTAGTACGTGAAGTTCAATTCTACGGTGCTGAACTGCCATACAGCAGAGTAATACTTGAGCATTCTGGATTTTGGCATTCCCTCCGGGTAGGCAGTTCCTATCCAGTCATCAAATTGGTAACCGCTGGTACCGAGGAATACCACTAAAGTACCTCCGCGACTCTCACAACATCTCCGTTGCCAAGCATGGCAGCATTGCCTTCATCCAGATCCACGTGAAATTCCAGCGCATACTGTTCATTCACCCTTACAAGTACATCCTGGAATATCGTTCTTCTTGTGCCATCGCCTTCACAGTAAACTGAAACGATGTCCTTGTCCTTGAGCCCCAGCATGTCTGCTTCTTCTGGGCGCATGTGAATGTGACGCTTTGCCAATATAACCCCTTCTTCCAAAACTGCGGCTCCTTCGGGACCTACTATTGTCAGAGAAGAAGAGGCTTTGTGATCTCCCGAGTCTCTCACAGGAGGTTTCAAGCCCAACTTGAAGCAGTCGGTTCTGGAGAGCTCTACCTGGGTAGTCTTTCTTGCAGGTCCAAGAACTCTGACCGCTTCAATACATCCTCTCGGACCGACCAGAATCACTTTTTCTGCAGCGGCATACTGGCCAGGCTGTCCCAAATCCTTCACCGGGGTTAGCTCTGCTTCTTCGCCAAATAGAGTTCGAATGTCTTCTCCACAAAGGTGCACATGCCTGTTTGATATCCCCACAGGGATAGAAAGCTCCTTCAGTTTCATCGTTTTCCCTCCTTGTTCTACTGATTACGATCA
>PWXG01000039.1 GCA_003561215.1 Thermotogales bacterium
CCGTGATGGCTGACTATCATGTGTGTGAGCTGCTCTTCATAGTAGGTCGGGAAATCCTCAATTTTCACAACAAGACCAGCAAGGATCTTCACTCCAATGGCCATGTGATCCTCAAGAGCTCCTTTTGTGGTAATGGAGAAGGAAGCATCGTCATAGGAGTAACTCCAGATCTTTCCAATATCATGGAGCAGTGCTCCAGCAATAAGCAAGTCTCTATCTGCGTGGGAAGCAAACTCAAGTTCGCAAACTTTCAGACAGATTCTGGCAACGTTTACAGAGTGCTCGATGAGTCCGCCGAACCTTACGTGGTGATAAGAAGAGGCGGCGGGAGCCCTGCAGTAAGCTTCGTAGATCTCGCTCTGCGGATTAAAGGCTTCCCGAAGGAGTTCTTCAAGCGGTTTGTTTGAAACCGATGCAACAAGTTCTTCGAGAAGCTTCTTCTGAGCCTCAATATCTGTGGAAGGAATCAGTTCAGAGAGGAGATCGTCAGCTATGGATGAAAGGGGTTTTCCTCCCAGAATCTCCAGGGACAGCCCATAACGAGAATCGTGCTTGTAATCTGCAAAAACAACCAGACCGGCAACAGGTTTCTCTTTCCAACTCCAGACCTTCACCCTGCTCTCTCCGGATTTATCTCTCACCACGCAATCATAGAACTCAGAGCCTGTGCTGCTAATCCTGAGAGCAGTCTCACCGAGCAAGAATATACCTGGGGAATTCTCAACAAAGTTCCCAGGGGCGGTTTCACCTTTGGCAATTGCATTTCGGATATCGCCTAGCGTTGGGTAAGGTTTACCGTCAATCTGGACCACGTTTCACACTTCCTTCATAAAGCAGATGATCTACCTGTGAAAGACAGTATCACCTTCTATGATTACGCGCTCAACACAGGACCGCAGATCGAAAGGATGACCAGACCAGATTGCAATGTCAGCGTCTTTCCCTTCTTCTATCGAGCCCAGTCTGTCTTCCAGTCCGAGAATCTTCGCAGGACTGATAGTGACCATCTTGAGCAGGTCTTCTTCCTTTGCGCCATATCTGAGTGCTGTCCCGAGCTGGACGTTGGCGTGTTCATGGTGAACAACCGGATGATCGCACATCATAGCCGTCAAGATTCCCTTCTCACTGAGTATTCTTGGGGATTCATAACTCATGTCTTTTACTTCGAGTTTTGTCCTGAAACCGAAGATCGGACCGATTACTACAGGTACTCCCTTTGCCTTGATGAAATCGGCGATTTTGTAACTCTCAGTCGCGTGTTCAACAACCAGGTCAAAGTCAAACTCCTTGCTGAGCCTTACAGCGGTCAAGATGTCGTCCAGTCTGTGAGCATGAATCCTCGCAGGAATCTGCTTATCAAGAACTCTTGCTCCGATTTCCATCTTCGGATCAACCTCAGTGAAGGGTTTTTCTTCTTTTTCTGCCTGCTTTTTCTTCTCCATGTAAGACCTTACTTTGATGAGGTATCCCCTTATAATGGCAGCAGTACCGAGCCTTGTGCCAGGTGCCTTCTTGAACATCTCACCATAGACCCTCTTGGGGTTTTCACCCGTAGCCATCTTGAGTCCAGCACTGTCCTTAACCAGCATTTCATCGACCACTTTGGTATTCCGCAACTTGAAGATCGCTCCCTGTCCCCCCACAGGATTAGCACTTCCAGGTAACACCATTACAGTTACAACCCCGCCTGAAAGCGATCTCTCGATCGCTGGATCCTGAGGATTAAACGCATCGATTACTTTGACATCGGGTGTCAGCGGATCTGTTGCCTCGTTACCGTCCTGGTAGTAGTACCCGACACCCTCTTCAAAAAGACCCAGGTGTGAATGAGCATCTACGAATCCCGGGAAAACAAACTTACCGCTTACATCCAGGATCTCTGCGTTACTCTCCTTGATAGTCTTACCGATCTTCTTGATCTTGCTGTTCTCAATCAAGACGTCAAGTTTCTCAGGCTTCGAAGTTATTGGATAGACTGTTGCACCTTTCAAAAGTAAAGCCATTTTCACACCTCGCGATAATTAGTATGGTTACAAAACCAGAATAGCAGATAGTTCCCATTTCTGCTTAATCAGCTATCGCCTTGACAAGCTCCCTGCAGAACTCAGGAATATCTGCGACGACTCTTCCCCAGACGATTTGTCCATCTCTAAATGCCGGCAGGTCAACCCATTCAGCACCGGCATTTTCAAGATCATCCTTGATTGCTGTTGAACCAGTCGCGCGATGCCCCTTAACAATACCAGCGGAGATCCCAACATGCCCAGCATGACAGATCATCCCAACTATTTTACCCAGCTCATACACTTTTCTGACAAGAGCTTTTGCAGCTTCATCACGTCTTAGTCTATCGGGCGCCCATCCACCAGGTATCACAACTGCGTCGATACTCTCAGGAGACACTTCATCAATACTCAACTGACTCCTCGCACTTAACCCTGTTTTGCCGCGGTAGACAGTACCGCCAATCGGGCTGATTATTGTGACATCAGCTTCTTCTTCTTTGAGTCTCATAACTGTGACCCAGAACTCGAGATCTTCAAATCCTTCTTCCACAAGTACAGCCACTGTCTTGCCTTTTAGCATCTCTGACCCTCCTCAATCAAATAAGATTTGCTGTTATCATAACTCAGGTTTAATACGATTCGAGTATGTCTTGCTTTCATGTATTTCCTCGTACCAGATTACCACAGCCAAGAAGACCAATAGGCACTCGCTTCCTCCTCCTGTATCATATGAGTATGGATCCTTTTCTTTGTGTTATGATCTTCCGTTTTTCTGAAATTCTCCAAAAGGATCAACTGTGGAGGCAATCATGGAAGAGCGTTCCAGAGTGTTTTTGGTCATTCTTGTTGTAGTTGCTGTCATTTTTGGATCTGTTCTGGTTATTGGTATATGGATGACACGCGGGCTGAATGAGATGCTGGAGATGGAAGTTCATGACGTTGATCTGACACACTTACCTGATGGAATATACCGTGGGAGTTTCAGCGGCTACAGATGGTCAAACACTGTCGAAGTCACGGTAGAGAACCATGCCATCAAGGGTATTCGGGTTGTCGAGAAACACCCCTTTCACAGAGACGAACTCGTTGATCAACTATCGGACAGGATCATACGCAGTCAATCACTCGAGGTCGATACTGTCACAGAGGCAACCGCTTCTAGCAAAGCCTTTTTAAAAGCAGTTGAAGACGCGCTTTCTGGAGACTGATTCGCTGCCAGGAGATCCGTCACATAGCCTAATAACATAAAAGGAGGGACCGTCAGGCCCCTCTCGTGTGCAAGAGCTGATCTTCTGTGGAGGCTTACCAGGCTGAACTAAAGCGTTTCTCAGCTTCTTCCCAGTTTACTACGTTCCACCATGCCTTTACATAGTCAGGTCTTCTATTCTGATACTTCAGATAATATGCATGCTCCCAAACATCAACACCGATTATGGGAAAGAGACCGGTAGAAACAGGACTGTCTTGATTCGGTGTAGAGATTACCTGGAGTTCACTCCCCTTTGATACGAGCCATGCCCAGCCGCTTCCAAAGCGTGTTAATGCTGCCTGCGCAAATTCCCTCTTGAAGTCTTCAAAACTACCGAACTTCTCGGTTATTGCCTTCTCGAGTGACCCCGCGGGCTTTCCTCCCTTGTTGGGGCCCATAATCTTCCAGAATATTGAGTGGTTATAGTGCCCTCCACCGTTGTTTATTACTGCCTGTCTTATGCTTTCAGGAACTGCATTGAGATCCTTCAGCAGGTCCTGGATGTTCTTCTCAAGTAGTGCAGGATGATTCTCAAGGGCTTTATTCAGTTTCTCAACATATCCTGCATGGTGTTTTGTATGATGGATCTCCATGGTTCTTGTATCGATATAAGGTTCGAGCGAGTTATAGTCGTAACTCAGTTTTGGTAATTCGTGTCTCACGTTATTGCCTCCTTTCGATAATCATTGTTCTCATTTCTATATTACTACTTTTTTTATCGGATATCAAGTACAAATGGGAGTCCTTTATCGGTTTTCTTTTCTGAAGAGAACTATCCTATTTGTGTTCGTGCCAGCCTTGTTGTTCTTGATTCCCCAGATATTCGATGTTTTCGTGAATTGCTGCTTGTTAATGATAATCGCTTCGCACGTGAATCCTGCTTTTCGCCCCAGAGGCAGGACCACTTCATCAAGCATAATGCTCTTCTTTCGAACTTCACCTACTTCGAAGGCGACGTGACCACCGGGTTTTACTACTCTATAAAGATCTTGGAAGGTAAACTGCATCTTGTCAGACCATTCCGAAAGGGAGGAAGACACAGTTAGTCGCTTCTCAACCTCAGAAGCGTCAATGTTGTTGAACCAGCAACGTAGCCAGTTGTCTGCCGAATAGTCGACAGTATTCAGAAAAGGCGGCGATGTAACAACAAGCGCAATACTTTCGTTCTCGATCAGCTTCTTCGTGTCAGATGAATCGGAGTTGAACTCCTGAGCGGTAAGTGCTGCATTTCGTAGATTTGAGATAGCTGCTTCATCAACCCTGGACAGGAGACTTCTTGACTTCTTCATTATAAGTTCCCTGGTGTTCCTGTACTCGGGCACCTGATTCCGTTTTCTGTTAATGATCTGCTGTCTTTTTGCAGAAGTAGCCTGGTTTGGAGGAAGAGTGTATACTGAAAAGAAGCCTGCCGAGTGACCTGTCAGTCGGTTTGTAGCTACCATTCTTATCCAGAGGTCTATATGATCTTCTTCGCCACTCGATTTTCTTGCAGCCAGGTAGTTCTTGATAGATACAATCTCTGACTCAGTAATCGGATGAAAGAACATGGACAGATCGATCTCTGCGTGGTTTTCCTGATCAACAGGAATCCGCTGAATTCTCTCGTGTATTTCCGACTCTTCAGGAACTGCAAGGCGAGAAAGAACCAGAATTCTGCTCAGCGGATTGATATCGTTGCCAATGATTCTGCGGCCCATCAAGGCTGCTTCTATCAGGGTGGTCCCTCTCCCGCAGAATGGATCATAGACGATATCACCTGGATGTGTGAGCCGATCTATGAAGAAGCGCGGAAGCTGCGGCTTGAAACATGCCCTGTACGATACTTCATGTAATGAAGAGGCCTTTCTCTGACCCGAAGTCCAGAATTCGTTCGTGAAACGATAGACAGGACCTGCTGTCGTTGAAATGCTTTCGATCTTTGTCTGAGCCAAATCGCCGGAACTCGTTCCGTCACTTCTAAAGGATTCCAGAAACAGCTTGAATTCACTCGTGCTGAGCAGTTCTCTTCCCCCTTCGTTTTGTAATACACGATGATTCTATCATTTGGAAGAAGAAGGTACAACCCCTTGCGAAGCACTGTACTATCTGATATAGTACAGTTAATCTCAAATAAGGAGATGCGAGTTGATGAAGGTAGAAACGACAGCAGCAGTATCTATAAAGAATCTTAAGAAAGTCTATGGAAAATCAACTATCGCTGCAGATGATGTGAGCCTTGAGATAGCCCGCGGCAGAATCACAGCACTTCTGGGACCAAATGGTGCTGGAAAGACGACCACGCTCAAATCGATCCTTGGGATAATTCGCTACCAGGGTGAAATAGCGGTTCTTGAACGAGATATTTCTGATGTCCGCTTGAAGGTATCATTTGTTCCTGAAGAGAAGAGCTTCTACGATTCTCTGACTCTGGAAAAGGCCTTCAGTATGTGTGCGATGATTCTTGACGAGTTCGACCATGCGAAAGCGAGAAGGTTCGCCGAGACTTTCGACCTTCCACTCAAGAAGAGGATTCGCGCTTTTTCCCACGGAATGAAGACTGCCGCTTACCTTTCAATAGCCCTCTCTGAGAACGCGGATATCTTCATACTGGATGAACCCACCTGGGGACTCGATCCGATCAGGCGAGACGAGGTTCTTGATATCATAGCTGAGATCGCTTCAAATGGAAAAACGGTGCTGTACACGTCACATATTATCCCTGAGGTAGAGAGGATTGCGGAAGTTTTCTCGATTATGGATAAGGGAAGAATACTCTACACAGGCGAACTCACAAGTCTTACCGAAGAATTCAGGGTATTCGAAATGCCTTCTGTATCACCTGTCCTGGAGAAGGAGAAATTCGAAAAAGAACTCAGAAGGAAGGACATGGTGACCGTTCTGAGCAACGACCCTTCTCAGTGGGAGCGAGTCTCTTCTGTGGAAGGAGTTTCTTCGTTAGACACAGATCTTCAGACATTCTTTCATCTGCTCATCAGGGGGAATTCACATGAGATATAAGGAACTATATGAAATGAGAATGCGCGTAATAGTCATATTCCTGATCATGATCGCTGGGCTCACTTTCCTTGTTGCTGCAAGGCCCCTGGCTGTTTCGATGATGGAGGAGATGTACAGGGACTTTGATCAAATCCCTGAGGCACTGCAGAGATTGCTTGGCGATCCTGCTATGGTCCAGAGACTGGGGGACGATAGCTTCTATATAGTCAGTCAGTGGCAGGGAAACAACCTTGGCCAGTTCTTGCCGATCATTGTCCTGCTCATAGCATTCCCGATTTTCGCAAGGGAGACTGACAAGGGAACTATCTTCTTCTTGCTTTCCCGAATCAATCGATCCACCGTTTTCTGGAACAAGGTACTCACGGGTTTCTTCGCGTCACTCGCTCTTATTATCGTTTTGAGCCTTCTGGGTCCCGTCTTCATGAGGATAGGCGGGTATGATGCAACATTTGGAGAGTCTTTCGCGATAATAGTTCATCAAGTGATAAGTGTAGCGCTGCTCTATTTCCTGTTCACGATCTTCTCGATCGTCTTCAACGATCAGATCAAGCCTGTTATTACTGGAATTGCCGTGGTTCTGGCAATGCCCTTCGCTTCGCTTGTCGATGCTTTGAGCTTCATCAACATCTATCCCTACATAATGGGAGAAAGCATAATCAACACCGGCAGGATCGACTGGACTTACTCAGTTGTTCTGAGCTTAATGGCAGTCGGCCTGCTCTTTGTATCATACAAACTCTTCGAGAAGAAAGAGTTCTAAAAAGGAGTTGAGAAAGATGGTTAAGGTACTTATCACGGTACTGGTCGTACTTGTCTCAGTTGCAGCTTTTTGTGGCGAAGATGCGGCAGCAAATTACATCAACAGATTCTTCGCGCAGGATTTTCGTGCAATGTACGAAATGCAGGATAGTACAATGAGGTCTGTCATGGGGGTAAACGCCCTGGCCGGAACGTATGCCACTGTCAAACAGCAGTTTGGTGAAGCAGAGGAGCTCCTAACCAGTTCAATGATGCCATCAGGTGACTACGAAATCCACATTTTCACTTTCCGTATGACCGGAGGGATTTTCGATTTCATCGTTACCATTGACAAGCAAGAGAAAGTAGCCGGATTTCAGATTCGACAATCGAGCTACGGCATGCAAATACCGAATTATGCGGACGAATCGGTCTTCGTCGACCAGGAAATCACCGTTGGAATGGAACCGTATTACCTGAGAGGCTTCTTGACAGTTCCAACAGACAAAGAGAGTTTTCCGCTGGTTATCCTCGTTCAGGGATCGGGTTCTCATGACGCAGATGTCACGATTGGACCTAACAAGATCTTCAGAGACATAGCATGGGGACTTGCCAGTCGGGGTATTGGTGTTCTCAGATACGAAAAGCGCACCTACAGATACGGAGCCCAGATCGTCGAAGAAGGAGTAATCCCAGTTGCTGAGGTGGAGTACATAGACGATCTTGTGGTCATCGTCGAGCAGGCAAGGACTATTCCGGGTGTGTCTGACATTATCCTTGCCGGTCACTCTCTTGGTGGAAGCGTTGTCCCGTGGGTGGCTGAAGAAATGGAAGCAGAAGGAATCATTCTCCTTGCTGCCTCTCCGAAAAGGCTTGCTGAGTTATCTTTGGATCAGAATATCGATCTTGCAGCGGAGTACGGTGTCTCCCAGGAAATGCTGGCCCAGGTGATCGAGCTGTTCAACATGATACTTGATCATGCTCTTCCAGAAGGAATGGTTGTTGATCCTCAGTTTGGCATCACAACAGACTACTACTACAGCTTCGACAGGTATCTGGCAATGCCGGTGCTCAAGAACACAGATCTTCCAGTGTTAATAGTGAACCCAGAACTGGACTTTCAGGTTCCCATAAGTCACTTCAACATATTTGAAGAATACCTGTGTGATAAAGACAATGTTTCACTGGTACTGCTCTCTAGACTGAACCATTTGTTCATGCCGGTGGATTCTTTGATGAAGACGACAGAGCAGTATCTTGTTCCAGGAATTGTCGACATTTCTCTGATAGAAACATTGTCAGAGTGGGTAAAGAGCAATTTCTGAAAGACTTTTCGTTTGTGAGAGATCGAGTTCTTTTTCCTGCACAGCCACCAGGATATGAACAGAGGTGACATGAGTATTGTGGATTAGTGTTGACGTTCGTTCGCCCTTACCGATCTATGAACAGATAAAGAAAGCGGTTCGAGAAGCGATCTTGATGGAGCGCATCAAGCAGAATGATGCGCTTCCGTCGATCCGTGAAGTGGCAGAACACGCCAGGGTTAATCCGAATACCGTTGCAAGAGCTTTCAGAGAACTCGAACAGGAAGGAGTAGTAATCGCGCGACAGGGAATCGGGTACGTGATAATCTCGGATAGAGAATTAGTAAAGGAGAGCGTCATGAAAACCATAGCAGACGATCTCAAAGAACCCCTCAGAAAACTGAAGAGAGCTGGGGTCAGTCTTCAGGAAGTTCTCGAGGTGGTCCACAAAGCATGGACAGCGAAAGAGTAGTACTGAGCGTTTCAAGTCTTGTCAAGTCCTTTGGACGCGTTCAAATACTCAAAGGGCTCTCTCTCGACGTCAAGTATGGTGAAGTAACTACACTTCTCGGTCCTACGGGTGCGGGTAAGACGACAACACTCAAAGCAATAATGGGAATGGTTTCATCTGCAGGTAAGATTTCCGTCTCTGATTCTGTTATCAGCTCTGTTATTGACCGTGTCGCTTTTGTCCCACAGGAGAAGAGCTTCTATAATCATCTGAGCTCTGAGAAAACTATAAGACTTGCAAAGAGATTGACAGCTGGCTTCAACGAGGCAGAGGCCAGAACATATACGGCAGACCTGGGTATTCCAAGAAAGAAGAAGATTTCACTTCTTCCTTCCGGGATGAGATCTGCTCTGTACCTCTCAATCGCTCTTGCCCAGAATGCCGTACTCTTCCTGCTTGATGAACCAACAACTGGAATGGATCCTGCAATGCGTGATGCTGCCCTTGAGCTGATAAGGAAGAAGGTCATCGATGGTGCTTCTGTACTTATGGCTTCACACTCGATTCCTGATGCCGAAAGCATATCCGACAACATCGTCGTGATTCAAAACGGCGCGAAGCGGTTTGAGGGTCGACTCGACGACATCAAGAAGGAGTTCAGGGTCTATGAGTTCGTGTGTGATCGTTCTTCAGTAAGTCGCTTTTCCGACTTCTTTGCTGTAAATATCTCACACAAGCGATGTCTCGTGTTAGGAAACGGCAAGGAAGAGTGGAATAAGCTCGATCAAATGGACTATGTTTCTTCGAGGACCCCGGACCTCGAAAGCTTCTACAGAATAATCGCCGGAAGGCTAGATATACAGAGTTCTTGAAGACAACTCAAATGAGGTGAGTCTCGAAATGATACAGCTGGAAAGCATTACAAAAGTATACAGCGGAAGCGTTAAGGCTGTTGATAATGTCAATCTTGAAGTTAGACCGGGGGAGATATTCGGTTTTCTGGGTCCCAACGGGGCCGGGAAGACTACTACGATAAAGATGGTGGTCGGTCTCCTGCATCCCACGTCAGGCAAGGTGAAGATCTTCGGAGAAGAGATGAACACAGAAAACGTGAGTCTGAAGAAGCGGATCGGTTACGTGGCTGACGAGCCTGTGGTCATGGAGAAACTCACTGGCGCAGAGTATATCAGGTTCATCTGCGATGTTTTTGAAGTTCCTTTTTCAGAAAGGGTTAAGAAAACCGAGCAGCTGCTCAGGTCGTTCAAACTGGAATCTGCTATCAGGGACCCTGTTTCAACCTACTCGCATGGCATGAGGCAAAAACTCTCGCTCATCAGCGCGCTTGTTCATGATCCCGATCTATGGATCCTTGACGAACCGATCGTAGGACTGGACCCTAAGTCCGCTTTCATCCTGAAGCAGATGATGCGGCGTCATGCAGATGCGGGCAACACTGTTTTCTTCTCAACGCACATCATGGAAATAGCTGAAAGAGTCTGCGACCGGCTTGGGATAATTGGCGACGGTGAAATCAAGTTCGTTGGAACCGTTGATGAACTAAGAGAGTTACGTGGCGAAGGCAGCCTTGAAGAACTCTTCCTGGAGGTGACAGCGAGTGAAGATGAAGAAAGTGATTTCTCTTATCTCGGTGCTCGTTGACAGTCATTTCGGCATCTCAACGAAGAAATACACCTACTTCAAGAAGAAACAAAGGCTCTGGGAACCTGCTGTAATAGGTGGAGGAGTTGTTGCAGTAGTTGTATCATTATCGCCCCTGTACTACCTGCTGATGAAGAACATGTTTGACCAGTACGTCCAGATGGGACTTGAGAACCTATTCATAACGACGTCCGTACTGTTGACAGGCTTTTTGGGGTTCTTTTTTGGCATCTTTTTTATGACAAACGCTCTGTTTTTTTCAAAAGACATGAGGACCCTGGTGCCGTTGCCTCTGTCTCCTTCCGAGGTTATTACAGGTAAGATGTTCATAGTCTTCCTGGATCAGATGTTTATTTCTCTGGCTCTGTTGCTGCCCCCGCTGATTTATTTCGGGGTACGCATGGAACTAGGAATCCACTACTGGATCTATGCAGCAGTAGTATTTCTGCTTTCTCAGGTCATCCCGGTAACATTCATCGGACTGATACTGCTTCCGCTTTCTCGCTACATAAAGATAAACAGGTACAGAGACTTCCTCGTCTTCTTTATAAGTGCAATTATCTTGGTCGGAGTCCTTGTCTTTGTTGGATTCATGGGGGGAGTGGAAGGTAACGGACTTACTCCCGAGGAGATTTCCCAAGTACTGGCAGACCCTGATGCGTTGATTAGCAGAATATCCTTGCTTTATCCACCTGGACTGATAGCCGTAAGGGCTCTCACATCTGGAGCAAGCACTGGTTTTCTATGGACTGTGCTTTTCGTGTTTATGAACTTTGGTGCTTTTGCCCTTCTCATATTCCTGGGTAAGAAGCTGTACTACCATACCTACAGCGAACTTCAGGAAAGTTTCGCCTCCCGCAAGCAGTTTAAGGAAGGAGAACTAGCGACTTTTCTGTCAAAACACGAAACACCTTTGAAGGCACTTATACGAAGAGAGTGGAGATACTTCCTCAGGGTGCCGTCTTTCGCAGTTAACGGGCTCTCATCAGTAATCATTCTTCCTGCACTTCTGCTGATAATGACTGGTGCGAGTGGCAGTGACCAGGTCCAGCAGATTCTGACCATTCTTGAAGGAGCAAGTGGCTTCGTTGTACCAGCTGGGGTGCTTGTGGCGGTCCTTGCAGGTTCACTGAGCACGCTTGCTTCGTCGGTGTTCAGCAGAGAAGGCAAGCTTTTTAGGGAACTCAAGGCTCTTCCCATAAGTGTAAAACAAGTGGTCATGGCCAAAATCATGCAAATAACCACAGTGAGTCTCATCGGTCCTGCAGCAACTGTGATAGCGTTGTTTGTGCTATTCAGGATCAGTCTGTTTGAGGGCATCGCAATAATTCTGACTTCCATGGTCTGTATTACTTTCCTGAATTTCATCCAGTTCTTGATAGATGTCAGCAGACCAGTTCTCGACTGGGACAACCCTCACAAAGCGATGAAACAGAACCTGAACGTAGCGTTTTCTTTGCCGGTCATCTTTGGGTTTGTTGTTGGAGCAGGTTACCTCGGTTACAGGTTGAGCGACCTTCTGTCCCCACTGGCGATGACCCTTGTCCTACTTGTAACAGGAATCCTTGGGACGCTGCTGCTTTGGCGGACAATCCTCTCCAGGACGTCGGCCCTACTCATAAGAGATCTCTAGAAAAAGGGCCCGGCCCTTTAGCGGGCCGGGCATTCTCTTGGGGGTGGGGGTTTTCTAGGGCTTGTCCTGTCAGCGTGAGTTCACTGACAGACATTATGACCTGCTTTTTTTCGGCCAGGTTCAGTATCGCTCTTGTCGGAAATGCTTTTCATTAAGAAGGTGTTTACGGGAACTTGCTTTCCTTTTCCATGGCGATCTTCGATGTATAATATCAATACCGGTATTAATTCAGGGGGTGAAAGAGTGAGAAGAGTAGTTTTAACGATGTTTCTGGTAATGCTGCTGGCTTCTTTGTCGTTTTCGACGGTGATAATCGGAGATGGTTTCTTGCTGGGTTTCGGCAGGCACGTTGACCATGATGTCAACGAACCAGTTAAATCCTTTTTCGGAGTAAGCTGGGGCCTGGGAATGAGATACCAGGGGTACTTCGGCCAGGGCTTGACGTCAGGTCTTAACGCCTATTGGGGAGTCGATACCATCCTGCTCCTGGTACCCAACAAAATCAACCTCGGAGCGGAACTGGCAATAAGGCTGGGAACAAACAGCTTCTTCAATATTGGAGCAAGTGTTGGGTTCTCGTTTCTGGGTGCGGGACTCTACTTTATGGGTCCCATTGAAGTTGAAGGTGAGATAATCGAGCCAAGTATTGCCTATATCTTTCCTCTAAGGCTGCATCTGGCAATCGTTTTCTAGGAAGCAACATGTTCAAAAAGGTCGGCTTATGCCGACCTTCTTTAGTTGATAACCGGACATCTTTCTCAGCATTCTGAACCTGGACATTCCTTTCAGGTAACTTGAAGACTCGAATTCTGCTCGATTGGGCTTTTGCGACCTAATGCGATGAATTCGCAGAACTGCCGTGCGCATTTGATTCTGGGAAGAGGAAATCCTTCGTGTCTGACATACTGAAAATCCACTCTCTTGGAAAGCCAAAACCAGACTCTCTGTATTCTCATGACTCTAATAATCGTCAAGCTTCAGCCAACAGCAGAGTTATGATGCTGAACGGTCCGTACTCGATTTCGACTTCACCGCCCTCCTGAGGCAGTTCTCTGATTGGTTCTTCTAGTACATTGCATATGAAGACCCTTGAGAAAGGAAGTCGGATTTTGAGGTCTGTATTCCCTCTCTTTCCCAGGATTTCACAAACTCTTATAATGATCCCTCCTTTTTGACTACGTTTTAGAGCCATTATCTTCAATGTCTCTGAGTTGTGTCCCATTTCCAGTATTCGCTCCGGGAATTCTACAAGCTCTCCATGAAATACTGATAGTGGCTTGTTCAGCTCCTCTGCTTCTCTTGCAGTTGATAAGAGTGAGCTGCCATCGTGGGGAAAGATCGAATAGACGAAACTGTGTTCCCCTTCACCGGAAAAGAAACTCGGAAATATCGGTGAACGGATTAGTGTAAGCGACAGAATACTCCCTCTAGCGTTGTGGCCATAAAGACCGTTGTTTAATATGCTGACGCCGAAACCGTACTCACTAAGGTCAGCCCAGCGATGTCCAGGGACCTCGAACATAGCTTGATCAAAGCTTCTGTTGCCATGCGTGGGTCGACGGATAAACCCACAAGAAAGGTCATAGCTTGCATGCCGCGCGAGCACGTTCATTGGAAAAAAAGCCTTTAACATTGTTCTTCTCGTGTGCCAGTCAATGACTGTTTTAGTGTCTACTCTTCGAGAATCGCCTTCCAAAGAGTATAGTTGCTTTATAACACTGCCCTGCGTTTTATAAGTTACTCTGACACAGTGTTTCAGTGGACCCCAATCCGTTCTTGAAATACTATCCGGAAGAATGCGTCTTCCATGTCTTCCTAATTCTACCGAGATATCCCAAGCATCTCCGTGCGGGGGGATATCTTTATAGAGATAGAGCTGATTGCCTGACGGACAGAAGACATCACGATTCAGGTCTTTATCAAACAGGGAGATTGTGCCGTCCGGGAGTACCTCCGCTCGAATGTGCTTGTTCTCCATAACAAGATCATCTTCTTTGCCTTGTTCTGGCTTAACGATTCCCAGTTCTGAAGTCTTGTTTAACGTAAGCTTCTCGAAGGGGCCAATTTCCCTATCATGTGTAAAAAGAGCGCCTCCTTCAAATATCTTCTGACTCTGGAGACAGACTCCCTCTTCATCATAAACCCCATAGTTCGCAGGTTCCTCAAGAACAAAGCTCAGTCTCTTCGAAAATGAGGACGTATTGATCACGGTCAATTTGTCGTCTTGCGATTCACTCACTTTAGCGGTCATCCTTCTCCCTATTTCTGTTGCCTTATCAATCAACTCGCCCAGCTCTTCTTCAGCCTTTGAATGGACTTCTCGTATTGAAGAGCCAGGTAATATGTCGTGAAATTCATTCCTGAGCAATACATCCCAACAATCGAACAAAACCTCGTATGGGAAATCGTTAAAATCGCACAAGACTGTAGCCAGGTACTCGGTCTCATAGAGTACATCCTCAGCTTTCTTGTGAAGATATTTTGTTCTGAGTTCTGACGAATATGTTCCTCTATGCCTTTCAAGGTAAAGTTCGCCGTCCCATACAGGAAACTCTTCAGTTGATTTCTCTAGATCATCGAAGAACTCCTCAACCTTTCGCATTTTCAATGATGGGATTTCTGGAAACCCTTTCAATCTAAGAAACCTCTCAAGCATCTCATCGGTAGGACCTCCACCTCCATCTCCATAACCATTGGACAAAATCGTCTCGAAATGACAGTCTTTCTCACGGTAGTTTTGCCAAGTCTGTTGAATATCTCTCACGTCAAGATGAGCATTAAAGCCTTCATTTGGGTTTCTAAAACTGTGATATATGACTTCTGAACCGTCGATCCCCCTCCACCTGCAGAGATCATACGGGAACTGATTCTTGTCATTCCAGTTAAGCTTAGTTGTTACAAGATAGCCAATTCCAGCACTTCGAAGTATCTGTGGCATTACCCAGCTAAACCCGAATATATCAGGTAACCATGCAACTTTGCACCGTTTGCCAAAACACTTTTCAAAATAGTCTTGTCCCATCAGAAACTGGCGGATCAGCGATTCTGGGCTTGCCAGATTTGAGTCGAATTCAACCCAAGAGCCTCCTATCGGCTCCCACTGTCCTTCTGTAACAAGTTCTACCACTTTAGAGAAGAGTAGTGGATCAGTACTCTTAAGGTCGCTGTATAGCTTTGCTGAAGACTGTGTGAAGAGAAAATCACTAAATTTCTCTGAAAGCCTTACGCTATTGGCGAAAGTCCTTTGGATTTTCCGTTTTGTCTCTTCTACTGGCCACAGCCACGCGTAATCAATGTGGGCATGCCCAAAGACTGTGATAGAACCAGTATTCGGGTAGAGTTCCTTCAACGATGAAAGCTCTTTCCGGAGCAGTTGTCCTGCTTGAAGAATCCTCGACTTTGCATTCTTCGAAAGTTTTGCTGAGTGATCTGCCTCCAGTTTCTCGGGCGCCCAGACGTTGTTCACTTCTTTAATCATGATTGCATCATCAACTACACTGGAGCGGTAACTCCGAGTGTCTCTTGGAATATCGATCGATGCAAGAGTACGATCAAGAAGTCTGCAGAGCCGATTCGCGAGATCCTCTTTCAGCGTCCATCGAAGCAGCTCGATCACTTGATCGACGTCATAAAACACGTCGTACACTTCTTTGTCAAGCAGGAAGAGTGTGCTTTCACGCAATTCCGGAGTGAACACTGGCTTACCAAAAAGGCTTCTTGGAACCACTTCCATAGTTATTCGGTGTTCATCGCCATCACAAAAAGGAGTAAGATCTATATCGCCGTGTTTTTCATTAAGCTCTCCAAAGCTTTCACGATCAACTGTTACAAGCGTCTCGCCGCCAAAGTCCCCTCTAAGCAAAAGTCTTTGACCTGACCCGACCTCAGGAAGCCTTACGCTCTTGTCGAAATAGACGGGAAAAGGTTGGGGATTCCACCGAAATCCTATACTCGCGAGTTCAGCTGATTCGGACTCTTTAGGCAAGTCTCTCGTAAACGACCACTTGTTGACTGGAACCCTTTCAAGAAAAGCGTAATGCCAAGCTTCAGACAGCATCTTCGCCAGTCTGACAGATGCATCAAATCGGCTTTCGTACACCTGACCACCCCTTTCTTACCATCAAAAGCAGAAATGATACTTCCAGGAAGGCTTCGACTTTAATACATCGTGAGTTTCCTTCGCACGCTACTTTGCACTAATCACAAAAAAGGAATAACTAATGCAACAATAAGGTTCAGTTCAGGTTTGAACGATTTGTTTCTTGCTTCAACATAGTCGGGTGTTAAGGAATCAATGCTGGATGATTGTCATAACACTATCACTGATTATTCAGTATTTCTCATTATTAAGCTTTCTTTGAATCAAAAACGGGGCCGATGCCCCGTCTGCTGGCGGAGAGAGGGGGATTTGAACCCACGGACGGGTTGTGCCCGTCACACGCTCTCCAGGCGTGCGCCTTCGACCTCCCGGCCATCTCTCCAGTAGTCACATGCAATTATAATGTCAAGCCGCGAACTTGTCAATCTAAATGTGTGATAGACTCTGCAATAGAGAAGTTTCGGGGGGAATGACAGTGAAGAGATTATTCGGTACGGACGGGGTCCGCGGGATTGTCAACGAAGAACTCACACCTGAGCTTGCAATGAAGATCGGTAATGCTGCAGGACGATTCTTTCTGGGAAAATATGACACGCTAGTCATAGCAAAAGATACCAGAGGATCAGGGGACCTTCTGGAAGCAGCACTCGCTTCTGGTGCAGCGTCAGCAGGGATGAATGTTCAACTGGCCGGAGTCCTCCCCACACCGGGACTTGCTTACTGTACCAGACAGAACCGATTTCTCGGAGCGGTAATCTCTGCTTCACACAATCCGGCGGTATACAATGGTATAAAACTTATTGCAGAAGGAATGAAGATTAGTGATGAAGAAGAAGTCGAGATCGAGAACCTGATAGACAGCGTTCCGCTTCACTACAGCGTTTTTTCGAAGGTCGGGAGCATATCATATGTCAGTCATCACCGCAGGGACTACATAGCCTACGTCAGCGGTCTGTTCGAAGGACATCGCTTCGCCGATGTTGAGGTGTTGGTAGATGCAGCCAACGGCGCTGTATTCTCTGTTGTTCGGGAAGTATTAGGTACCCTGAGGATAGATGCAGAATACGCTTTTGTGAACCCTGACGGGATAAACATCAACGAAAAATGCGGATCGACGCATCATGAATCTACGTGCAGACTCCTAAAGAATGGCCAGATAGGAGTATTGTTTGATGGTGACGCCGATAGGTGCCTGATGATCTCTGAAAACAGAAAGCTTGTTGACGGCGACATGATAATGGCTCTCAATGCACAGAAAATGCAGAGGACAGAAAGACTCTCGAACGGAACTGTAGTATCAACAGTAATGTCCAACCTGGGTTTTGAGCACTTCCTTAAGACTCGTGGACTGAGACTCATCAGAACCAGAGTAGGAGACAAGTATGTGCTCGAGAAGATGCTGGAGACAGGATCGAGACTAGGTGGTGAGCAGTCGGGGCATTTGATATTCCTTGACAGAAGTACTACCGGCGATGGACTCATCACTGCCCTGGAAACACTGAACGCGCTTGCAGAGCTTGATATGTCTCTGAACGAATTTACAGACAGTTTCCCCGTGTTTCCCCAGGTTCTGAAGAATGTTCCCGTTGCTGACAGACGGAAGGTAATGGATAGCGAGAAACTCAAGACCTTGCTAGATAGAGCCCGGAAAGACACAGATCTCAGGGTGGTAGTCAGGCCATCGGGAACCGAACCGCTAATAAGAATCATGGTTGAAGGAATGAACGAAAACAAAGTTCGGGATACTGCAGAAAAACTCGCAGAAATCATAGAGGAGACCAATGGAGAGTAAGTATTTGCACGTTAAGGGCGCAAGGGTTCACAATCTCAATAATATCGATGTAGATATTCCGAAGAACTCCCTAACGGTCATTACAGGCCTTTCTGGTTCCGGAAAGTCTTCATTGGCTCTTGACACTATATACGCTGAAGGTCAAAGGAGGTACCTGGAATCTCTGTCAAATTATGCCCGGCAATTCTTGGGAGAGTTGAAGAGACCTGATGTAGAGAATATCGAAGGCCTTTCACCTGCAATCGCCATAGAACAGAAGACGGTAAGCCACAACCCTCGCTCGACTGTCGGAACAGTGACTGAGATCCATGATTACCTGCGTGTTCTTTACGCCAGGATAGGTGTGCCTCATTGTCCTGAGTGTGGTAGACCGGTGGAAAGACAGTCTCTTGACGAGATAGTCGATCAGGTCTTCAAGGGGTTCAAGGCAGAAAGCAGGCTCTCCATACTCGCTCCGATTGCCAGGGAGAAAAAGGGAGAGTTTCGAAAGGAACTCGAGAAACTCAGGAAGAAAGGCTATGTGAGGGCGGAAATTGATGGAGACATATACGATCTCGAAGAAGAACTGAAACTTGACAAGAACAAGAGACACACGATAGGCCTGGTCGTTGACAGACTAAAGCTTTCTTCGGAAAACATGTCAAGGCTTGCTGACAGTATCGAGCTTTCCCTTCACGAAGGCGACGGATTCGTCGAGATAGCGGAAGTCGATTCAAAAGAACGCAAGGTATTCAGCGAACACTTTGCCTGTCCCGTGTGTGGAATAAGCCTGCCGGAAATCAATCCAAAGATCTTCTCCTTCAACAATCCCTACGGAGCTTGCTCAGCATGTAACGGTCTTGGGTTCACAAGAGAGTTTGCTGAAGAGCTTATCATTGACGAAAACAAGAGCATTATTGACGGTGCAGTGAAAGCTGCTTCTTCTTCCAGGGACAGCTTCACGATGAGAGCATTGTTAAAGGTGCTCCAGACTTACAATGAAGACCCGAAGAGTCCTTTCAGAGAACTTCGTCCTGAAGTGCAGCAGGCTGTGCTATATGGAACAGACCACAGTATATCCTTTTCCTATGAATCTGAGAACATGTCCTACAAAATACATAAGCCTTACGAAGGGATCATGAACAACCTCAGGCGTCGCTACATGGAAACCCAGTCGAACGACATCCGCGACTGGTTTGAGCAGAACTTCATGATACAGCAGACCTGTACAAAATGCAGTGGCAGAAGGTTGAGAGCAGAGGCTCTCGGTGTAACGGTCAGGAACATGAACATTTCAGAGATCTCCGACATGACGATTCACACACTTCTCCTTTTCTTCAAGCAGATGAACCCCACAAGGAACGAGCTAAAAGTTGTCTCGGAATTGCTTAACGAGATCATGAAGAGACTCGAATTCCTCAACGATGTCGGCCTGGATTACATAACTCTTTCACGAGCGGCCATGACACTTTCTGGCGGAGAATCCCAGAGAATCCGACTCGCAACACAAATAGGATCAGGGCTCACCGGGGTAACATATGTTCTGGACGAACCGACAATCGGACTCCATTCGAGGGACAACGACAAGCTGATTGCCACGTTAAAAAACTTGAGAGACCTGGGAAACACCGTAATCGTGGTCGAGCATGATGAAGAGATCATAAAAAGTTCTGATTACGTCGTAGATATTGGTCCCGGTGCCGGTATTCACGGAGGTGAAGTCGTCTTCCAGGGTCCAACTAAAGAGCTGATTTCACACCCGCCAGATGATTCTCTGACTGGCAAGTACCTATCTAATCAGTTATCCGTTCCACGCGTGAGAAGTGATGACAGAGTCGAAACTAACAAGACCCTCTGCATGAGAGCTTGCAAACAAAACAACTTAAAGAGCATTGATGCAATCTTTCCTTTGGGTAGATTTATCTGCGTGACGGGGGTCTCCGGTAGTGGGAAGAGTTCTCTGGTGGTAGATACCGTATACCCCGCATTGAGAAACAGGCTAAACAAATCAAGAATGACCGAAGGAGAATACGATGAGATCGTCGGTGTCGATCAACTGGAAAATGTCATCGTTATAGACCAGAACCCCATAGGCAGGACTCCGAGGTCAAACCCTGCAACCTACACCGGTCTCTTTGACTTCGTCAGGGACATTTTTGCAAAGACACCGGAAGCGAGGTCCAGGGGTTATATGAAGGGACGCTTCTCATTCAATGTTAAGGGAGGTCGCTGTGAGGCTTGCCAGGGCCATGGCTTGATAAAGATAGAGATGCAGTTTCTGCCGGATGTCTATGTCGAATGTGATGTCTGTAAAGGGCGTCGTTACAACAAAGAGACTCTGGAGATCAAGTACAAGGGAAAGACCATCTCGAACGTTCTCAACATGACAGTCGAAGAAGCTGAGGTCTTCTTTGAACGAATACCTCCGCTCAAGAGAATCTTGTCACTGCTGAACGACGTGGGACTCGGATACATCCGTCTTGGCCAGCCGGCAACAACACTCTCGGGAGGAGAAGCACAGAGAATAAAGCTTTCGTCCGAGCTCAAGAAGAAATCCGCAGGGAGCACTTTCTACATACTGGACGAGCCAACCACCGGACTTCATTTCGATGACGTCGGAAAACTGATCGCAGTCCTGAAAAAACTGGTGAGCTCCGGCAACACGGTTGTTGTTGTTGAGCACAACATGGACGTAGTCAAGAACGCCGATCATATTCTTGACCTTGGACCATCGGGCGGAGATGGCGGAGGCTGGATAGTCGCAGAAGGCACGCCTGAAAAGATCATCAAATCACAGGACAGCTACACCGGGTACTACCTCAAGAGACACATCTCACTTCAAGATGATGAGATCGCTCAGACTGTGAGATCTTCAAAACCTGCTGATTTTGCCGAACGCAGATAATCACACCTACGACAACCAGAGAATCAAATCGAGGAGGCATTAGCCTCCTCGATTCTGGTGGAGTCGATGGGATTCGAACCCACGACTTTCGCCTTGCGAAGGCGACGCGCTCCCAGCTGCGCTACGACCCCGTGCTATGCAAATTATACAGTGAGATCAGGCTGTCTTCAATCGTAGAGTTCCGTGCAAAAAGACTCTCCGTTGCGCATTTGATCAAGCCCAAATAATTGCAGTACGGTCTGTCCCAAATCGGCAAAACTCTTTCGCTCTCCAAGGTGATTGTTCTCCTTCAGACGGATCCCGTAAACAAGCAAAGGAACCTTTTCCCTGGAATGGTCCGTCGACGGCATCGTGGGATCGCAACCGTGATCAGCGGTGATGAAGAGCACGTCGTTGGGTCCCATGGCAGCCATGATTTCAGGCAAGCGCTCGTCGAACTCCTCAAGAGCACGCGCGTATCCCTCAGGATCATTCCTGTGGCCGTACTTCATGTCGAAGTCAACGAGGTTTGTAAAAATGAGGCCATGCCCAACAGTTTGGAGGTATTCGATGGTTCGCGATACGCCTTCATCGTTACTACGTGTTTTCATGTGCTCTGTTATACCGTGTCCGTCATAGATGTCGTAGATTTTTCCAACTGCATAGACTGGAATACCTTTGTCAGTGAGTTCTTCAAGAACGAGCCTATCTTTCGGAGGGTACGAAAAATCATGTCTGTTTGAAGTACGGGCGTATTCCGGCCACTCACCCACGAACGGCCGAGCGATTACCCTCGCTACCATATAATCGCTGTTGTTTAGTATCTCGCGCGCAGTTTCACAGTACCTGTAGAGTTCCTGGACAGAAACTACTTCCTCATGCGCAGCAATCTGGAAGACACTGTCAGCTGAGGTATAAACTATCAGATCGCCAGAAGAAACATGCTCTCTTCCCAGTTCTTTGATAATCTCTGTCCCTGATGCAGGTTTGTTACCGAGGACGCCTCGGGACGTCTCTCGCTTAAACTTATCTATGATCTCAGGAGGAAATCCCTTTGGAAAAAGTGCGAATGGCTCTTCCAGGATGATGCCCATGAGTTCCCAGTGACCTGTGGTCGTGTCCTTGCCAGGACTCGCCTCGAGCATTTTCCCAAACGCTCCCAGAGCTCTTGACACAGGCGGGACTCCGGAAATGTCCGTCAGGTTGCCCAGACCCAGTCTCTGGCAGTTAGACATGTGGAGTCCACCTACGGCTCTTGCAGTGTTTCCGATCGTATTGCTGCCCTCGTCGCCGTAGTCTCGAGCGTCGGGCATTTCGCCTATACCTACGCTATCCACGACAACGATGACTACCCGTCTATTCCCCTTCAAGACCGGTACTCTGAAGGGATCGCCAGCAGCTCACCGAATCTGAACCTGCGGAGATCTGTTGTATTGCAGGGCTTCACGACATATGAAGTGTCCAGTCCCTTGCCCGTTCCACCGCATGACACTAACCATTCATCAACTGGAACAAGTCCTGCATCAGCAGCCATTATAGCTATCTCAAAAGCGACTTTCGTACCTTCTCCAAATAGCCTGAGCGCGGTTGCGAAAACCTGAGGAGGGTAGGCACCACTGAATTGCTTTGTCAGATAGCCTTCAAGCCCTCTAAAGAGATGAGTAGTCGTAAGAATGTGATGTTTTGTTCCTGCGTATGCTTTCCTGACATCAGAGCTGAACTCGTCTCCACCTGCTTCTCTGAAGCCGACAGAATGCGTAACCACAACCAGGGTGATGCTGTCAGGAACTCTTTTGAGAGCTTCCTCGGCGACAACTCCCCTTGTCGACGCTACAACAACGTGTTTGAGCTCGTCCTTCATTGCCCTTTCAAACGAAATCTCTAGAGTCTTCTGCGTATTCTGTTCTCCAACACGATCAAACAAATGCA
>PWXG01000051.1 GCA_003561215.1 Thermotogales bacterium
AGTCCTACGATATTGCCGAACAGGTTATCAGGGCAGTTGGCCTTTCTTCATGCGATCTCATGAAAGACAGGGGAGCGTTCTCAAGAGCTCTGAAGAGCTTTGACTGGCATAAGTTTGCACAAGATAATACGTTGAATGCTGTTACTGTTAAGGACATTGTAGAGGCCCTGTGCAAACCGTCACTCGATCCGCGCGAAGAATTGCCGAAACCATTGCTCAGGGAAGATATCCTGACCATGGAGCAGCTTCAGCCGGGCGCGGAACTTGAGGGAACTGTCAGGAATGTGGTCGATTTTGGAGCTTTCGTTGATATTGGCGTAGGCCAGGACGGATTACTCCATAAGAGCAAGATGGGCAAGAACGTCCGTGATCCTCTCGAAGCTGTCGCGGTGGGTGACATAATAAGGGTGAGAATTATTACGGTCGAGCCTGACAGGGGAAGAATCGCACTCGAGTTTCAAAAATCGTTGTAATCATTTATAGAATAGAATTACAGTGATTGCTTTATGAGAAGACCAGGTTGTGTTCGTCCGTAACACCCTCAGAGTATATGAATTATGGCACAAGTTGTGGTAACATATCATATGCCGTAGTCGTTTGATCATCTTTCTTCCATATGTGCTGTCTGAGGACCCAGGAGGGGTCATATGGGTTATGTAAGACCCAGGTATGAACAACTTGACAAAAGGCTTTCGAGAAAAGCTGGTATGACGCTTTCAGAGTTGCTTGTAGTCTTGGCACTGTCTTCAATTGTCCTGCTTTCTGTAGCACTGATCAGCACGAGTGCATTTAGAGTGACAAGGAATGTAAATGCTCTAATAGAGATTGATGAGCAGATAAGCAAACTTCAGAGTCAGTTAAGATACGTTGCATCGAGGCATTGGTCAGGAGTTCAATTTATCGACGAGACTACAATCTACCTATGGTTCGAGTTTCCTGTGTATAGCATGAAGGTACCGGCAAGTATATATTACGATAATGAACAGAGAAGACTTCTACTAATCTTTCCTTCAAGATCTGCAGAGGTTCAAAGTGACGGTATGTATAACCATTATGATGAAATAGTCATCGCAGAGGGGATCACGAGATTTGAATTTATGCGTGACCCAGATACGAACCAGAATGATGAAGATTCGCAGGATCTGGATTACTATCTTTACTATGTGGCGGATTTCGAGATCTCTGGATTAGAGAGGAAGGAAATTAAAGGAGCAGTGAGGATCTATTACTAGAGACACTTATAGAAAAGGAATGACGATGCTAGAAATCCTCGTAGTTCTGTTTGTTATCGCCGTATTCTTGAGTGGTAGTATATTTATAATGCTTTCTTATAGGCAGATGTCAGCGAGAACCACTGTCGCCACAAATCTCAGGACAGCACGGCTGCTCATAGAAGATCTTATAAGGAATTCCAGTAGTATCGAGCGTGACTTTAATGATCTGTCAAAGCATCCTGGTTTCGAGCAAATTGAAGTTGGTCCCGAGAGCTTTTACTCACCTGTGCATAGTGAAGATACGCTAGATATCTACTACATAGTTTTGAAAGATCAGAGAATAGGAAGGGAGGAGAGTTTCTATGTCTACAAGTACACTAATAGGTAGACGGAATCAAGGGTTCGTACTTCCGCTTACAGTCATCCTCCTCGTTTTTGTTAGTATTGCACTTATCACGGCTGGAGTTATGTTAGCCAGAGTTTCTTCAAGACTTAATAACTATAATCTGGTTTCTGAGCTGAGATCAATTGCAGACAATCTTGTTCATACATCTGTCTCGTATGTTGCCAAGAATAGAATCAATCTTGACTTCAGTGATGATCCCTGGGAAGGCATGGATGAACTGATTTCCTATGTCTCAATAAGAGGGGGTTTAGAAGGCAAGTACTGGGAAGAAGTCTTGGAAAGCGTTGCAGAAAGCGCAGAATGGCATATTCTACTTGACAACGAAGAGGGGCGCGACGAATCTTTCTGGGAAGTGGTAGAGAGTTTTCGCGACGATGCCTATGGATTTGATAAACACTCATTTGGCGTAGTTGTTGCCAGAAAAGGGTCCAGTTATTTCTTTGTAAGCTGGGCAAAGGAAGGTGCTGCAAAACGTTACGCTTTCGGAATGGCACAGTCATCCCAAAGAATTGTTGGAGCAGGGCTAGTTATTGGAAGTACAGATCGAGTCTTCACCGTTCCAGGAACTAATCAGCCGGGTGCGGGCTCAGGTCCTCCCGGCGGTGGCCCTCCTGGCGATGGCCCTCCCAGCGGCACCCCCCCCACTGGTGCTCTTGCATGGAGTGTCGGAGATTTGATATCCGGCGACACTATTGTCTTTGACACAGTGACAGTACAGAAGGGCCTAGATGATCTGAAACAGATCTTTGATGGAAATTTGAAGGCAGTTAAGGTTGTTGACATCGAAGGGGAAACAAATGATAAGCATGATTATACCGGTTTTGGTGATGATGACGTCAGTGCTGAAGTATACATGAATAAGCTCAGGGATGAGCTCGATGAGAATTCTGTTTTTGCGGACTACGTCTTTCCAGTTAACCCAGACTCTTCAGGAAGCGTATTCGAGGTCTACTTTCCTCGAAAAGGTGATCCTAAGCGATACATAGAGGTCGTTGAAAAAGATAATGACGGGGTAATTATCGGGGATCCTGTAGAGATTCCTTACACTGATGAGACCAAGACGGAGACAATCGAGATTGTCATTAACGGGAAGACAACAATAAAAGCACACGAGGAAGCCGATCCTCTCTTTTGGGGTTACGTTCGAGGCAGGTACGCGTTGACAGTGTACGGAGATGTAGAGATTGCGTGTCACCTCATGTATGAGGATTTTGAAGACAAGTTCTTTGAAAAAGTTGAGCAAGAAGCAGACGTGCTGGTTATGCCTGTCACGAAAACCAGCATGGAAGAGCTTCTGGGAGAGTTTTCTAGTTATGATTCTGAACAAGGTGACTATCTTAGGATAGCGGCTATTGGTGGAGATTTGATGGTCAGCATCAAAGGGCCCGGGGAGGCGGGCCAGGCACAACCCGTCAAGATACTTATGGGCGATTTTTACTCGTTGCCCGATGATGTCGAAAGCGGAGGAACTATGACCATTGAAGGAACAGACAGAAACGATGAAAGACCTTCTCAGTTGTTTGTGTTCGGTACTCTGACCTCTATGACCTTAGAACTGGAAGATCTTGAAGGCTTCTACCTGAGTGTTCCCGGAGCGGGGGACGGAGATGATAATGTTTCATCAGCTAGGATGTCTTTGATTGGTACGAGAGTCTGGTAAGACTTTGAGAACTAATCTTCTCATCTTTCACGGGACCTTTGGTCCCGCATTTTGTTATTGAGTCTTCTCAGCTCTCCTCACCCTCTTTTCTCCAAACCAGAATGAGTACATTATGCCAAGATACGCATCAAGCGCCACGAACGAAAGCAGGTAGTAAATGGGCTGTTCAAGGGTGTAGCCAAGTACTGGCAGGTTTATGATGAGCAATAGAGGTATCCCCAGGAAAAGTGCCAGTCCGCTTCCGACAACCAGGTCTTCTGCAGTTACCGTTTCGTCGCCCGAATCAACTTGTCTGATACGGTTTTCGATTCTCCGTAGAAGAAAAGCGAATAGCAGATAGCAAACTCGCAATGACCTTTAGTACATTTAACCCCCACGGCACTTACGCAGAGCTCTTCACGAATAGCCTATTTGATATGATTGCATACCCGTCTTTCCTCCAACACTCGGCATCTTCAGTAAGCAACTTCCACATTCCACAATGCTTTGTAGGGAAATTTCTCCTACCAGGTGCTGTGTAGAGCTCTTTTTGATTTCTTGGAGTATAAATGCCGAAACAAAAATTCAGACTGAAAAGTCCCCAGCCAGCTTAACCAATCCTGATGATTTGCATTTGTCGTTAGTTTTATGCTATTATATATTGTAATAAATTAAAACGTACGATCCACTATTTGGTTTTTTCTTTTGAGGAGGAGCGGTATGGGTAGGACAGCACCCAAGCCTGAACAACTACATAATAATCTTACTCGCAAATCGGGGCTAACGCTTTTGGAGATGCTTATTGCGTTATCGATTGCTGCTGTTGCACTGCTAATGATCACGATAGTGACCAGTTCGACTTTCAGGATAACCGGACAGATGAGTACTATTCTGGAGCTGGATGAACAGATGAGCAAGCTTAACGTCAACATGCGTTACCTGATTACGAGAAAATGGACTGCTTTTGTTCCTGAGCAGTCTTCACAGTCAACAATATCTCTGACTTCCGAGTTCCCGGGAATTGGGAGCACTGTAACTGCGACAATAACACAAGTTAATGATACCCTTGTCTTCTTGTTCCCAGTTGATGAATCAGGGTCAATAGGACAGATGCAGATCGCACATTTTGTAACCAGTGCATTATTTGAGCCAATGGAGAAGTACCTCTACTATCATATTGAGTTTGAGAAGAATGGGATTCAAAGAGATGCAGCAGGGGCGGTGAGGTTCAATTAGACAGGGTTATTCGATTGTTGAGATGCTAATTGCCATAGTTGTGGTTTCTGTATTCGTCGTGGCAGGACTGGCGATGTTGCTGAGTTACAGGGAAATGTCTGCCAGGACTCTTGTCGCCACGAATGTTCTTTCTGCAAGAGTCATGGTCGAAGAGATCGTAAGGAACTCTAACAGGGTTAGTCCTGCAACCATAGAAGATAGAATCAACGAGCTTTCTGATTATCCAGGATTTGAGGATGTGCAGGTCATGAACGTCGATCACGAGTATCCATACGAGGAGCAGGGTATGCCCAAGTTGATGCGCTTTCTTGTGTCACTTAGAGATCATCGCATAGGAAGGGAGGAGACATTCTATGTGTACAGATATGATCCGTACGCGGAATAGAGGGTCTTTGCTGCCTGTAGTTCTCATACTCCTTGCTTTCACCTCGATCATGCTCCTTTCCGCTGGCGCGGTGGTCTCGCGAAATGCTTCTCAACTCAACAACTACTCGCTAATAAGCGGCCTTAGAGAAACTTCTTCCAATGTGGCGGAGTTAGCTGCTGCCTACCTTTCTTACAACTTGTTTTCTGCAGATTTTTCGAGTCAGTGGTCAGGATTTGATGACTTCAAGAGCTTTGTGTCAGCCAGGGGGGGCCTGGAAGGGAAGTACTGGGGAGAAGCGCTCTCGATGATTCCTTCAGATCAGTGGTGGTTGCTATATGAAGACGAGGTGTTCGCCGGCTTTCTTGAAACCGGGGCGGGTCTTCAGAGGTTTTCAACAGGAGCAGTTGCGGGTTATGATACTGGGAAATACTACGTAGTGTCCTGGGCAAGGCGGGAAGGAGTTGTGCGCTACGCTTTCGGACTGCTTGAGAGAGATTTTGTTGATGGAGAGGATGCTTTGAGGTTTGCAGAAGCCAGGAGAACTTTCAGTGAGATAAACACGGCCAGACAGGGTAACCGTGAAGAAATTGACGGCGGCGGAGACTATGTCTTTGGCAGTGCAACGATTTTCGGTGGTGTCTTTCTTGAGTCCAATAACACGAACCTGGAGGACATTTTCCCGCTTGGTCTTCATGCAGCATTTGTTAGCCCGGGCGAAAATCACAACTTCATGAGTCTTGCAGGTATTGACGTGGTGGAGTTCTTTGAAGAACTGCGGGATGAACATCTGGTGAGCATAGGGCACGCGCTGAATGGAGAAGAAATTGATACAGAAGAACAGAACGTACGGAGTTTTGAGTTTCCAATAGCTTCCTCAATCTCGCCGATCGCGGAAAATGATGTGCTCGCCTTCTACGAAGGTGATTCTAGTGGCCATGAAACACCTTTTGTAGTTCGTTTCCCAAGAAGTGCTGGTGACGAACACTGTTTCATAGAAATAAGCCATAGAGACAAAGACAACAAGGTTCATACTGTAACGATCAACTACGACAAGAATACAATGGAGTCCCCTATAGACATAGTAATCCACGGCAATGTCAGGATTTCCGAAAAGCTTCAGGGATCAGATCTTCCGCACAAGCTTGCTTACATCAACGGCAAATACTCGATCACCGTATTTGGTGATATCGAAATCAGTACTCAACTTATGTATGGTGACTTTAAGTCCGATTTCGATAATGCCAGGCCACAAGGAGGAAACGTATCGAATCAGCCAATAGAATCCTGGGAGAAAGTGGGAGAACTCTTGAGGGCCTTTGCAGGTTCGGAGAGGACAGATTATCTGAAACTGACTTCAATTGACGGAGATATTATTGCCAACTACATAGTTGGTGGCGCCGGACAGGCGACACATGGTATCAAAGTTCTGTCAGGAGTCTACGCGGCTTTCAAAGGTCAAACGGATAATGGAGGCAGCTTCACGTTCCCTGAGCTCAAAGATGTTGTAAATGAAAACAGGCTCCCTCAGCTGTTTGTTTTCGGTTCTCTCACGGGGCACCAGCTTGGTGGTGACGAGTTCGAGTACGATTATAGAGAGAGGGGTACAACCTATATTGTCACTCGCGATGAGCTGGATTTTCTCAGGAATCTTTTTGTTGCATCTTCGCGTGCAGGGGGCGGAAGCGGTTCAGCGATTCTGAACCTTGTTGGGTTACGTGTATGGTAATCTGAAAGTTTTTCTTAGTGACGAGTTTCTCGTGCTCTCCTCACCCTCGCTCTTCTGAACCAGAATAGGTACATTATGCCAAGATACCCACCAAGTGCAACGAACGTTAGCACGTAGTATATTGGCTGTTCAAGGGTGTAACCCAGCACAGGCAGGTTGATAATCATCAGCAAGGGCAATCCCAGAAAGAGCGCTAACCCGCTACCCACTACCAGATCTTCTGCAGTTCCGGATTCAAACCCGGGGTCTACTTCCC
>PWXG01000142.1 GCA_003561215.1 Thermotogales bacterium
CCTCAATCAGCTTCGAGATATCTTCGAATATCTTGTTAAGCCTCTCGGGAATCTCGTGCTCAACATCTGTTTCGATCACGCCGAAACAGACCGACTTCGCTTTGGTACCATTGACGTCGATAACTCCGTAACCGATCTTTCCAAAACCGGGATCAATTCCCAGTATCCTGAGTGAGTCACCCTTCAAGAGAATTCCTCCAGCGTTATCCTGATCATAAAGAAACTGCATCCTGAGCAGTCTCGAAAGCAATGCTACCCTGTTTCTGACAGACATGTTATCCGGCCTGAGGAGAAGCTTACTCGCTTTCTGAGTCAGCAGTAAAACGCACAACACTCTTCGGCAACAGTGTAGTTATTCGCTCCTTTAGCTGCCAGTAGTCTCTCGATTTCCGGAACAGGCTTCACTATACCAACAAATCCAGTTTTCAGAGCCATTTTCTGGAGTTTCATTCGGTACCTGCCTCGCGGGATCATACACCCCAGAGTTTTTCTGACACTTACAGTCAGGAAGAAGTCCCCGAGCTCTTCGATGGCGAGCAGTGGTGCATTCGCGTACGCTGTTCCGGATGTTGGGATGAACACGAGAAACACAACATGTCTGAGTCCCAGATCAGAAATGATCCTGACTGCATCCTTTTCGTGATACATCGCACCGCCGGTTAGTCCGACCGTGACGTGAGGAACGACTTTGATCCCGCTATTTGCCAGCAACTCCAATGTGTCTACAGAGGCACGCCAAGTGTCGACTCCATAGACTTCTCGCATCGTTTCGGGATTGCCAACCACGTCGAACGAGACAACATCAGCAAGCTTCACAAGCGAGTCTAATGAGCGACTATCTACTACCGGGCCGGTGTGAACGTTATACCGGATTCCGTATCTGCTCTTCATCGCCATGAGCAGCTCCAAGTGAGCTTCCCACGGGACTCGCATTCCTTCTGCCAGTCCTCCACTGAGCAGGAAACTCCTTTTTCCTGCCTTAATGGCCTCGGGAAAACGAGACAGATCTGACATGCTCTTGAGGTAATACCCTCCACAGTGCTTGCAATTAAGAACACACGCTCGTCCCGTAAGACTGATAGGCAGGGTCTTGTCAGGCTTTACAAAGAGCACTTTCGATCCCTAAGGAGATGGCTCTTCGATGTTCTCGAGTGCCTTTTTGGCGGCCTGCTGTTCAGCCGCTTTCTTCGAGTGTCCTTCACCGTTCCCGAGGACGCGACCTCCAAGAAACGCCTGGACCTTGAACAATCGCTTCTCTGGAGGACCGATAACATCGACAAGCTCGTATTGTGGTCTTGGGCCTCCCCCTGTCTGTGTCTTTTCCTGCAACAGAGTCTTGAAATCTCGCTGAACACCTGAATTTACAGCCTCAGAGATATGCTTGGAGTAATGCCTGTCAAGAAAAACGCGCACAGCATTGAAGCCCTTACTGAGATAAAGGGCTGCGACTATAGCCTCAAAAGCATCTGCAAGGATCGAGTCACGGTCTTTCCCACCAGAGGCTGCTTCACCCTTTCCGAGCATGATGAACTCCCCAATGTCCAGCTCTCTGGCAAGCTCGGCAAGGAAGTCTTCGTTTGCTAGAAACGCGCGTATCCTAGACATGTCCCCTTCGCTCAGCCTGTATCTTGTGTAAAGGGTTTCTGCCAGGTAAAGATCCAGCACTGCGTCTCCGAGAAACTCCAGTCTGTCATTTGACTCGACACCCTTGCGGCCTGAAGAAAGCTCCTCGTTGACGTATGAAGAGTGCATTAGTGACTGGGCTACAACAGTGAGTTCGGCGTCAATACCTATCCTCAAACTCAGTCTTCGGGCATTCTCGATCGTCTGTTCCTTCATAGCAAGATTCTCTTTACTCTGTCCATAATCGCATTTGCGGAAAACCCTGCAAGCTCATATAGGTCTTCATTGGAACCAGAACATGCGTAGTCGTCGACACCGACATTCTCAAAGCCGCTGGGGGAGATTCCCCTGGAAACCATATGTATGCTGATAATCGAAGCGAGTCCGCTCTTGGAATGGTGATCCTCGATAACCAAAATCTTCCCATAAAGCAAGTCTTCCATTTCATCGAACTCAAAGTGAAGTGGAGTGGGAATGGCTATGACCGAAGCATTTATCCCGTGCTTGTCTTTGAGTTCATCAGCTGCTTTGATTACGTTATTGGTGACCTGGCCACAAGTAAGAAGCGTGATGTCCGATCCCTCTCTCAACAGATCCACTTTTCCATATTCGAATTCATATCCTTCTGCAAAAAAGAGTCCTCCGCCCGTTCTTTGAACCGGTTCTATCTTCGATCTTCCCATGACTATTGTGAAGTTCCCTGGAGTCGATGCCATGTATCTGACCATCCGGTCTGTCTGATTCGGATCAGCGGGAACAAGAAGCCTGAATCCTGGGAGATTCCTTACCGCTCCTATGTAGTCTATACAGTGATGAGTCTTCCCGTCCTCGCCCACATCAAGACCCACATGAGTCACAGCAACCTTCAGGTTGGTGCGGTTTATGTCGTTCAAACGTTGCTGGTTATACGTCTCGTCTATTCCAAAAACCCCGAAATCCGCGAAGAAGGTAAGTACACCGCACGTGGACAGAGCACCCGCAAGAGCTGCAGCGTTGTGTTCCTGAACACCAATCTGAAAGAAAGACTCCGGGCACGCCTTCTCAAACTCTTCCAGTTTCGTTGAAGGCTTCAAATCGCAATCAATAACAGCCATTGGTACTTTGCCCCTGTTCCTCTTGCCTATGTCCGCCAAAGCCTTCCCGAAGGCACTTCTGTTGTCGACAGGTTTGTCGGAAGAATAGACAAAGGCTTCGCCCGCATCGGGTCGCGGATACTGTTGTGGAACCTCTAGTGGAGATCGTGTTCTGGCAAGCAATTTTCTTTCATTCGCATGGTTGTCTAGGTCGTCATAGATACGCAATTCAGAGAGTGCCCTTCTGCATTGATCCATCGAAAGTGGCTTCCCATGGTAAGAAACATCGTCTTCCATGAAAGACACACCTTTTCCCATGGTAGTCCTGGCAATAATCGCAACCGGTCTTTCCTGCCTGTGCAGAAAAAGGCTGATCGAGTTCACAAGGTCATCGTAGCTGTGACCGTCGATCTCTACTATTTCCCAGCCATCCGAGACGTAATTCTCCCTGATATTCACAGGCATGATGTCTTCCGCTTTCCCCGATATCTGGGCGTTGTTATCGTCAATCACAACGATCAGGTTGTTTAGCCCGTATTTAGCTGCTGTACGTCTGGCTTCTGCGACCTGTCCTTTTGCCTGTTCTGCATCACTCATCAAGACGAAGACACGGTTGTTCTTCCCGGTCAGCTTCGAGGCTATCGACATCCCGACGCCTGCGGAGAGCCCCTGTCCAAGGTTCCCGGTAGTCCATTCCACACCGGGGATCCCGCGAGTAACATGACCTTCGAAGACTGAGCTGCAGTGTCTGAAGCCCTTTATGACTTCCCCAATATCGAAGAAACCCAGTCTTGCAAGGGCCGAGTAAACGCCGGGAGAAGTATGACCATGGCTGACGATCACGCGGTCTCTCTTCGGATCGTCAGGAGTTGAAGGATCGATATTTGCCATGGAGAACACAGAAAGGAAGATGTCTATCGAGGACATCGATCCTCCGGGATGACCTGAGTTCGCGATGGTTGTCATCTTGAGAATGTCTCCCCTGCATAGTCTTCCAAGCTCCTTTAGCTCGACAATCTTCTTTTCCCTACTACGCTCTGTCACGTCATTCTCCTCCGATCATGCATCGTTCTCAAGATCCAGTTCTTCATCATCAAGAATAATCTGCTCCGGACCGGCGTCTTCGACTACCACCTTCTGGCTCTTTCTGAACTCATCGAATGTTGCCTTAACTATCTGGTCGTCATCCGTAATGAACGTAATCACAGTGTTGAAGAGGTTTACATTGGACACCTTGCACGTTTTACCTTCGAAATCAACGACTGCTCCCTCATCGGGGATTTCTCGCAGTTCGTTCTCGTAAAGACTTTGTTCATATGAAAGACAGCACAAGAGTCGCCCGCATCTGCCAGAGATCTTTGCGGGATTTATCAGGAGTTGCTGTTTCTTGGCCTGCTTCAGGGTGATACTTTCAAACTCTCTCAAAAAGCGGTTGCAGCAAGAGACCATCCCACATAGTCCCAGGCTTCCCTTTACCTTGACTTCGTCCCTGATTCCTATCTGCCTCAACTCGATTCTCGTCTTGAAGGTTCGTGCCAGATCCTTTACCAACTCGCGGAAATCAACCCTACTGTCCGCTCCGAAATAGAAGAGGAGCCTGGACCGATCGAACAGGTACTTGGCATAGAGTAGCCGCATGGGCAGATCGTGCTTGTCAATAAGTTCCTTGCATGTTTCCATGGCCTCTTCAGCGTCGGCAACGTTTTGTTTGTGCGTCTCCCAGTCTTCTTCCTGAACAAGTCTCAGGATCGGCCTGAGCTCTTCATCGAAATGATCCATCTCCACCGATACCGGTCCCATCCGTATCTTACCAACGTCGAGTCCGAATTCGTTCATAGCAAGAACATAGTCGCCAGGCCTAAGGTTTTCCTCTGCAGCAGTGTAATAGTAGAGCCGACCCGGCGGCTGAAACTCTACTCCATAAACTGTTCCATATATCTCAGGCATTTTTACCTCCGGTTTTCAGTTTTTCTCATGTGTTTGGCAAGACTGTTCACTACTCTGTGTAAAACGAGGCGGTTGTTGAGAACCGCCCTATTCATGCTTGCGAGCCGATCACACCACAACAGATCAGCGTCGATAGAGCTGAGCGGTCTTCTTCCCGCTAACCATTCTATCAGGTCAGTGTTTAAGAGTTCGCTCCATCTTGTAGTGCTGTTCAACAACGACAGATCTCTCAATATGCTCCTCACTACAGAGGCAAACAACCTGAGGTGGTCAAAGTACTTGCCGGACTTCTTCATTCTCGTATCGAGTGTTTCCAGAACACTGAAAGACGGGGTCCCTCCTTCCGAAAGGTCCTTCAGAAGCCATGCAATAGCCTTCCTCCTCACAAGAGTGCTTTCGACGGCGTCTTCTGTTCCTGAGTCAAACACTCTGTGAACAAGTGCATCAGTATCCATTTGTTCCATGGTGTCAAGGTAGGCAAGTATTCCCTTCACACTCTCCGGATCGTTCAGGAGTCTTCTGAGGACAATATAGTCTTCAGCACTGACGGCGAGGACATGTCTTGACTCTCTTCTGTAGAGCTTTTTCAAGCTCTTCACAAGATCCGTCGGATACGAAACACTGAAGGAAACAACCCGACTTCTTACTGTGGGCAGATGTCGCTCCACAGAAGTGCAGGTCAAGATTATCACCAGATAGGACGGCGGCTCTTCCAGCATCTTCAAGAAGGCATTTGCTGCCTCGACTGTCATCTGTTCGCTCTCATTTACGAGCAAGTACTTCCTCTGGCCATATGCAGGTCGATGAGAAAAGAATGCTCGTACTTCGACAATCTGATCAATCCCAATATTCCCCTGTTCAGGCTCAACAAGAAAGAAATCACTGTTTGACTTTTTTGAAGACCATTCGGGGTCGCTCATAATGACATCATTCGCAACATCTCTCAGCTGGATAGAGCTGTTGCCGAAAAGCATAATAGGAGCTCCCGGATGACCGGTCAGAAACGTTCTCACCTGCTCAATCAGGCATCTGTCAAACTCGCTATTCATGCAGATATTATATCATCCTGCTACTGAGCTTCGCGCTGTGTTATGATTCACATACGGAGGTTTATCATGCAGAGAACGCTTGTCTTTTTGAAGCCAAACAGCATTCAGCGAAACCTCACGGGAACAATACTATCTCGTTTCGAACAGAAAGGTCTCAAACTTGTTGCACTTAAAATGCTCAACCTGACGGAAGAGCAGGCGCGTTCTTTGTACGCAGAGCACGACGGCAAGGACTTTTTCCCACCTCTGCTCAGATTCATCACATCGGGTCCCGTAGTTGCTGCAGTCTTTGAAGGAAGGGACGCAGTCCCTGTATGCAGAAAGCTTGTGGGCAGTACCGATCCCTCTGTTGCAGAACCGGGAACGATACGTGGAGATTTTGGCTCTACTGTACGAAAGAATCTCCTCCACGCTTCGGACAGCAGGGAAAATGCAGACAGGGAGATCAGAGTGTTTTTCGGCGAAAGCGAAATCATGAACTACGATTGCTGCCTTGAAGAACAATTGTAGTCGCTCCTTACCGTGTTGTTGAAGAAGTTCGTCTAGTTCCGTTCGTTTGAAGCAACGTCCATATTTGGTATATTCTTGACAACCGGGAGCTTTCTATTGGTGCGTAGATTCTTCAGACAACTTGCTTTCGTTATCAAGGTCTTTTTCTGAAGGCAGCATGATCATCGTCTTGTGAAATTGTGAGGTGAACGATGCCCGATTTCTGGACTCACCTGATCCACGGATACAGAACCGCGAGGGAACTGGATTACGATTTCGAAAACGAAGAAGACAGGACTCTATTCAATCTGGGAACACAGGGACCTGATGTGTTCCTGTATGTAATTAACGATCACCACTATGTCTCTGCAGCAAAGAGACTGCATAATCAGAAATGCGGAATCTATCTGAACGAGATTTCGAGATGCCTTTACGATCAGTACCCTGAGTTTGTACACGGACTAGTCTGTCACCATGCCCTGGATCGTATGGTGCATCCCTATGTTATATCGCGTGCCGGCAATAGTGACAAGCATACAGAACTCGAGATAGCAATCGATTACGAAATGGTAAGGAGATTTCTGGAGACGAGTCCCTCAGAGCTTGAGCCTTTGAAGGAACTTCCGGAAAGTATTCCTGAAGAAATTGAGAAGGTGCATCTGGAGCTCATCTATAAACTGTACAAGATTGACAGAATCAGCATCGGTAAGGGCCTTACAGAAATGAGAAACGCTATGCGTCAAAATCGCCGCGGTTCAGGACTGAAAAAGACCGTGACCGACGTACTCAGGATTTTCGGAGGCAAGGGCTCCCATAGCGATGCAAGTCAACCCTCGAGCGATTTTGGCGATGTTCTCAATCTTTCAAAGAAACCCTGGTATCATCCCACAACCGGCTGGGTAAGCAGGGCGACAGTTCTTGACCTGCTTGACGAGGCGGTGGAGCCGGCCAAAAAGACGATTGATCGCTCTGTTCAGTGTGACACATCTCCAGAAATGCCCGATCTGTCGTTCATGAACAATCTACCATGTGTAGACTATTGAGGTGATCCTATGAAGATACTTGGTTTGATACTTGCTTGGGAAAGAGGAAAGGACCTTGTCAATCTCACAAAGGTGCGTGCAAGCTCTGCCCTACCAGTATTTGGAAAGTACAGGGTGATCGACTTTGCGCTCACGAATATGGTCAACGCCGGGATTTCCAAGATCGGTATTATAACCCAGTACAACCCCAGAAGCCTTATGGATCATCTCGGTTCAGGCAAGGAATGGGATCTCGATAGAAAGACAGGCGGACTTTTCATCCTCCAGCCGTATTTTTCTCTTGAAAACCGCAGCATGGGCTATGCCGGCACCGCAGATTCGGTATTCCAGAATATGACGCTGTTCAAAAGAGGAAACGAAGACCATGTACTGATCGGTTCGGGAGATCACGTGTTCCGAATCGACTACAATGAGTTGTTTCGCAATCATCTCGAGACGGGAGCTGACATGACCATCATGACCACTGTAGTGGAAGAGTCAGACCTGGCCGAAGGCGACTGGACCGTGGATACAACGAGCTCAGGGAGGGTAACAGGTTGGAAGGAATACTGTCCTGATAAGACCGTTGCAGATTCAGGCAAGTCGACCAGAACGATCCCCCTGGGAGTATATTTCATAAACAAGTACCTGCTCAAGGAGTTGCTTTACGCAAACGTGCCCGAAGGCAAAAACGATCTTATCAGAGACATCTTCATCCCTTGTTCAAGCAGTATCTCTGTACATGAGCACCGTTTCAAGGGGTACTGGAGAGATTTGCAGACAGGAATTAACCTTTACTACAAGACTAACATGGAAGCACTGCAGGACGAGGTTCGAGCTGAATTGTTCTACAAACACGGTACGGTTTACACGAAGCTGAAGGACCTTCCTCCCCCGAAGATAGCAAACACTGCACAGATAAAGAACTCGATTATTGCAGACGGTTCGATAATCTCCGGAAAAGTGGAGAATTCTTTGCTGTTCAGAAATACAAGAGTATTTGCAGGAGCAGTTGTGAAGAACTCGGTAGTCCTTGAATCGACCGTAATTGAAGAAGGCGCTGTCGTGGAAAACGCCGTTCTCGACAAGAACGCCATCGTGAGGTCAGGAAGAACCCTTCAGGGAAAACCGAGTAAACCGGCAAGCATCGAGAAACACGGCGTAGTGTGAGGTGGTAGAATGCGAAAACAGCCTGTTGCACTCATTCTTGCCGGTGGTCAGGGCAGGCGCCTGGGACTGCTGACAGACGAAATTGCAAAGCCTGCCATTCCTTTCGGAGGAAAGTACAGGATTATCGACTTCTCCCTCAGTAACTGTGTCAACTCCGGGATACATAACGTCGGAGTACTCACTCAGTACCGACCGCACCTTCTTAGCAGACACATCGGTATTGGACGTCCATGGGACCTGGACAGGAAGGGTGGAGGCGTTACAATCCTTCCTCCATTCACTGGAATGCAAGCTTCTGACTGGTATACGGGAACAGCGAATGCAGTATTCCAGAACACTGAGTTCGTAGACGATTTCAACCCCGAGCTTGTCGTGATACTCTCGGGTGACCATGTTTACGGAATGGACTACAACGAGATGATCGACTACCACCTGTCCAAAGGTGCAAAGGGTACGATTGTCTGTATGCGAGTCCCCCTGTCAGAGTCTAGGAGATTCGGGATGGTCGTTACAGATTTCGAAAACAGGGTCATCGATTTCCAGGAGAAACCGGAGAAACCACGTTCCGACCTTGCTTCGCTGGGAATATACGTTTTTGACTGGGACTTCCTGAAGGAACGCCTCTTGCTGGACGAAGAGGATCCAAATAGTGACAATGACTTCGGGAAAAATGTGCTTCCAAGAATAGTCGAAGAGGAGGCAGGTGACCTGTTCAGCTTCGTCTTTGACGGCTATTGGAGAGACGTTGGGACTTTGCTTTCTTACTGGAAAGCGAATCTCGAACTGGTAAGGCCGATCCCTCCACTAAACCTGCATGATCCGTCGTGGAAGTACTACACCCAGACACAGGAGTACCCTCCTGCTTTTGTTGGTACAGATTCGTCAGTAAGGAGTTCACTCATAAATGAAGGTTCGGAGATATCGGGGACAGTGGAAAACTCAGTTGTTTTCCAGGGAGTTAAAATACGCAAAGGTGCAGTGGTGAAAGACTCCGTCCTAATGTCCGATACGGTCATCGAGCAAGACGCCTACATCGAAAAAGCAATTATTGGCGAAAGAACAAAGATCGGAGAAGGAACAAGAATCGGCTCGGGAGAACCGAAGTCACATAAACTTGCTCCGGATGTTTATAGCTATGGTCTGGCCGTGATAGGTTCTGACGCAGTTGTTCCGAGGGGAATCACGATCGGAAAGAATGTCTCCATAGGTAATCGATGCAGGAAAGAGGACTTTGAGGGGGATGTGGACAGTGGCGAAGCGGTGCTCAAAAAGTAGCTACGGTGTAGCTTCTGTCTTTTCGGTCCTGAGTCTGCTTATGCTGAATATCACCATCGGAGTCTTTCTCATGCCCTCTTCATTGCTGCTGAGAAGTGCATATAACGCTCGCTCGTTACTAAAACTCTCTCTGGCAGCAAGAAGTGCTCATTGGGCTGGTTGTTTGATCCGCGACTACATCGACGATGTTCTTGTAGTTTCCCATCTCTCAAACAAGCAAGAAGTGGCTATAGAAATCACTTACCTGGAGTTTCTTCTCGAAGGACAGGTCAAGGAAGTCAGTTTTGCAATCATAAAGGCTTTGACACCGGCTTCACCCAGCTCTTCTGAACAGCACAACTGTACCTCGCTTTCTGTAGATGGTACATAGATTGTTGTCCTTCCGAGACTTCATCTATAGGAGCAGAAACGTCAGAAGGTGCGATTATTCGGGAACTCCTGGGGCAAGGAGCACATGTCTGGATCATAAACGGCGAAGGAATCTGGCCACCCATCCAGCCGAGATTTATTGATAACCGTGACGTGTTGATTGTTCTTCCATTCGGAAATACCTTCATGATCCTCACAGCAACCGGTGAGAAATTCGTGGAGATACCCAGCACACTAAAATAATAAGTGCCAGAACAGGTGCGCGGCCGCAAATGAGCAGCATAACCTAAAAGATCGTAAACGGTGAAATCGCTGACGTACTTGTCGGAGACCAGCCGCCTGACCTGAAAGAAATACACACTCGTGACGAGCAATTTCGCGGCTGCGAATTGGAGACAGCCACAGTAATCTTCTTGAGCTAGAAGGTAATGAGAGCGGTTATATCATGGCTTACGTAGTAATACACTACATTTCCGAGTTCAGCTCGATAACCGATTACGACGATTCCTTAAGGGTTATCAAGTTCGAAGAACCACAATAGAGACGCAACGCGTGTTTTGTAATATAATAGGGGCGAAATGCCCCTATTATTCTTGGAGTGGTGGTCTTGGTTGTAAGGGTCTCTGCAGGAACCCAGAAGCTTCTGGGTCTCAAGAAAATTAGAGTCGAAGCACCCATGCGCATGGCCTACCTGATGGTCTCCGAAGGTCGTTGTACCTACAACTGTGATTACTGTACCCAGGCAAGAAGTGCTGAGGGAAAGGAAGATAGGCTTTCAAGAGTTGTATGGCCGAGATACGAGCTTTCCGAAATCGTCACAGCTCTGAAGAAACCTGATCTCGAAATCGGGAGAATATGCCTGCAGGTCACTTCAAACCCCGCAAGCAAGCAGACTGCCCTCGCCCTGGTAGAAACCTTCTCAGAAGCCTCTTTTCCCATATCTGTCTCAATTAGGCCTGAGACAGCCGACGAAGTCGGCAAGCTTATGGATTGTGGTGCCGAGCGAGTAGGAATCGCTGTAGACGCTATCGGAGAAGAGTTGTTTGCAAGAGTAAGAAGCGGTTCCTTTGGTGAACACATTAACTTGTTGTATGAGGCTGCCGAATTGTATCCTGGAAGGATCACGACACATGCTATTGTAGGAATTGGAGAAAGCGACTGCGACCTGATTGACTTCATCGCGAATTGCTACTCAAGAAAAATAGGGGTGGGCCTGTTCTCTTTTACCCCCGTGAAGGGTACTGCAATGAGCAAAATCCCGCAACCCCCTCTAGAGCGTTACAGAAGAATTCAGCTCGCCAGGTTTCTCATTGAAAAAGACATGGACAACATCGATCTGCTAAGCTTTGACGATGACGGGAATTTACTCCCGCTCAAAGAACTCATTTCTGACAATAGTTCGATTGAGGCATCATGGCGAACATCAGGTTGTCCAGATTGCACCAGGCCGTTCTATAACGAACGACCGGGTCACGAGCATTTCAACGTGTTTGTGTGAGTGAACTATCACAAAGTATTCTGAGAGGTGGCACTGGATGAGATCGCTTACTTTCAGGGGTGGGGTACACCCACCCGAAAGGAAGGAATTGGCAAAAGACTCAAAAATTGAGCATTTCGACGATCCGTCGAGGGTCTTCGTTTTTCTTTCCAATCATGCCGGACTTCCTGCAAAACCCCTTGTCAAACCGGGCGACCGGGTAAAGACTGGACAGAAGATCGCAGAAACCGGTGGGACTGTCTCTGCGAGTCTTCACGCCCCTGTAACAGGGGAGGTCCTGGAGATCGGCAAGGCTTACCATCCAGTATCACTGAAGCCTGATCAGGCGATTGTGATTGAGAGAAAAGGCGAAGATGACTGGGTCCTGATGGAACCTGCAGGGTCGTTCAGAGATTTCTCGGCTGAAGAGCTTATCAAAAGGGTGAAGGAAGCAGGCATTGTGGGCCTTGGGGGGGCGATGTTCCCGACTCACGTGAAGCTTTCTCCCCCAGAAGACCGCCCGATAGACACTCTTGTCATCAATGGCGCAGAATGTGAGCCATACCTTACGATCGACGACAGGATGATGCAGGAGCATGGCAGGGATATTGCAAAAGGTATTCAGGCCCTGATGAGAGTCCTGGGAGTAAAAAAGGCAGTTATCGGAATCGAGAAGAACAAACCCGAGTCAATAGCTGCTATGCGTAACGCTGTAAAGGACACTTCTGTTGAAGTTTCAGCAGTCAAGACGAAATATCCCCAAGGGGCGGAAAAACAACTCATATACTCAGTCCTGAAGCAGACCGTGCCATCCGGTGGTCTTCCGATGGATGTCGGAGTAGTTGTGCAGAATGTCTCTACGGCTTTTGCGGTTTACGAAGCTGTCGAGCTTGGTAAACCCCTTATTGAGAGAGGATTGACGGTTACCGGGGAATGTGTGAAGGCACCAAAGAATATCATAGCAAGGATCGGGACAATGGCCTCAGAGATTATTGACAGGGCAGGAGGATTCGACGAAGATCAGCTCGACCGGCTGGTATTCGGCGGCCCGATGATGGGGCTGGCAGTTCCAAAACTCGATGTCCCAATCGTCAAAGGTAGCTCAGGTTTGACATTGCTTTCGAAATCTTCTGCATCCGCCAAAGAGGAGTTTGCCTGTATCCGTTGCGGAACGTGCGTGGTAGCCTGCCCGATGTTCCTTGAACCATATCTCATATACCTTTACACTTCACGTCGCCGTTACGAGCCTGCCGTGGAACTTGGTTTGCTCGACTGCATAGATTGCGGCGCCTGTTCATACTCATGTCCTGCAGGTATTGAGCTCGTGAAAAGCTTCGTCCTTGCAAAGAAAGTCTATAGATCGCTCAAGAAGGGGGCCAAAGGATGAATCTGTCTACCGCTGCCGCCCCACACATACGGACGAGAGACGATGTCAGAAAGATTATGCTCGACGTCATAATAGCGCTAGTTCCTGCTACTGCCTTTGCTGTCTACCTCTTCGGGCTGAAAGCGCTGGTACTGATTTTGACCTGTGTCGTTTCTGCCGAAGCGTTCGAGTTCTTCATCATGCGCTTTATGAGAGCTAAAAAGGAGTTCAGGCCAGACGGCAGTGCTTCTGTAACAGGATTACTACTGGGACTTAACCTGTCGCTAGCCATCGTTTGGTGGCAGGCGATTCTGGGCATTGTTGTGGCTATAGGTATTGCCAAGCATATTTTCGGCGGACTGGGAAAGAACTTCTGGAATCCCGCACTTATCGGAAGGGTGTTCCTTGTTACTTCTTTCCCGGTTCACATGACTACCTGGCTAACTCCTTTTGACCTCCAGACAACGGCGACTCCTCTTATGGAACTGAAGGAAAGCATAACCCAGGGGGGAGCGGCTGTGACCGGAGCTACCTCGACAGGTAGTTACTCGATATCCGAAATGTTTCTTGGCAGAATCCCCGGATCGATAGGTGAGGTAAGTGCGCTGCTGTTGCTGATCGGATTCGCCTATCTGGTCATAAGAAAAAGAATTAAGATACCTGTGCCTGCGGCTTTCGTGGGTTCGGTCCTCCTCATCTCGTGGCTTTTCTACCTCGTGAATCCGTTGTACGGACATCCGCTTTACCACATCTTTGGCGGTGGTCTCATGATTGGTGCACTTTTCATGGCCACAGACATGGTCACAAGCCCCATGACACTGAAGGGACAGTTGATATTCGGCTGTGGGTGCGGAGGTATTACTATGCTCATAAGATACTTCGGAGGATTCCCCGAGGGAGTATCCTTTGCGATTCTTATCATGAACGCTCTCGTACCCCTTGTCGACATCTTCTCTCGCCGGAAGATCTTCGGGGCGGTGAAGTCCAATGCGTGAATACGTGAAAACCGGCCTGGTGCTTATGATGATAACGCTTGTAGCCGGCTTCACTCTTTCACTGATATACGAACTCGTCAAGGAACCCATTGCGGAGGCCGAGCTCCAGGAGAAGCTCCGTGCCGTCAGGACTGTTCTCAAGGATCCGACCACCGGACAGCTGATAATCGAAGAAGACAGGATTCCCTATGACAGGGAAAGCCTTGAGAAATATGTCTGGGAGCCCGAAGGGTTCGAAGTCGTTGACGGCGTCCTGTACACCTCGGCGAAAATAAGGGGAACAGTCTTCGGTCCGGCGTATAAGTTCGATCTTGTTGATGATAGAGTCGCCTACGTCCTTGTCGGCGAATCCCCGGGATATGGCGGGCCCGTATCAATCGTGTCTTCTTTCGTTGTGAAAGACTCAGAAATTGTTTTGAGCGGAATGGAAGTGATCGAATACGCACAGGAAACGCCTGGGCTCGGAGCGAACATTTCACATGAAGAGGTTAAGGACCGCTATTTCCCTGTCGACCGTCCTGGACTCGAAACCGGACTTAAACTCGATAAGACTGCCGGTGTTTCTCCCACTACAGAAAAGGAACTCATGGACAGAAGAAGGAGAGAAGAAGGAATCATCCAGACAAGCGACGTTATGACCGGGGCAACCATCACTGCAGAATCCGTTGTCAATGCGTTGAATCTTATGTACGAGTTCCTTTCAGAGGCAGGTGTTCCAGAATGACCAGCAAATACAAAGACATCATGAAACAGGGACTATTCGAGCAGAATCCAGTTTTCATGCAAGCACTGGGAATGTGTCCGGCACTTGCCACGACGACCAGTGCGATAAACGCCATTGGGATGGGCGTTGCAACAACGTGTGTTCTTGTCATGTCGAATATCGTAATTTCTATTATAAGGAAGCTGATACCCGACAAGATTCGAATACCAGCTTATATTGTCGTTATAGCCTCTTTCGTTACCATGATCGACATGCTCATGCACGGCTTCACCTACGAACTGTGGAAAACGCTTGGACTCTTCATACCTCTTATCGTGGTCAACTGCCTTATTCTGGGCAGAGCAGAGTCCTTTGCCTCAAGGAATTCCACAGTCCCCGCCTTTCTGGACGGACTATTCATGGGTCTCGGCTTCACTGGAGCCTTGTTCATCCTGGGATCGGTGAGGGAGATCCTGGGAAACGGCAGCTTCATGGGTATGCAGTTCTCGGAAGTGAAGCTGTTCGCATTCGTTCTTCCTCCAGGCGCGTATTTGGCACTGGGAATTCTGGCAGGTCTTTTCACTTTCGTATCCAACAAATTCTCAAACAAGACCAAAGAGAAGAGCTAGGGGTTGATTGCTGATGGATCTCACTCGCTTGTTTGTGATATTTCTTTCTGCAATGCTTGTCAACAATTTCGTGCTATCGAGGTTCCTGGGAATTTGTCCTTTCCTGGGTGTTTCAAGAAAGCTGGACACTGCAACGGGTATGAGCCTTGCCGTGATATTCGTAATGACAGTAGCCTCGGTAATTACCTGGTTCCTCAACGAGTTGTTGCTGATGATGGACATTCCCTTTATGAGAACAATCGTGTTTATTCTTGTTATAGCGACGCTCGTTCAGTTAATAGAGACGGTCCTGAAAAAGATCAGCCCGACACTATATGAGGCTCTGGGGATATACCTGCCTCTGATCACCACCAACTGCGCAATTCTTGGCCTTGCAATTCTTAACGTTCAGCAGGAATACCGGCTCATGGAGACCATTTTCCATGCGATCGGAGCGGGGTTGGGCTTTGCAATTGCTCTCATAATATTCGCCACAATCAGGGAGAGGATGGACCTTTACGAAATCCCAGAGTCTTTCAGGGGCCTGGCGAGCGCTCTTGTCACAGCGGGTCTTCTTTCGATGGCGTTCATGGGCTTCCAGGGATTAGTACGGCTTTGAGGAGTGATTGACGATGACCCTGATATATTCAACAGTTTTGCTTGGACTACTGGGGCTGGCGGCGGGAACCTTCCTTGCCTTCGCAGCTGCCAGGTTCGCAGTCAAGCTCGACCCGAGAGAACAGATTATCGAAGCATGTCTTCCCAGCATAAACTGTGGTGCCTGCGGATTCCCGGGCTGCTCTGGACTGGCCAAGGCCATTGCTCAAGGAGATGCGGATTTTGAGCTCTGTTTGCCGGGCAAGCGTTCCGGTGCTCCTGAGAAAGTCAAGGCAATCGTGAATACCGACCAGGCAAGGATTGACGAAGTCTGGGAAAAGAGTGGAGAAAACCCTGACAAGGCACTTGAACTGCTTCTGGGCTCTGAGGAGTCGTCCAAGAAGACTCCAAGGAGAGCTACTAAGCCCTCGAGGCAAGAGATAGAGCGCTACATGAAAGAACTGAAAAACAACGACAGGGCCAATCTCATTCACCATGTCCTCCCCGGAGTGGATTGCGGTGTCTGTGGTTCTCCCGGATGTGCTGCTTTTGCGCTGGAACTCGCGTCCAATAACAAGTCTGCCGACAAGTGTATTCCCGGAAATAGAAAGGACACTGCGAAACTGGTCGAGAAGATAATGAAGATGAACGAGACAGATTTGAAAAAGGTAATCGCAGAAGCTGGAGACGATGCCGGCAGTATAAGAGAAATCGTGAACAAGAGGTTCTGATGTATTGAAGACCCTGGTGGTAATCGGTTCGACAGGTTCAATCGGCAGGCAGACACTTGAAGTTGTGAAAGCCCAGGAGTGTCTGCTAGTAATCGGTATTTCGTGCGGGCACAATATTGAACTCGTGACACAGCAGGTCGATATCCATAGACCGCGTTTTGTAGCTTCATTACGAAAAGACCCCTCACTTCAGGTTTGTTTTCCACGGACAAGGTTTTTCTGGGGAAGCAAAGGAATCGAAGAGTTGCTCGATGCTGCAAGACCTGACTTAGTGATGATAAGCGTTCCGGGCGTTGCAGGTCTCAGGTACAGCTTGATAGCAACAGAAGTCTCCGGAAGAATATGCTTGGCAAACAAGGAGACACTGGTTTGCGGGGGTAGAGTCTTTCTTGATGCCGTGCAGAAGAATGGTGTGGAACTGATTCCCGTCGACAGCGAGCACAGTGCAGTGTTTCAGCTGCTCGAAGGCGACGTAAAACCCAGGGAGATATTCATCACCGCGTCAGGGGGAGCCGTCAGAGATCTTAAGAAGGCGGAACTGCAAGAAATTACTGCCGCTCAAGTTCTGAAGCATCCTGTCTGGAGTATGGGGGAGAAAGTCACAATCGACAGCGCCACGATGGTCAACAAAGGGCTGGAAGTTATAGAGGCGCATTACCTGTTTGGACTCCCTCAGGAGAGGATCCTCACTTTCATGTGCAGGAACAGTGTCATTCATGGCGGAGTCATATATGAAGACGGAACGGTCAAACTCCATGCGGGTGTTCCAGACATGAAAATCCCCATATCGTACTCGCTGAATCATCCGGAAAGACGGCCTATGGATACGGAATTCGATCTGACTTCTGAATCACTCTTGCTGGAAGATATAGACGAAGACAAGTATCCGGCTCTGTCACTTGCAAGGGAGATCACCGGTCATCATGCAAGACAGATCGCCTACAACGCAGCGGACGAAATCAGTGTCGAAGCTTTCCTTGCAGGAAGGATTCGGTTTGTGAGAATTTTCGGAATAATCAGCAGTACCATCCAGAGGATCGACCTGGATGCCCCAACAAGCTATAATGAAATAATGGAAATTGACAGAACGGCTCGAATAATCGCAGAGGAAGAGGTGTTGAGATGTTCCTCTCTATAGTCTCGTTCTTGCTCATCTTGAGCGCACTTGTGCTCGTACACGAATTGGGGCATTATCTCTTTGCCCGGCTTTTTGGTGTTCGTGTTCTGGAATTCGCAGTCGGATTTGGTCCGCGAGTATTCGCGAAGAAAGGAAAGATGACCGAATTCAGGATAAACTGTGTTCCCATAGGCGGTTATGTCAAAATGGCCGGGGAAGATCTGAATATCTCTTCCGAAGAGATTCCCAAGGAACAGTTGTTCAACACCAAACCCGCCTGGCAGCGATTTCTCATAACATTCTCAGGGCCTCTTTTCTCGATCATCGCCGGGTTCATGGTATTTGCTTCTGCCGGAGCGATTTGGGGATTTCCTGAGATTAAGGTAGAGAGAGTAACCCCGGACAGCCCTGCCTATCACGCTGGAATTCGTGCAGAAGACAGAATTACCGCCATCAATGGAAGGACGCTTATCCAGAATCAGTCGCTTACCGATGCTATCCGTAAAGGCGAGCCTCTCGAGCTTACAGTCAAGAGAAATGGTGAAGAACAGGTCTTGAAGACAGAGCCTGCTGAGTTCCCACAAGAAGCTTTGTTTGTGATCAAGGATTTCCACGGAGAAGCAGGCGATGAACTGTCCATGATAAATGGAGCGGCTTTCAGGAGAGATTTTGCCGCTTACAGCGACATTTTGGCTCCAGGAATAACAATGAGGCTGGACTTTGATACTGGCGAAACCTTGAGGGGAACCCTCGAAGGTTTCTCAATATCCGAAGAAAGATTCGCACTCGGTTTCTACTTTGCTGCCTTCAAGCCGGTTATCAAGAACGATATCCAGGGCTTGCAGAAAGGAGATCAACTGGTTCGAGTCGGTCACATGAAGCTCGAAGACGGAGTCGACCTTTCGTTACTGGCGCAAGCGATCAACCTCGATGAGAATAGCTTTATTATTCATTTCTCAGGAAAAGCTGTCGAATGGTACAGTTATGGGTTTCCCGAAATCCTTGAAATCGAGGTAGTCAGGAACGGGTCAACAGCAACACTGGAAATAGCTAAGCAGGACTTTGTGAAGGCCATTACTGAACCGAATGTTTTTCAGGAAGGATTCGACTACTGGTATCCCGAGAACGCTTTTCAGGCTTTGGGAACCGGCGTTCGCTGGGCCAATGAGATGCTGGTCGCAATGTTCAGGGTTCTGTCACAGTTGTTCAGTGGTGGTGCAGGAATTGACGACTTCACCGGTCCCGTGGGACTCGTTTCGATCGTCGGACAAGCTACCAGGGCTGGACTTAGGACTGTGTTTATACTGGTCGGAATCATAACCCTTAACCTGGGGGTGATCAACATGCTACCCCTACCCGCGCTCGATGGAGGCAGGATGGTCCTGGCGCTTGTGGAGATGGTAATCAGAAGAAGGATCCCCCCCAAGGTGGAAGGTTATATCCATGCCGTAGGCTTCTTCATGTTGATGGCACTGATTCTGTACATAACGATGATCGATATTGGTCGTTTTTTATGATCAGAGAGGTTGAAATCGGTAGTGTAAGACTGGGTGCGGAAAACCCGGTTGCTATCCAGTCAATGACCAATACAAAGACTACAGATGTCGAGGCAACTGTTCTCCAGATAGAGGCGCTTCGCCTTGCAGGTTGCGACCTTGTGAGGATTGCAGTTCCTGACCTGGATAGTGCTCGTGCACTTGGAGAGATAACTACAAGAAGTCTGATCCCCGTGATCGCCGACATTCATTTTGACCACCGTCTTGCAATCGAATCGATCAGGTACGGAGCTTCTAAGATCAGGATCAACCCTGGGAATATCGGTAACGACAACAAAGTTGAAGAAATCGTCAGGGCTGCCAAAGAAAGATCTGTAGCGATCCGGGTCGGAAGTAACTCAGGCTCAATAAAACCAGCTTACCTCGACAGTTATGACAGGGCTACCGCCCTTGCAGAAAGCGTCCTGGAAGAGGTACGTTTACTGGAAAGGCTGGGGTTCGAGCAGATTGTGGTTTCAGCGAAATCCTCGTCTGTATTAGAAAACCATGCGTGTAACAGGTACATCAGACAGAAGGTAGATTATCCGATACACCTGGGCATCACCGAGGCAGGTATAGGAACGGCGGCAATTGTTAAGTCTTCTGCGGGAATAGGCGCACTCCTGTTGGAAGGAATTGGCGAGACGATAAGAGTGTCCATCACAGGTGATCCATTGCAGGAAGTGCGCATAGCAAAGCTATTGCTTATCGCTACAGGGAGGCTTTTTGGACCGGAACTCATCTCCTGTCCGACGTGCGGAAGGACCGAAATTGACGTAGAAGCATTGGCCGGGAGCGTCAAAGAATGGCTTGACAAAGACTTCCCAAGCACACAGATCAGCGTAGCCGTTATGGGATGTGCTGTAAACGGCGTAGGCGAAGGGAAGCATGCTAACATAGGGATTGCAGGAACGAGAAAGGGCGCAGTGATATTTATCAAGGGCAAGATCGTTGAGACTGTGGAAAGAAGTCGCATCAGGGAAAGGTTTCGCGAGATTCTCAAGAATATTGCGGGAGGTAGTGCGTGAAAGTCTCGATAATCGGTTCTGGAATGGTCGGAACCTCGATTGCGTATGCCTGCATGATCAAGAGTATTGCGGGAGAAATCAGTCTTGTAGATATCAATGAAGAACTGGCAGAGGGTCACGCCATGGATCTCAACCACGGTAACCCTTTTGTCCCTAGTCCTGTGAAACTGAGCGGGGGAGGCTATGAGCACACTAAAGATTCCGATATCGTCGTGATAACTGCCGGAAGACCACAGAAGCCTGGGGAAAGCCGCCTGGAGCTAACGGGTGACAACGTCAGGATCGTGGCTGATGCAACAAGAAAGACTCTTCGTCTCTGCAACGATCCTCTGTTTCTCGTAGTATCTAATCCGGTTGATGTAATGACGTGGGCAGTCTGGAAAGCGTCTGGCCTGGCGCGATCATCAGTCATTGGTTCAGGAACGACTCTTGACACGGCCCGCCTTAGACAGAGTATTGCTGAGCATTGTCACTTAGATCCCCGGAGTGTTCATGCTTACGTACTCGGCGAGCATGGGGATACGGAGATTGTGAGTTGGTCAAGCGCAAATGTCGGTGGTATACCTATTACCGACTTCTGTAGCGACTGTCTCGAGAGAGATATATGCGCAAAGAATTCAGACTTCGATCGGATATTCGAGGAAACAAAGAACGCAGCTTACAAAATCATCGAGAAGAAGGGCTCCACTTACTACGGCATTGGTCTGGCAGTAAGCAGGATAATTCAAGCTATACTTAGAGATGAACACACTGTGTTGAATGTATCAACTGTGCACGAAGACTTCGAGGGTCTGAAGGATGTTGCTTTCAGTGTCCCGACAATCATCGGGCGCAGAGGTGCTGAGAGACCCCTGCCACTCAGACTTTCGGAAAGTGAAAGAACCGGTTTGAAGAAGTCAGTCAGCACGATACTTCACACCATAGACAGAATCAGGGAACAACTACAGGAGGGGTGAACAATGAGGAAGCTATTTTTGAGTTTCATTGCCGTACTGTTTGTGCTATCATCAGCAGCATTCTCAGGAGTCGAATATAACCCTGACAAAATCGTACTCGTTCCGCCACTTGATACCAGGGTTTCGATCGAGCTGAAAGTGAACCGTCCATCTGGTTCTGTATTTTACAGTGGCGAAGTGATCGAGATTTCGTTTAAAACCAATGTAGATGCATATGTGGCAATTGTTGAAGTGCAATCAGATGGTACTCTGCAAGTCCTGTTTCCAAATGCGTATGACAAGGACAACTTCGTCATCGCAAACCAGCAATACTCATTGCCAACGGAAAAGGCAACGTTGTCCTACAGGTTTTTGATAGGACCTGAAGTTGGGAGGCAGGTAATATTCGCTTTTGCAAGTACAGAGCCACTATACTTTCTTGATCCTGCCGTTTCAAGATTCAACCAGACAGATTTCCCCTTATTATTTGACAGAATCGAAGATTTCAAGCCAGTCGTTACTTCTTCCCTTGAAAGAGCTCAGTGGAACGTGGCCAACTACTTCTATTACGCCAACTACAATCCGAGGCTTGTATCAACAACGATAAGATCTGATAGACCACAGACAAGAGTCTTCGTAGACGGTCTGTTTGCCGGCATGGCACCGGTCAACATGAATCTTGAACCTGGCTGGCGCAGATTCTACCTGTTCGACAACAGAGATCTTGCTTTTGGACCCGAGTGGATGAACGTACAGCCAGATGCCAGGCGTTTTGATCTTGTACTCGAACCAACATACCCCTATGGTTTTCTGGAAGTTGTATCGACTCCCCAAGGGAGCGTTTATGTCGATGGAACCTATGTTGGCACTACCCCTTACAAGGATTTTGCCAGGGTAGGAGAGCGCACCGTAAGGGTTAGCAGATCTGGTTATCATTCAGAGACTGCAACAGTGTTTGTGAATGAAGGAATAACTAACAGATATGAGTTCAGGCTTGATCAGAAGACAGAAGAGGAGATCCGGAGAGAAAGAATAACTCTGTTATCGATTATCGGGATAATAGTTGTTGCCTTACTCTTGCTCGTACTACTGTTCTAACAAAAAGACGCCCTTTCCGGACGCCATCAACGTTTATTTTATCATCTCAAGAAAAGCTTGTCAAGCCTAATCTACGTAACACAGTATTAACTGATACACCAGGTATTGAACACACGATAAAGGAAAGACATATCAGCATAAGGCGGGCGATTTCTCATAGCTGACAACAATATTGCTAGCGAACCATTACGCTTCAGCGATGGACAACTGATCGCCGGCTTCTGAAATTGTGCCCCGGCAATCACGAGCGTACATCAACCTCTTCTTGGTGGTAGTTTTCTGGGGAATGACCTTCCCGATGCAAAAAGCGATCCTGGAGGACCTGTCTCCGGCTTTTTACAATAGTTTGCGCTTTTTCATCGCTATTATGGTGTTAC
>PWXG01000205.1 GCA_003561215.1 Thermotogales bacterium
AGCATTTCTGTGAGTTCTGTCAGACCTGTAGCCGCAAGTCTCGAGAGTAGCTTTTCTCTAGCCGAGGCGCTACAGAACTCCCCAAAATAGTCATTCAGCTGGTTCAGCGCGAGTTCTTCGGAGATGACCTTGATGGTCCCGGGAAAGGGACATGTTGCATCAAACCTTTCTTTGTAATGGCCGGATAGAAGAATCTCCGTCTTCTCGAGACCTTCGGCAGATGTGAGTTTTTCCGCAAGTGCAACGACATCTTCGAAAGGACCCCCGTGCTCTAATACCGCACCTTCTCTTCCCTCGACAAACAAGCTCAAGTATGCAGACTCTGACAGATAGGTTTTTACGGATTTGTCCATGCAATATCCGGATGAGAAGGATCTCCTGAAACTCTCATAGCTTCTTATGAATCTGACTGAATGCCCAGCATACATCTTGAGCATGGCAGATATGTCTTCTTCGGAGGCTTCTCGGACATTCAATTCTTCGTGATCGAAAGGTCTGACTGCTTTGCGTCCGAAACTCTCCGTCACTACAGCTCCAAGCCTGCTGTATATCCCTCCCGTTCCGGAAATGAGAAATACCGAAATGCCCTGCTTTACTGCAAGTTCTTCTGAGAACCGCAACGCGGCGTAGGCAAGCCCTTTTCCTCTGAGCTTCCTGTCAGTACAGACAGCACCGATCAGTCCGACTCTCAGGATGTGTCCGAAAACCGAGGTGTCAGCAGGAAGCATTCCTACAAGTGCAACAATCTGTCCTTCTGATTCAAACCCTGCCAGGTTTATCGCATTTGCATCTGAAAGAAGATTCGGGTACGCCTTTGCCATGTCTTTTCCGAAGACTCTAGACGCAAGCTCGGCAGCACTTTTCACCTGGTCCTCAGACAGCACAAATGGTCCCCTGACATTCATCAAGATCCCCTCCTTCTCCTGAATAGTATACTCGCATTGATGAGAACCGCCAAAGCTTCTCCATGGCGGCCAGCAGTTTTTCATGGCTCCTAGAGGACGTATCATCGAGTGTGCTAGAATTGAATGACTCCAAATTGGTACTTTCGAGGTGATTAATCTGAAACTCAGTTCAGAAATAACTCTCGATATGGTGAGAGTTACGGAAGCTGCTGCTTTGACCGGCAGTCTTTACCTCGGAAGAGGCGATAAAGAGAGAGTCGATCAGGCAGCTGTTGATGCAATGAGAGGGGCTCTTGATTATCTGGATATAAAGGGAACTGTTGTGATAGGCGAGGGTGAGAAAGACAGGGCGCCGATGCTATACATTGGGGAAGAGGTCGGAAGCTGGAATGAGCTGGCTACCGAGATTGACATCGCAGTTGATCCGGTAGATGGGACAAGGTCGGTTGCTTACGGCAAACCGAACGCGATAAGCGTAATTGCCGCCGCAGAACGGGGTAAGATTGCTTCTCTGCCTACGTTTTACTCCAACAAGCTCGCTGTGGGCAAAGAGCTTGCAGACAAGCTGGATATTGATGCCCCTATTCGAGAAAACCTGAGAATCGCTGCTGCAGCACTCGGAATAAAAGTCTCTGAGCTTACGGTCAGCATACTGGACCGTGAGCGTCATTATGATACTATAAGGGAAATCAGGCGAGTCGGAGCGCGTATCAGGTTCATCACAGAGGGTGACATTGCATCCTCAGTAGCCACCGCGCTCCCGGAGAGTGGTATTGACATATATATGGGTATAGGTGGTTCTCCAGAAGGCGTTTTGGCTGCCGCCGCACTTAAATGTCTTGGTGGCGAAATACAGATCAAGTGCTGGCCCAGAGACGAACAGGAGAAACAAGAGCTCGAATCTCAAGGTGTGAATTTTGACAAGGTCTTCTTCACTGATGACCTTGTTGGCGGAAATAACGTCATATTCTCTGCGACCGGAGTAACAGACGGTTCTTTCCTTCGGGGAGTCCGTTATAGAAGAAACGTAGCGATCACGGAGTCGATCGTAATGCGCTCAATGAGCAGGACTGTCAGGCGGATCACCGCCTACCATGATCTGGAATTCAAAACGGTTACCACAAAGACCTTTGGGGAGCGCAAATTGATTACCTGAGGTGCCGTGTTGTTTGACGTTTATTCAAAACCCAGGATCACCCTCGTCGGCAAGAGCCAGAAGGATGCACGCCGTTTGATTGAGGCTTTTGACGACAGATTTGACGTGCGGTACGAAGAAGAGATAAGTACAGAACTCTGGAATTACTCGGACATGATGGTCTTCGATTATGTTAAGAAGGAACTGCTTGGCGTAGCACGCTCCCATGAAACACCTCACCTGTTCCTTCTTAACAACGAATCACAGGCAACGGAACTGCAGTTGATGCAAGGAGAATACCTTTTCAAGGGACCTGGCTACCTGAACTACCTGTCAGAAATCGTTTTCTCTATTCTTGAGAAACAAAGACTCAAGAAAATCCTTGAATTTGAACGGGAAAAATACATGGGTCTTGTCAACAGCATGGGCTGCGGAATGCTGGTAGTACGCAAGAGAGATTCGGGAATCCTTTTCTCAAATCGTGTCGCCTTGTCTACCCTGGGGCACACAGAGAACGAGATGAACAGGATGAAGCTGAATGACATAGTAATTGGCGGTCTCTCAGCAATTCAGCCAGGTGAATCAGGAAGTCGCGATGAGGTTGAGCTGATAGCCAGGAACGGTGACAGACGAACAGTCCAGTTCAGCAGCTCTGAGATCCTTTATGGAGCAGAAAGAGTGGTCCAGTTTTCTTTCATGGATGTTACCCAGTACAAGAGAACAAGGGAAGAGCTCTACTTTCAAGGCAAGTTCCTTGACAACGTCAAAGAAATTGCAATGGCAATTGATGAGAATGGTCGCATAGCTTATTTGAATAACCATGCAGCAAGAATACATGGATTTGAGATTGAAGAGATGCTTGCCAATCAGGAGTCAGAGTATGTTTCCTGTGCTGCAAGCACTCTCAGAGAAAGAAACATGGAACTTTTCAAGAACGGCATCTGGAAGGGAAAGGAATACCGGATCCACAAAAGCGGAAAAGTGTTTGATGCCTCTGTGATTCGCACCCTTTCGGAGATAGATGGCAGGGTGTATGAACTGGTAATCGGCACGAAGATTCCTGACGACAGACAGGAAACGTTTTCTCCACTGTATGAAGACGTGTTGGGAGTTCTTGAAGAACCTGTAATAGCGCTTCACGGATCCGGTAGTCTGGTTTTTGCGAACAATTCGGCACGGGAGTTGCTTTCACATCATGCTCCGTCTTCTGAGCAAACACAGGATTTCCTCGATGAACTCCTCAGCAGATCGGAAGAATCTCTCCAGCACGGTAAGGATTCGCTGAACGTTAGCTCTGTTCAATGGAGAGTCAAGCAGATTATTACTGCAAAAGGGGCGTTATTCATCTTCGAAGGTCCAAGAAACAGTTGAGCGCAGTTGATCTATTACTTCTTCTCCACAGTAACATAGCAAGCAACAACGTGTCCGGTGGACATCTCGACCAGCGGTGGGTGAGGGTTTTTCTTGCAGTAGTCGACTGCTTTGGGGCAGCGCTGAAGAAATCTACACTCTGGAGGAGGATTGACAGGTCTACCTATGCCCCCCTTGATTCTGGGCTCAGCTCTTTTCACTTCGGGATCAGGTACTGCAACAGCGGACAGAAGTGCCTGAGTATACGGATGCAAAGCATTGGCAAGAACTTCTTCAGTATCACCTACCTCAACAATCTTCCCCAGGTACATGACTGCTATCCTGTCGCACATGTATCGCGCTACGGCAAGATCGTGAGTGATGTATAGATAACTCATCTTGTAGCTTCTCTGTAGTTCCATCATTAGCTCCATGACGCCAGTTCTGACTGAGACATCCAGCATTGAAGTGGGTTCGTCTGCAACAACAAATATGGGATCCAGTATAAGTGCCCTGGCAATAGCGACTCTCTGTCGTTGTCCACCTGACAACTCATGCGGATAACGAAACAGAAAAGCTTCTGCCGGACTCATTCCGACTTCGTGAAGTGTCTTTGCGACCCTCTCTTCTCTGTCCTCGCGGTCTCCTATGCCGTGAATATTCAGAGGCTCTGCAACGATATCGAAAATCGTCATCCGCGGATTCAGTGCTTCGTAGGGATCCTGGAAGATCATCTGGACTTTCTTGTGATAGGCAAACTGTTTTGCCCTATCGATGTCTGTGACATTCTCTCGCTTGAGGAATATCTTTCCTGCTGTTGGCTTCTCGAGTTTGACTATGATCCTTCCGGTCGTAGTCTTTCCACAGCCTGATTCCCCGACAAGGCCTAGTGAACTCCCTTCTTCGATGTCAAAGCTTACACCATCGACTGCGTGAACAAACAGCTCTGTTCTTCTAAACAATCTGCTTTCGGCATCGAAATACTTCTTCAGATTTCGGACGCTAATGAGGAAGTCATTTTTCATCGCCAGCTATCTCCTGAACATATGCATTCCTTGTAACCGGATGAAAACAAGCAAGAAAATGCCCGTCCTCTACCTCTTCGTAACTCGGATCATTTTGCCTGCAGAAATTGCCTGCAAAAGGACACCGGGGAGCAAATCTGCAACCTCTAGGAGGGTTGAGAAGATCAGGCGGTTCACCTGGGATTGTGAACAGTCTTTTCTTCTCGCCGATTATGCTCGGAAAGGCGCGCATGAGAGCGTTTGTGTAAGGATGCATGGGTCGTTTGAAGACAGTCGCCGAGTCTGCGAGTTCAACAAATCTGCCTGCATACATGACGGCAATTCTGTCGCTTACCTCAGCTATCACTGCGACATCGTGAGATATATAGATCATGGACATATTCAGTTTACTCTGAATCCGTTTTACTTCCCTCAATATCTTGTCCTGAACGATCACATCAAGAGCTGTTGTAGGCTCGTCAGCAATTATCAGTTTGGGATCGCAGGCGAGCGCCATGGCGATAACAGCTCTTTGCTTCATACCGCCACTGTACTGATGAGGATACTGGTTGATCCTCTTGGTATCCAGTCCTACAAGATCGAAGAGCTCCTCTACCTTTCTCCGAGCATCAGAATTGGTAATCTCTGGATAATGCCTGTTGATAGCCTCGACAATTTGATCTCCAACTCTGTAGACAGGATTCAAGGAGTTCATTGCTGACTGGAAGACCATTGAGATTCCTTTCCATCTGTATCTCTGCATAGCTGTTTCGCTAAGAGTTACAAGGTCAGCCGGGTCCTTACTGTCATAGAAGAACACCTGACCGCCTCGGAATTCTGCGTTCTCTGGAAGAAGGCGAAGAATCGTCATGGATATGGATGTCTTCCCACAACCAGACTCGCCAACAATTCCCAGCGATTCACCCTGGTCCACATCGAAGCTAATTCCGTCAACGGCGTGAACATAACCTCTCTTTGTTCTGTAATACATCTTCAAGTCTTTTACCGCAAGAACGGGCACTTTACCAGGCCACCTCTTCTCAAAAAGCCTCCAATATACATGAAGTCTACCATCATAGTCGAGAATAACGAGAAGAGCAGAACTCGACGTTCGCTTTGCGACAGAATGTAGAGATCAAAAACACGAATGTTGCACGCGGCGTGTAGCAAAGACCAGTTCAGAAGAGACGATGTGTGTTTTGCGTTGTGCGACAGATATGAAGATCAGACAATAAAGGGCAGAACATTGTTCTGCCCCTACGCTACTTTGGATGGTTGTTTCGTCATTTGGGGTAGGGGCATAACACTGTTATGCCCTTCTTCTTACATCATTCGTTGATAAGGGCACAGGATTCCTGTGCCCCTACACTACTTTAGATAAGGCTTTCAGAGTCTCTGACGTTTCCCTTGTTTTGCTTTATAACAATGGACTATTCTTGCACTTGCAAATAAGCTAAACTGCCGTGCTTTCCGCTTCGGATCTGAATCTGGCCTTACGCTTCTGTGCATCTATTTGTACCAGTCCCGGAACTTCTCTTCTTTCTCTTCTGATTCCTTGTCCTCTTCTTTTTCCGATTTCTTGATCCGCATATACTCAAAGGTCCCTTTGAGCCCCATGAAGAGCCCCGCAACAGAGCCTCCATAAACTAGAAAACTCAGCAAGAACGTCGTCTCGATTACATGTATTGCCATCAAGAATATCACGACCCAGCTCAGCACGAGCAGCAAAGCTCCAATAACTATCTGTTTAGCTGTACTGATAACTCATCATTCCTTGTAGAGCCAGCATTCTACCCTGTGATTCTCCTCTGGAAAGAAATCCTCAGGTTCTTCCTTTTCGCAGAGCCCTTCGATTCTGAATTCACATCTTGGATGGAACCTGCAACCTGGAGGAGGATTCAACAGGTTGGGTGGCTCTCCTCCAGGAACCTTTTTGAAGGTCTTCACATTTGCACCATCTGGATCAGAAATAGCTTCAAGTAGTGCCTTGGTATATGGATGAAGCGGATTCTTCAAAAGATCATCAACAAGCGCTTCCTCGATGATCTTTCCTCCATACATAACGACTATTCTCTCAGAGAAGTAGCTTACCGTTGACAGGTCATGTGTAATGTATATCACTGCAAGCTCATGTTCTTCCTGCAGTTCCCGCAAGAGTTCCAGGATCTCGACCCTGACAGAGGCATCAAGCATGGAAACAGGCTCGTCTGCAACAATGAGTTTGGGATTCATGATCGTTGCCCGAGCTATTACTACCCGTTGTTGCTGACCACCGCTGAGCATATGCGGGAATTTGTTGAGAAACTGTTCGACCGGTGTCATTTTCAACTCAGTTAGACCCTCATGGATGTGGCGTGTTTGTTCTCGCGGATCATGGATACCGTTAATGGTCATGGGCTCTTCCAGGATCTTCTTGACTGTCATGAATGGTGGTAGCGCACCGTAGGGATCCTGCTGCACGTAACCAACCTTGGCCCTGTACCACTTCATTTCTTCTTTGCCCATGTGACTGATATTCTTACCATCAAAGACAATCTTCCCATCCGTTGGTTCTACCAGACCCAGCACTGTCTTGGCAAGCGTGCTCTTTCCGCAACCACTCTCGCCGACAACAGATATGGCCTCACCTTTCTTGACCTGAAGATTTACGCCATCAACTGCGCGGACGTTTCCCGTCTTTATAAATCCCCACCTTCTCAACTCATAAAACGTATGTAGATTCTCTATAGACAGCAAGTCGTTGTTATTCTTCATTTTTGACATCTCCCTCGTAAAGCCAGCACTTGACAAGTCTTCCATTCTCTACATTGAACGTAGGCGGGTCTTCTTCACACTTCTCAAAACGCTTTTCGCAACGTTCAGCAAAACGACAGGTTGTTGGCGGTTTGAAAAGGCTGGGCGGCTGTCCTGGAATGTAGCCAAGCGTCTTCTTCTCTTTCAAAGTTGGCACACTAGCCATAAGTTTCTCTGAGTATGGATGTAGTGGATTCTTAAAGAACCGCTCTGCATCAGAAAACTCAACGATCTGACCGGCATACATTACGGCTACATCATCAGATACTTCACTGGCTGTAGCCACGTCGTGGGTTATGAGAATGTAGGTAAGGTTGAACTCCTTCTTTATCCTTTTGAGTACGTTCATTATGTTAGCTTGGGTCAACAGGTCAAGCGCAGATGTCGGCTCATCAAGAACAACCAGATCAGGGTTTGTGACAAGAGCCATTGCAATAGCAGAACGCTGCTTCATCCCGCCACTGAGTTCGAAAGGATAACGTCTGAGAAAAGCCGAAGGAATGCCGACTTTCTGAAAAGCATCTCGGGCCTTCTTGAGTGCATCTTCCTTACTGCTGGCTCTTTCATGTATTATTAACGGCTCTGCAATCTGATCCTCTATTCGAATAACCGGGTTAAGAGCGTTCATGGCTGCCTGAGGTACCAGGGCTGCTTTTACCCATCTCACTTCTCGGCGAAAGCGTTCGTTACTCAATTTCATCACATAGGTGCCGTTGAGGAAAACCTGACCCTTGTAGGTATCTACGTTGCTGGGCAACAACCTCAGTATTGCCTTGCTTAGAGAAGTCTTGCCGCACCCGGATTCTCCAACAACAACAACTGAACGCCCTCGACCTAGAGAAAAGCCTACATCATCAACCGCTTGTACTGCTCCATAACGTGTTTTGAAATACAATCTGAGATCTTTTACTTCCAGGATTTTTTCGTTTCTTGTCATATCACAACCGCCTCAGTCTTGGATTGAATATTCGGTCTAGCGCAAATCCCAGCATGGAAAACCCTAATCCCGTAATGATAAGCAGGAAAGATGGCAACAGCACCCAGTAATAGTGTCCCATATAAAGGGCGCCTTGATGCTGCGCGTCATACAGTACTTTTCCCCATGTCGGGAGCAAGGGGTCGGCAAGACCCAGCATAGCAAGAGTCGCTTCAAGGAAAACATATGTTGGTATTAGAATCACGAACTGCGGAATCAACATCGGGATAATTCTCGGGATCATATACCGGAATATTATCCTGGGACCGCTCGCACCGTATGCTCGGGCGGCTTCAATGAAGGGCGATTCCCTTACCTGTATGAACATGGCTCTGTAAATCTTAATCACCGCACTAAATAAGCCAAGAAGGATGATTGCCCCGAGCAAGACCCAGATGCTCCGGGAGTACATAGTCCCGATCATCACCAGAATCGGTAAAATGGGAAGAATCATAACCACCTCTGTTATGCGCTGAATCAATCCGTCTACCCATTTCCTATACCAGCTTCCTGTTGCCGCAATTATCATCGTTAAGATCGTGGTACCCACTGCTGCCAGAAATCCGAAAGCCAGTGCGACCGGTGTTCCCCAGAGTAGTGCAACACTGATGTCGCGCCTTCGATGGTCCGTTCCAGCTATGCCATGAATCCTGCCGTAGGCAATCATTCTGACGTCAAGATCCGCACCTTCTTCAAACACTAAGCCTTCAATAACAAGCTCATATTCTCCCTTTAGTGGGGTTGGCTGTTCGGCATTAGGATCCATAAATAGACCAGTGTGAGGCAGTATACCTCCCAGTTGTCTTCTAAGTCTTTCGTCCTGGGAAATTCTGTAAGCGTCCTCGCGGCTTATTGACTGGTCTCTCAGCTCGTATTCTCTCCCGTCAGGTGTCCTCCACAGGAAGGTAACAAAAGGACGATTATCTTCGTATTCGGCTGTGAGAAATAGAGATATTTCCCTGGGAAAATCATCGTACTGGTAGTCAAAGCTGAGCGTTACGATGATCTCGCTCAGTTCATCGGTTAAGGGAATTATCTCTTTGGCTCCAGGATCGTCTTTTGTGTCTCTTATTATGGTTCTTGGAAGACTTGCTGGAGTAAACCAGTCCATCCAGATTGGCCGGGCGTTTCGAGGGTTCTCTATCCACATCGCTTCAGCCCCCCTCCAGAGCCTGACCGCTTCCGAATAGGGTATTGATATGAGCGCGTAGAGCGCGAGACCAATAAGAAAAAGAATTATCACAATACCTATTATTGCAGAAGGATATTCTCTAATATCCTTGAATCTCGACAGCAACTCTCTCATCGTCTCGCCTCCTCAGCCCCAACCTTTACACGGGGATCGATTATTGCGTAAATTATGTCCAGCGCAAACACAGTGATCGCAAGAAGATACGCATATACGACCACGGTTCCAATTATTACGGGCGAGTCATAGAGTCCGATTGCCTGGAAAACAAGCCTACCTATTCCAGGCCAGTTGAATATGAGTTCCAGGGTTATGTTCCCCATCCACTGTGTGATCAGTGAGAGCGCAAAGGATGTAACGATAGCCGGAAGAGTAGGACGCAGCACATACCGTCGCTCGATTAGTCCAGAAGTCAGACCTTTTGCTTTTGCCATTTCCACGTAATCGTCACTTGAGTATATGAGGAAATAGGTTCTCCAATTGTAAGTAACAATGAAGATCGCACTGCTCAAAATCGCAGCAACAGGTAGTATCAGATGCCTCAGTACACTCAGGGCGTAACTGAAAGTGTCGGGTGGTGGCGGTGCTGTAACCATTCGCCCAAATGGAAGCACCCTGAGAACCGCGGCAAAAATCAAAATCAGGAAGATACCGTAAAACCACGCTGGTGCAGCAGATGTAGGTGCAAGAGCGATTACTGCCTTATCAAGAAAGCTTCCATACCGTCTTGATAAGAACAGGGCGAAGAAAAGCGCCCCAAAGAACAGGATAAGAAAGCTGGTAACCATCAAGAGCATGGTTGGTGCAAGTCTTTCAAGAATCACCAGCCTCACCTGCCTTGACCCACTGTCGCTTGTCATACGTTCGGCACGACCAAGATTAAGTGTAAGAGCCTCACGTAAGTATATAAAACTCCTTATTGGAAACGGAGTATCCAGTCCCAGTCTTCTGAATTCTATTTCTTCCATTTCCCGCATTAGCTCACGCCTTCGTTCCGCAGGAATCTCCATGAACGCGGGATCTCCCATCATCTGCATTCCTATCTGTTCGCGAATCTGAGCCTTACGGATATCATCAACAGCCCCACCCATATTTGCTATCAATATCGCGATGTAGACTCCAATGATGACTGTGATAATAAGGGCAACTATCCTCAGCAGGAAGTACTTCAGCACCCTGGAGAAATTTGACTGTGGTTTCCCTGGCTTTTTGTTACTGATTTCGACAGTCTTGCTCGTATCTACTTGCATCTCAGGCATTTGACCACCCCTTATAGGGATTTGCTAACATAGCATATCAAAAGGACCGGGGGGCGTCAACCGCCCCCCGGTCCTATCAGCTTACAAACAAGAATCCATTACCTCTTCTCTTCCAAAAGCCTCATTTAAAGTCTTTCTTAGTGGGCAACAAATTCGATGTAATCGAAACTCGGAATCGCCGTCAGAACAGATGTTACAGCTACCTCAATCTTGTTGACACCAACAAGCAACTTTTCGGTATCTTCTGCAGAGAGTTTGAAGCGCCACAAGCCGTCTTCAACTGCTTCTGCCTCTCCGGAGAACAGAAGGCTGCCATCAGGACCGAAAGCCAGGTAGACAACGTTTGCTATGAACTCAACAGGGTATGGTTCACCAAAGAGTTCAACAATTACGTCAAACGTAGCTTCAGTTCCCCTGGGCACCCTGCGAGGGCCAGTAACATCGACATCGGCAAGAGCAGGTTCTTCGAAGATTTCCCACTTGTCTGCAGGATCAGGATAATCCTCAAATCTCCTCAGCTGGACCACCTTTTCAACAGGGAATGCTCGTTCCAGGTAGTACGGCCCGAATGATACCCAGAAGTGTCCTTTTTCATTGTACCAATTCATCAAATTCTGGTATTTCGCAACGGCATCTTCGGCAGAGATGTAATTTCCAAGAGTCGCTTCGTAAGGAATGAAGGCTTCTTCAATTGCTCTCTCAGTTTGCCTTCTAAGAACTTCGACCGTTGGGCCTGCTGCATAGTTGAGCCATTCCACGTCTTCCTTGTCAGCCTTCGCGCTTGAGAACGCAGATTCTCCTGCTGCTTCTGCCATAAGACCAGGAACCAGCATGTGCCATGGCCCGGGTCCCTGGGCATACCAAGGCCAGAAAGCCCAAGCGCCTGCAAAGAAGGCTGCGCCAAGCTCTGCATCCATGTACCAGCCATCAGTGTAACCTTCAATCACAACTGGATCAGTGGAGATAATTCGGAAACCTCGGAAATGTCCCTTGAACGTTTCGAATGGTGGAACCTGTGCCTCATCGAAGTAAACGCTCTTCTCGTTGGCACGGTCAAACGTAAGAATCATTGGCATAAGCAGGTCGGCCATATCGAATGTGCTTCCATCGTGCATCTTACGGTCGAAAAGGTCCTCTTCAAAGTGAATAACGACTCTCTTGTTGGCTGTGATGATCTCATCGTTATCATACTTCTCATCGATGGTGATGAATACCTGGTCTACAGGATCCCAATCAATGTATGCATCTCGAGGAACCACAATTTCTTCTACAAAGTCAAGGTCAACCCAGTCGAGAGTCTTGGATACGGGGAAACCTTCTTTCATCGTAACCTCTGCATGTTTCAGCCTCTGAGGCCAGTGCAGGCCAGTGAACGGGTCATAGATTGTTGGCCAGTCGGCTGTTCCTCGAATGGGCATCATGTCGAAAATCCAGTTTGATCCATCGAGTGGGTTCCACGGGTCAACAAAAATCTGTGGCTGTGCCACGTTCATACTTCCACCGATTTCATCAGCCCATCGAATTGTAAAGGGATACATGTAAGAACCTGCAATTGCACCAGCAAGGTCTGCTCCAACGCTTACGTTTGCGAGTCTGGGTGAGAAAGATATCGTATCAACGGTCCATACCCTCTGGGAATCCTTCATTGCAAGTTCCAGAGCTTGAACAAAGAGTTCTTCTCGCCCTTCCATGGTTGTAAAATCTCTGCGGTTCAGGCGCTCGGCAACTTCGTAGAACTCGTCGGTTGGCTGCATGGCCATATTTAGTGGCGTGGCCCATCCTCCAGGGGTGTAGAAGAAGTAGAAGTTGGACGCCTGATCACGACTCACTACAGTGGTTATCCAGCCACCGGTATACACGTGGAACAGTCCTTCTGCCGGTGTTCCAAACAACCATATAGGGCTCGCTTCGGCTCCTGTTCTGTAGTCTCGTCGAACCTTGAAGCCGATTCCTTCAAGAAGGTCAGCAACGTAGTCTCCCACATCTCTTCGCTCGTCTTCGGGTCTTATCAGCGCGATGATCTCAACCGGCTCTCCATCGTAGTGCCAGACCCCTGCTCTTATTTCGGCCCCAAGCTCTCTCATTTGTTCAGCAATTACGGTTTGCGCTCTTCTTGGATCATGAGAATACTTCGCTTCAAGGGCACGTGCAATATCGATATACCTGGCATAGTCAGGGAAAGCCCCGGTTATTGGGAAGTATTTTGGAATCGCCAGTCCGCCATAAAGCTCTTGAGCAATGTACTCACGGTCGATCAGCCAGTTCATCGCTTCCCTTATTTCGTGTACAGCGAATGGATTGAGTCTGCCATCATTGAAAAGGGGACCGTGCGGGTTGAAGGTGAGTTCTGCGTATGACCCAAACGACGTTTCATAATCAAGGTTCGGATCAGCGAGAACAAGTTCGAAAAGTTCAACTTCTGTTCTTCCTGAGGCAAAGACATCGATCTCGCCTGCCTGCATTCTGGTAATCACGGCTTCTGCTACAGGGTCTTCCGAGAAGATAATCTCGTCTAGCCACGCACCAGTGCGCTGCTCTGCTGTTGCTGTGCTAGCCGCTAAAACAAGAAACAGGCCCAACACAAGCACGCTTAACAGTCTGAGCTTTCTTGACATCAAAGTTTCACCACCCTATTAGAATTTTTGGTGCTGGAAATCAAAATCTTAGAACTCTCGATCAAATAATGCCTCATTCTGATTCGTGAGGGCTATAATACGTCAGATGACTCGTCCTGAAGATGAGCCTACTCGAAAGGAAACACGCCGTTTCACGTGCTTCTGCGGTGTGTGTCATAATGCAAGAAGTATAAACTACGCTTACCTGAACTCAAATGTGATATCCTCGCTTTCGAGTAGATGCTCTGCTATCTCAAGACATAGTTCAGAATCGCATTTACGAATCAGTGAGGATCACTATACGGCCTGAAATCAGGTTTGGACTTTGATATTATACCGTACAGCCTCTTATCAGTCAACTATGGCGAGTAGATGCCTGAGTGACTTTGCAAATCCCGCCTTGTCTGCAATGGGAGCAACGATATCTGCCGCTGCTTTCGCCGCAGGGGTTGCATTTCCCATCGCAACAGCGTAGCCGACAGCTTCGAAAAGTGGCACATCGTTGTCGTTATCGCCGAAAGCAACCGTCTCGAAGAGTTTCAGCTCCAGTATTTCGGCCATCCGCTCCAGTGCGGCACCCTTGTTTATGCCTTTTGGAACAATGTCCAGGTACGTAGCGAAAGACTTGAAGATATCGGCATCGGGAAACTGCCTTTCTAAAGAGCTTTTCAGGCGTTCAAGCACGTCGGGTTCGTCTATGACGAGCAGTTTCATTGTGTCGTTCGCTTCAAGGAACCCCACGAAGTCCCTTTTCACCTTGAACCCCACACCGGAGTGAATCGAGTAAGCTCTTGCCTGTTCGCAGTTTTTCGGAACGACCAATTCGTCATTTACGTATGCCTGTATATACACATTCTGCTTGAGGACATCCGCTGCTATCTCAACAGCGATATTCCTGTCCAGTGCCTTTTTCAGGTGAATCCTTCCGTTCGATGCGACAAGACCGCCGTTGTATGCAATGACCGGGAACTCTCTGCGAAAGTGTTTCTTCAGAAGACCGGTGATAGAAGCGAGCATTCTTCCGCTGGCGAATATCACCCGGACTCCGTTTTCCAGTGCCTCCAGTACTGCCCGAACATTTTCTTGGGGCACTTCTTCGCGGGAGTCTAGAAACGTCCCGTCGATATCCACAACTATGGCACTGATCTTCTCTATGCGTAATTCTTTTCTACTCATATTTGTACTCGTTCGTCAGTGGCATTCTCCAGTCCCTGCCGAAGGCTCTCTTGTTTACCTTGATTCCTGGAGGCCCCTGTCGTCTCTTGAACTCGCTCTTCTTCACCATAGTAAGCACGTCAGCCACCAACTTGCGCTCATAGCCTTTTTCCACGATTTCGACGAGAGAGAGTCCCTCTTCGATGTAGTCCTTGAGGATCTTGTCAAGCACCTCATATGGGGGGAGTGTATCCTGGTCGATCTGTCCTGGCTTCAGCTCTGCTGAAGGAGTCTTCGTGATTATATCTTCAGGAATTACCTCGCTTCCTGCCATTTCGTTATAGTATCTCGCCAGCCTGTAAACTTCTGTCTTGTAGACATCCTTCAGGACACTGAGCCCTCCGGCCATGTCTCCATACAGCGTGGTGTATCCCGTGGCCAACTCGCTCTTGTTTCCTGCAGTTAACACAAGCCAACCAAACTTGTTCGACAAAGCCATCCAGATGACTGCTCTCAGTCTTGCCTGTATGTTCTCTTCAGTGGCATCCTCGTTAGTTTCACTGAAGCTTTCTTCAAGAGCCAGAATACACGCATCATAAGATTCCTCTATCGAGATCTGGATCTTCCTGATACCCAGATTCTTACACAATCTTGCAGCATCATTCAGGCTTTCTATTGAAGAAACATGTGATGGGAGGATAACACCGACAACGTTCTCCTTTCCAAGAGCTTCAACTGCTATTGCAGCAGACAAGGCAGAATCCACGCCGCCGCTTACACCTAAAATCGTTTTCTCAAAATGATTCTTGCGCGCGTAGTCCCTTACACCAAGAACAAGCGCCTTCAGCATCTCCTCTTCTTTCCGTTGCCCAGAACGAAGAGCAGGAGTGATCTCGATTTTATCCCTCAAGTCAAGGTCCACAGGTATCTCTGAAACAGTGGTCCTGACCACATAGCCCTTGCGTTTTCCCTCGAACAGATTGTACCTGGTAGAAACGTCGGGATCTAGATCCATCACAAACAACTCTTCTTCAAAAGCGGAGGCTGAGTAGATATCACCAACTGGTGTTGCAACACAGCTCCTGCCATCGAAAACGAGTTCATCCTGCCCGCCTACGAGATTACAGTAAGCGATCACACTCGAATATTCCATCGCACGAGTTCTCAGAAGAGAGTCTCTGGATTCCACCTTTCCCCTCGAAAAAGGCGATGCGGAAAGATTAAGGATGATACTGGCCCCGGCCGTTCCCTGTTCGAGCATCGGACCGGAGGGGAGCCAGATGTCCTCACAGATATTCACACCGAACCGGAGTTTACCACTGGTAAGAACAACAGGTCTCTGCCCGGGAGAGAAGTAGCGCTTTTCGTCGAAGACGGAGTAGTTCGGCAAAGCCATCTTTCTGTAGACTGCAGCAACTTCACCATTCTGGATGACCGCAGCAGAGTTGTAGATTTCTGTCTCGAAATCCACAAACCCCACGATTACAAGGACTCTCTTGCCCTTCGTGAAATCCCTGACCTCCTTCATGGCTTCAAGGTTTTGTTTGATGAAGCTTGTCTTTATCAGCAGGTCTTCAGGAGGATAACCGGTCAATGTCAGTTCTGGGAAGAGAAGGATGGATACCTCCTGGCTCTCAGCTTGTGATATGTAGTCACATACCTTTTGAATATTCTTCTCGAAATCTCCTACTGTCGTATTGATCTGTGCAAGCCCCATTCGTATAATCATAGTCAGCTACCTCCCACAGATATGAAAAGTGAGCAAGGTACTTCTCTGCCAGTTCGGCAGACTCAATTATAGCAACGACCTCGCGGTTTTTCTGCCACGCATTGAATGAGTGATTGGCAGACCCGGTAATGACGATCTTCCGATCGATAACAATCGTCTTGTCGTGAATGCGTAGATTGTCCGAGGGAAAGCGCACCTGCAAACCTGTTTGCAGGTATTGCGCAACGGGAGAGTAGTCCTCGTTCCACCTGTCCACAACTCCCCTTACAGATACTCCTGTTGCTGACTTGTATTTGAGTAATGCGAGAAGCTCTGTGTCGGTGAAAGCATAAGAGAGAAAGCGAATCTCCTTTCTTGCTCCCAGGACATTCTCAAGAAGCATCTGTCTCCCGCTCTCTGAAGGGGTCATGACATATGTCGTGTTCCCTGTCTTCTTCGAAGCGACACTGCCACCTTCAAGGATCGCCTGGACAAACTCTTGCAGTATCTGCACGTGATCACAACCATTGAAGACCAGAAATGTGTTTGAATCTCCGAGCAGACCGCTTTGTGTGAAATTGCCAGTTCCAAAGACGGCTGTCCTGCCGTCAATGATAAGCAACTTCGCATGCATCAGCCCTGAAGAAGAATCAACTGTCACTTCGAAGAGCGGCTTTGACAGAATCGTTCTTGCCGAAGATGCTGAGTCGATCATCACCTTGACTTCGATCCCCGCAAGGAAGAGCCCGTTAAGCCTGCCAACCACACCCTGGTGATCGAGCGAGTAGCTTGTCATCCAGACATAGCCCTGTGCAGTATCGAGCAGTTTGAGAATCTCGCCCGCAACATCGTGCTCCATGGTCGAAAGAAAGCTTACAGCAGGCACCGCTACTGCGACGAACAGCAATGCAGAAACAAGTAGTTTCAGAGCAACTATCCTGTTGATTTTCAATCCTCCCTCATGAAAACGCGGGGACACTGTCCCCGCATTTGGTGGAGTCGAAGGGATTCGAACCCTCGGCCTCTACAATGCCATTGTAGCGCGCTCCCAACTGCGCTACGACCCCACATAACTTGCATTATAATGCAACCTTAGGCCAAATTCAATGCTTTACGGCCGGTTTTGCTTGCAGGCGTGATTCGCGCATCTTCATCCAGTTGATAACGACTGGTGCTGCAACATATAGCGATGAATACGTTCCGACGACAACACCGACAAGCATCCCGAAAGCAAACGGCCTCAGCACTTCACCTGAGAAGATGAAGAGCATCATCACCACTGCGAACGTGGTCAGCGACGTATTCAAAGAACGCACTATTACTTCGTTGATGCTTCTGTTTACTATGTTTTCGACCGTATGGCCTCGCATTTTCTTAAGGTTCTCTCTTACCCTGTCATAGACAACGATCGTATCGTTCAATGAATAACCAAGTAACGTGAGTAAAGCGGCAATGACTGGCGCGTTTATTTCCATCCCGAATAGACTGTAAAAACCCAGGACAATCAGAACGTCGTGGCCCAGCGCCATGATAGCACCCACACCAAACGAGAAGCGGAATCTCACAGTTATATATAGAAGGATCAGAGCGACGGCAAAGATCACCGCTGTCCAGGCAAAACCTCTAATCTCCTGTGCTGCAAAACCTGATATATTGCTTATCGACAGGATGTCGTCTCTCGTGACACCCTTTCCTCCCAGTCCTTCAATGATATTCGACTCAAGCAGTTCTCCATCGATAGCTTCCTCTTCAGATGTTACAACAATTGAGAATCTACTTCGCTGCTCTGCTTCGGCATCTGTAAGTGGTCTTTGCTGGATAATTCGCGCACCTGCAAAGATCGGATTGACCTCGGTGAGAAGCTCCCTGACATCTCCTACAGACAACTCCAGGTCAGGAACGGCAACACTTATCTCTACGCCCCCAACGAAATCCACACCGAAGTTGAAACCCTTGAAAAACATGAAGACCAACAGGGCAGCAATTATCACTATAGACAAGGTCATGAAAATCTTCCTTTTTCCGACGAAATCTATCGAGCGTCTCATCGGGCATCGCTCCCTTCAGCTTCGGCAACTCTGGCAACGTATCTTCGGGGATCGATGGTGTGAGCGAAGCCCACGAGCATCGCACGTGAAACGACGAGGTTGGTAAACATAGCACCAAGCACACCGATGATCAGGGTCGTCGCAAATCCCTTGACGGTTCCCGTGCCAAAATACAGAAGCACGAGTCCGGCCAGGACGGTAGTGAGGTTTGCATCAAAAATCGTCCAGGTAACCTTACTAAAAGCCCCGTCTACAGCATTCTCCGGGGTCTTGCCCAATCTCAGCTCTTCCTTCATACGCTCGAATATCAGGACATTTCCGTCGACGGTTGTTCCGATCGTAAGAATGATCCCTGCGATTCCCGGAAGCGTCAATATCGAACCTGTCACGGAAAGCACTCCGAAAAGCAGCAACGAGTTGTACAGGAGCGCAAAGTTCGCCACCATACCGATTTTTCCGTAAAATACCACCATGTAGATCATTATTATCGCAAGTCCACCCAAACCTGCCCAGAGACTCGTCATGATGATGTCCCTTCCGAGAGTGGGTGAAAGCACCTGCTTGTTGAAAGAAGCCAGTTCGACAGGCAAGTTACCGCTGCCGACGAGGATGGCCACTTCCCTGGCTTCGTCGAGGCTCGTAAGGCCCTCGATTACAGCGTTGCCGTCCCTGATTGCAGACTGCACGACAGGAGCTATGATAACCCTATCATCTAGGATTATCGCCAGCAACTTCCGGTTATCCTGTGCAGGATAAGCCGCTTTTGACTCAGTGATATCCCTGAAGACGCGAGCTCCTTCACTGCTGAACCTGAGGGTAACCATATAACGTCCCTGTCCGGGACTGGGTTGAGGATTTATCTGGGAACGAGCTTCAGTTACTTCGCTTCCGTCCAGTTCAAGATACCTGTTAGCGACGTTGATTTTCGGACTAACGTAGTACCACCTGTTCGTCTCTTCAAAATGCATGTGTTTTAACCAGTAGGGCTCCGCATCCTGAAGCCTTCGCCGACTGAGCTCCAGTGGAGTTATGCCTTCAGCAGTCGGAGTAGAAGGACTGGTCTGAATATCCAAAACGTCTGCAAAATAGAGCCGTCCTGTTTGCCCGACCAGTGCTTCGGCCCGCTCTATGTCCGTTATGCCAGGAATCTGGACTCGAACTCTGACCGGCGGGACCTCTTCACCGAACGTTATTGCCGTACTAACCTTCTCGACGGTAGCTTCGGTAAATCCTGCAGCATCCAATCTCCGCCGTAGCACGCCGATCACTCGTTCTGCAAGATCTCCCTGTTCGGCAGCCGGCGCATCGGTAAGCATCTGATACTCAAGCAGTGCTCCACCTTGTATATCTAAGCCAAGTCTTATATTCGCAGCTACTCTTTCAAGGAAATTCGCCCCCTCAGGTGCAGGGGCTCGCGGTATCAACAAGACCACAGCTGCAACGATCAAAACCGCGACTGTTACTATCAGTCTCTTCTGATTTGCTCTCACAATACTCTCTTGCCCGAATTACTCTGGACAAGGCACCTCCTTTCCCACGACAGGGCTATTTCTTGCCAATTTCTGGTTCGACGTTTTCGGTATCACCTTTGCCGACTATCGCGGCTATGGAGCGCCTTGTAACGTCTAGCTCCGTGTTGTTGCCAGATCTGATTCTGATACTATCGCCCTTGATGGTGATTACTTTTCCCACGATTCCTCCGGCAGTGACAATCCTATCGCCCTCTTTGAGCCTCGACATCATTTCGTTAAATTGTCTCGATCTACGACGCTGGGGCATGATTATCATGAAGTAGAACAGTGCTACCATAATCAGCAGCCAGATGATGATTCCAGAGAAGCCACCCGCACCGGGCGCGGTGTCGGTTGGTGCCGGAGCAGCTTCGCCAGGCGGTGCGTAAAGTGTCAGTCCAAATAGAGTCAGCACTCGAATTCCTCCTACTATAAAGCTTCGACACGATTTTACCAGATGCCCATCAGCAATTCAACAAGCGCGACTCTCAGAAGCAGTGCATCTTGGAGTGTTTCGGCTTCTGTTAACTGGTTTGGGACTGTGATATAATCGGCGTGACTCAAAGGTGACGCGGGGAGGAATAGACGTGACCAACGATCTACTGAAGGAAGCAGAAAAGAGAATGAAGAAGAGCGTCGAGAAGATTGCAGAGGAGTATAGCCATTTGCGCACTGGAAGACCTTCTCCTGCGCTTCTGGAGACAGTGAAAGCTGATTACTACGGTGTCCCTACTCCTGTAAATCAGATGGCCTCTGTCAATGTGACGGAAGAACGCACCCTGCTTATCAAGCCGTGGGACAAGAATACCTTGAGCAGTATTGAGAAGGCTATCCTCAAATCGAATCTCGACATAACACCTCTAAATGACGGAAACATAATCAAGCTGAACTTCCCGATCCCTACAACGGAGCAGCGCGAGCGCTGGGTGAAGATCTCCAAGGATGTTGCGGAAAACGGAAAGATTGCCATCAGGAACATCCGGAGAGATATTATAAGGGAAGCGAGAGATCTCGAGAAAAACAAGGAGATTACGGAAGACGATCTCGCAAGGTTCCAGGAGGATATTCAGGAATTAACGGACAAGTATGTTTCGGAGATGGATGAGCTCTTCTCAAGGAAAGAAAAAGAAATAATGGAATTCTGATGGAATACCCGAAACACGTTGCGGTCATTATGGACGGCAACGGCCGTTGGGCAAGAAGGCAAGGGCTACCGAGAACCGAAGGCCATAGTAAGGGTATAAGGGTCGCAGATGATCTGGCACACTGGAGTGCTGACAGGGGTATACGTTATGTGACTCTCTACACGTTTTCGACGGAAAACTGGAAACGGCCGAAAGAGGAGATCCGTTTCCTCTTTAGTATAATGGTCGATTACCTCCGCGAAAGGCTCCCAGAAATGGTCAAAGAAGGGCTGAGAATGCGGTTTATCGGAAGAAGAGATCAGCTCGGACGCGAACTAACACAGTTCTGTGACTATATTGAAGAAAGTACTTCGAAAGGCGAAAGGCTGGATCTTCTTATCGCACTCAATTACGGAGGAAGAACAGAGATTGTTGATGCGTTAAGGAAGATCGCGAAGACTGGAGCAGATCCCGAAAAGATAGATGAACAGGCAATCGCCAGCAACCTTTATACCAGGGACGTTCCCGATCCGGACCTCATAATCAGGACATCGGGAGAGCACAGGATGAGCAATTTCTTACTGTGGCAGAGTGCATATAGCGAGTTCTATTTCACCGAGACTCTGTGGCCAGACTTCAATGAGAATGAGTTCCAGTCAATTCTTGAAGACTACTCAGCCAGGCAAAGAAGATTCGGTTCCATATCGGAGGAGGAGAACCCTGAGCAACACTAAGGTGAGAGTCGTAACCGCTTCAATTATCGCGCCGTTTGTTGTGCTATGCTTTCTGAATTATTACTCCGCAATCGGGCTGGTCTCAACCGTTGTGTTGCTTTCTGCTTACGAGTATCTTTCTTTCAGCTTGAAGAAAGAAGGAGTTCCTGTTCTCAAATTGATTATATGTGCAGTAATCGCTCTCTCGACGGTTTTCTATGGTTTGCTACTCGGCAAGATGGGCAATTCCGTGGAGATTTCTTTCAGGCCGGAGCTTGTGTTTGTCATTTCTTCAATCGCAATCACTGCTCTGACGATCCTTGGCATTAACAATATCATGAAAGCAAAGGGATTCATCACGAACGGGGTCTTTGCCCTTGTGTATATCAGCTTCAACCTTTCGTTCTTTTTCCCTACATATATCCAGTTTGGGGCTTTTCTGACCCTCATGGGACTTGTCTCTGTGTGGGTATTCGATATCGGTGCTTTTTTTATAGGTAGCAGATTCGGAAAGGTCAAGATTTCTCAGGTTTATAGCCCGAAGAAGAGTCTTGAGGGAGCCATCGGAGGTTATGTCCTCGCGCTTGCCTTCATGCTTCTCTTCACAAGGATCGGAGGGGTATTAGGGCTATACGAGGTATCCTCGTTCAGTCTTCTCGATTTTGCAGTACTGTCGCTGGTCGTTTCTCTGTTCGGAACCCTCGGGGATATTTCGGAGTCAGCACTTAAGCGATTCCACGGAGTTAAAGACTCTGGAGACATGCTTCCTGGACACGGCGGAATACTTGACAGGATTGATGGATTACTGTTCGCTACACCACTATTCTATGTATTTCTGAACATTCTCAGCTGAGGTGACCCAAGAAATGACCGGAAGTGAAATTCGAAAGAGTTTTCTCGATTTCTTCAAGAAGAAGGACCACGTAGTACTTCCAAGTGCATCGCTCATTCCCAATGATCCGCAACTGATGTTCACAGTAGCCGGCATGGTCCCGTTCAA